>JASJCD010000117.1 GCA_030066135.1 Desulfobacterales bacterium | reverse complement strand
CATGCCAGGTAATGGTCAGGAATTGATCCCGTCCGGACCCGGTGCGGTACCTGTAATAGTTAATGGGATTATTTTTGTAGTAGTCCTGGTGGTAATCTTCGGCCACATAAAACGGCCCCAGGGGCACGATTTCGGTCACGATCGGTCGGTCGAAACGCCCCGAGGCCGCCAGGCGGTCGCGGGATTCCTCGGCCAGCCGGCGCTCGTCTTCGTTGGCATAGAAGATGGCGCTGCGGTACTGGTAGCCGCGGTCGACAAACTGGCCGCCGTCATCGGTGGGATCCACGTGGCGCCAGAAGATTTCAAGCAGTTGGGCATAGGAAATTTTTTCCGGATCGTAGATCACCTTTACGGCCTCGGCGTGACGCGTGGCACCCCCCGCAACCTGTTTGTAGGTGGGGTTCTTCTTCTCGCCGCCGGTATAGCCGGACACGGCCTCGATCACACCGTCGATCTTTTCAAAATCGGATTCGGTGCACCAGAAACAACCGCCGGCAAATACGGCTTCGGCGCGTTGACCGGTCGGTTCGGCTTTTTTATCGTTGGACTTGTCGTCCATGCTAAGCACCTGGTGGTGGCCGAAGGCGACCACCGCCAGAATGATTATGACGGTCATTAGTTTATGCATGTGACACCTCCAGATGTTGATCGGCGGTTTGCCGACAATCGAATGATAAGACCGATGTTTAACGGTGCCATAAAAGCTGTGTAAAGATTGGGTAAAGATTGAGGGACGTGTCAGGCGGCTTCGCGCGGCAGGGTCAGACGGATGCAGATGCGTTCTTCTTCGAGGCGGGCTTCGACCCGGCCGCCGTGGGCATCGACGAGTTCCTTGACGATGGCCAGTCCGATGCCCGCGCCGCCGTGTTCGCGCGAACGGGATTTTTCCCCGCGGTAGAAACGCTCGAAAATGTAAGGCAGGTCCCGTTCAAGCAGTTCCGGGGCGGGGTTGGCGATGTCGAGCCGGACCTGGTGGTCGGCCTCATACAGAGCGACATCGATCTGCCCTGCGGCCGGACAGTAGCGGGTGGCATTCTGGGCCAGATTGCGCAGCACCCGGACCATCTGGCGGCGGTCGACCGCTGCCATCACCGGCGAGGCCGGCAGACTGTAGCGGACGCCCAGGCGGCGGCGGTCGATTTCCGGGGCCAGGGCCTCGAAGGCTTCCCGGATCAGACGGCCCATGTCCTGTGGCGCCGGGACCAGCCGGCTGCGGGCGGCGTCGGCCCGCGCCAGCTGGAGCACATCCTCCACGAGCTGGACCAGGCGCAGGGTCTCATCGTGCAGGAGGGCGAAGGTCGACGGTGAGGGCGGTAGCACGCCGTCGTTAAGCGCCTCCAGGTAGCCCCGCATGTTGGTCAGCGGGGTGCGCAGCTCATGGGCCACATCGATCATGAGGCCGCGGCGCAGCGCTTCGATGGCCTCCAGACTCTCGGCCATACGGTTGAAGGCCCGGGCCAGCTGGCCGACTTCGTCCCGGCTCTCGGCCGGCACGCGCACATCGAACTTGCCGGTGGCGATCTCGCGGCTGATCGCCGTCATGCGGGAAAGCGGTGAGAGCACCCGGCGCATCATCACGAAGCTCAGCACGGCGGCCAGCAGCAGGGCCGCCAGGCTGGCCCACAGCAGGTAGCGGTGGACCGCGTCCACGAACATGGCGTGGGCCGGCTCCGGCGAGATGTTGTACTTTTCCATGAGGGTCACGAAATAGCCTGCCGCCAATGTGTCGATGGCCAGCCAGACGATGATCATCACAAAGCCGATGACCACCAGGTGGATGGCCAGTAATTTAAGGATCAGGTAGCGCTTCATGCGGCCTGCTCCGGATCCGCGTAGCGGTAGCCGATGCCGCGGACGGTCAGGATGTGCCGCGGCCGGGCGGGATCAGGCTCCACCTTCTGGCGCAGCTTGCCGATATGGACGTCCACCACCCGGGCAATCACCACGGTATCCCCCTCCGGGTAGAGGTGGTGCAGCAATTCCTCCCGGGTGAAGATGCGCCCGGGGCTGGCCATGAGCGCCTTGAGCAGGGCATACTCATGGGGCGTCAGGTCCACGGCCTGTCCCTTGACGGTCAGGCGGCGTTTATCCAGATCAAGCACGACTTCGCCATGCGTGAGGACGGTCGACGGGTCTTCCTTTAGCGGCCGGACGCGCCGCAGCACCGCCTTGACGCGCGCCACCAGCTCGCTGGGGCTGAAGGGTTTGACCACGTAGTCGTCCGCCCCCAGGGTCAGCCCGGCCACACGGTCGATCTCCTCGCCGCGGGCGGTGAGCATGATCACGGGCACCTCGGAGCGACGCCGTAGGCGGCGGCAGACTTCCCAGCCGTCCATGCGGGGCAGCATCAGATCGAGGATCACGAGAACGGGCCGGTGCTTCAGCGCCAGGGCCAGCCCGTCCTCGCCGTTTTCGGCGGTTAGCGGCCGGAAGCCATCGCGTTCCAGATAGAGCGCCACCAGGGCGGCCGTGTTGCGGTCGTCTTCGATGATCAGCACTTCGCGGGCATCTTGGGAAGTCATTTTGAGTTTGCCCCCCCGGGCGCAGCCGGAATGAAAGAACGGTTTGAGGGTATTTTAAGGATAACAACAACGGGTTGCAAACCGATCCGGAGTCTATCAATATATCTATGCCGCTCTGGCACGCGGGGAAATCGAGGCAAACGGCCAAGATGTTCACTCCTTGTCATGGCAGGCCGTTCCGCGCCAGGGTTTCGACCGCGGGAGCATTATGCTATGCTCCGTAAGCCGTATGCAGCGACAACCTGCGCTATCCCGGCAAAACCCTTCGAAAGCAACCGCCATGCACTCCGAAAAATCATTTCGCGATATGTTGCGTCAGGGCACGCCGCTGGTGGGCACAGTGCTCACCATGCCGAGTGCGGCCGTGGCCGAAGTGCTCGCCGACGTCGGCTATGACTGGCTGTTCGTCGACGGCGAGCATGGCCCGCTGGGCATCGAGGCCATCACCGCCATCCTGCAGGCGGCCCAGCACCGCTGCCCCTGCCTGGTGCGCATCCCGGCCATCGAAGAGATCTGGGTCAAGCGGGCGCTGGACGCCGGCGCCGACGGTCTTATCGCCCCGCTGGTGAATTCCGCCGAGGCGGCCCGCCAAGTGGTGGCCTGGTCCAAATACCCGCCTGAAGGCTGCCGCAGCGTTGGCGGCGGACGGGCCCACGGCTATGGTCGCACCTTTGACCGCTATCTGCAGAGCGCTAATGATCGCATCGCCCTGGTCGTCCAGATCGAGCACGTTGAAGGCGTGCGCCAGATCGAGGCCATCCTGGACGTGGACGGCATCGATGCCGTATTCATCGGACCCTACGATCTTTCCGGCAGTCTGGGCAAACCCGGACGGATCGGCGACCCCGACGTCCAGACGCATATCCGCCGTGTCCGCGATGCCTGCCTGGCGCGGCGTAAACCCGTGGGCATTTTTGCGGCGGAAGCCGAAGCCGCCAGACCCTATCTTGATCAGGGTTTTGTGCTGCTGGCCGTTGGTGCCGATGCGGTGCACCTGGGCAATGCGGCTGAGGCCAGTCTGAACCTGGTACGGGAATAGCCGCAGACCCTAACGGGCTCTCCTCTAAGCGCTTCCGATGGGGGCCTGACACGGTGAGAAGGGTGCCATGCCTGAACCCCCGATACTGCGGGCCTATATCAAGGCGATTGTCGTGCTGCCCGGGACGGTCCTGGTACTGGTGCCGGCCGTGATTCTGGCCCTTACGGGTATCGATGGCCGTTTCGCGGAGCCGACCCTGGCCGGCCTTTTCTTCTTCTGGAGCGCGCTTTTCTGCGCCGCGGCCGGATTGGGTCTGGCCGCATGGTGCATGACGCTTTTTCATCGCCGGGGTCGCGGCACGCCGGCGCCCTGGGACCCGCCCCGCAACCTTGTCGTGGCCGGTCCCTACCGTCATGTTAGGAACCCCATGATCATCAGCGTTCTGCTCATCCTGGCGGCCGAGGCCCTGCTCCTGCGCGCGTGGGCGCTGGCGGCCTGGGGGGCGATTTTTTTCCTGGGCAATTGCCTCTATTTCCCGCTGGTCGAAGAACCCGGATTGGTCAACCGCTTTGGCGATGACTACCGTGAATATCGGGCCAATGTGCCCCGCTGGATACCCCGCCGCAAGGCCTGGCGCAGGGGGCGCCGGACAGGCGAAGCCCAATCGGCATAAAAAAGCTATTCAGGGGCCGGGTCGGCGGCGGCCGAGCGGATCGGATACAGAGAACACCATGACCATCCCCGAAGATAATCAAGTCATTCCGTACATCATCGCTGCCGCCAACCGCATCACCTATGTCAATGATGAATGGTGGCTATTTGCCGAGGAGAACGGCGCTGGCAGGGAATGCTATTCCCTGCAGTTGCTGGGGCGCTCGCTCTGGGATTTTATCGCCGGCGAGGAAACCCGCCACCTGTACGATATTCTGATCGACAAGACGCGCGCGGAGAAAAAAGCGATCCAGGTTCCCATCCGCTGCGATTCGCCCGAGTGCCGGCGCCAGATCATGATTGCCTTGAAATCCATCGGCGATGGGCATATTGAATTCTTATGCCGAACGGTTCGGGTCGTTTCACGGGCGCCCGTCGAACTGCTGCGTCAGGGCGTCGAGCGATCGGATCATCCGCATCTGCAGCTTCTGCAAGAAGATCGCGGCGGCGGCCGGCGAATGGATCGATATCGAACGGGCCATCGAACGGATGGCACTGTTCAGTGACAACGCCCTGCCACGGCGTCTGCCCGGCGTGCCATGCGGCCGCGCTGCCCGAGGTGAAAGGCGGTGCTGCACAGAGGGATTCGCTCTGAGAAGGGGCGGCGATTTATCTTATAACGCTTCGGGGAGCAGACTATGACAAGCAAGCGCGACAAACGCAAAAGCCGGCGTATTTCGACCTTGAAGCCGACCCGCATCCGCCTGAAGGGACAGGCTTTTGAAGTCTGCGATATAAGCAACGACGGCATCGGCATCATGCTGACGGACACGGGCCCGCCGTTTTCGATCGGCGAACGTCTGCCCGAGATCCCGCTGCCTCTGGCAGACGGTACCGTCAATGTCCAGGGCATCGTCTCGCACATCTCCTATACCGCGACCGGAAGATTGTGCGGTATCCATTTCGTTTTCGACGGCGCGGAATACGATGCCGTCATGCGGTTTAAAAACGAACGCCAGCAGAAATCGGTAGAAAAGGAAAAGCCATGAGCGCCAGCGTGAAGGTCGAAGTCCGGCAGATCGCGGCCACGGCGTCCGAGGCCGTGGCCCGTCAGCATAAAGTGCTGACCGATCGGCCGGAGGCCAAAGGGGGTGAAGACCGGGGGGCCATGGGGGGTGAGTTGCTCCTGATGGGGTTGGGTGGCTGTTTTATGAGCAACTTGCTGGCTGCTGTAAAGGCGCGCGAAGCTGGCGTTCGAGACATCCAGATCACCATCACCGGTGCGCTGAGCGAAGCGCCCATGCGGTTTGCGGCCATCCGCATGGAGATCGGCGCGGACTACGCGGATCGCGCCGAGATGGAAAAGCTGGTGACCATTGCCGAGCGCGGCTGCATCGTGGCCAACACGCTCAAGGACGCTGTCGCCCTTTCACTGGTGGTGGTTTGATCAGGCGACTATGGCCTTCAAGGAGGATGCCATCGCAGACTTGCCGTACCAACCGAAGCTGCCGCCCGTCAGCCGGCGGGAGTTCATCCGCTGTGCCGGTATTGTCGGCGGCACGCTGCTGCTGGGCTGCCGGGGAGGACTATCCATGAATCGTGATCAAATCAGCCGTGTGGCTGTCGTGCACACCGAGGATCGCCGCCAGGGCGTTGCCCGTGCCCTTGACACGCTGGGGATCAATCCGGTCAAAAACAAGAACGTTTTGATCAAGCCCAATTTCAACACGGCCGATGCCGTGCCCGGCTCGACCCACAACGATACCCTGGCGGCGCTGGTGGCGGAACTCTGGAAAATGGGGGCCGCCACCATCACTCTGGGCGAGCGCAGTTACCCGCTGACCCAAGAGGTAATGCAGGCCAAGGGGGTCGTACCGCTGATGGAAAAGCTGGACGTGAAGATCGATGATTTCGACCGTCTGCCCGCGCGTGACTGGGTCAAGGTCGACGCCCCCGGATCCCATTGGCAGGACGGCTTCCGTATCGCCCGCCCGGTGCTGGAGTCCGAATGCCTGGTCTCTACCGGTTGCCTCAAGACACATCAGTTCGGGGGCGTCTTCACGATGGCGCTCAAACTGCACGTGGGCGTGGTGCCGACCACCCGCCATGGTTTTCACTACATGAGCGAATTGCACGCCTCGCCCCACCAGCGTAAAATGATTGCCGAGATCAACGCGCCCTTTGCCCCGGCTCTCGTGGTCATGGATGGGGTCGACGTTTTCGTGGACGGCGGTCCCATGACCGGCAAACGGGCCCGGGGTAATATTTTTCTGGCGGCCACCGATCGGGTGGCCATTGACGCCGTCGGCCTGGCGGTTCTAAAAGACCTGGGCAGCAATGCCCAGATCATGAACCGCGCGGTCTTTGCCCAGGAGCAGATTGCGCGTGCGGTTGAACTGGGACTGGGAGCCGCTTCGCCCGACGAGATCGAACTCGTTGCGGCCGACGCCCAAAGCCGGGCACGCTGTGGTCGCCTGGCCGCGGCCTTGACGGTCGGTTGAAAAGCCCCTGCGCCCGGCGGCAGGGTGGGGCTTGGCCCTTGCAGCCAAATTTTGCGAAGCGAATGCTTGGGCCAACGATCCCCTGCGGCCGCAACCCAAGAGCGAACTGAATGTCGAACTGCCCGCACCACAACCTCCTGCTGCTGGAAGCACCGGCCCCGCGGCGGCGCTGTCGGCACTGCCATTTGACCATCCGGGAAGATGAGCTCGATGGCGGGTTCTGTCCGGAATGCTACGAAACCAGCGGAAAGCGGCGCTATGAATTTGAGACCCTGGCAGGGGCGGACGGGGAGATCAAATACCGCTGTGAAGACTGCGGCCTTCTGATCACCGCTGCCGGCGACAGGGGGCCGAATCGCAGGCAGGGCGCCTGACGCGGTTCGATCGCTAGATATGCTTCGAATAACCCCCCATATTTCCATTCCCCTGAGCGAAATCGAGATTTCCGCCGTGCGCGCCCAGGGCGCCGGCGGCCAGAACGTCAATAAGGTGGCCACGGCCGTGCATCTGCGTTTTGATATTGCGGCCTCGTCGCTCCCCGCGGCGCTCAAAACGCGCTTGATGAGCTCTCGCGACCGGCGCATCACCCGGCAGGGGGTGGTCGTCATCAAGGCCCAGCAGCACCGCAGCCAGGAAAAAAACCGCACGGCAGCCCTGGAGCGGCTGGTCGAGATCGTTCGTCAGGCGGCAACCACCGCCAAAAAACGTAAACCCACCCGACCTGGCCGGGCGGCCCGCCAAAGGCGCCTGGAGGGCAAGATCCGGCGGGGGCGCATCAAGGCGCTGCGTGCGCGGGTAAAATTGTAAACGCCTTTTACGTGATATGGATGTTTGGTTTTGATCTAAGCCCATCACGGCTGTTGGCGGGACAAAGGGGAGCTAAAACCGGAGTATTTGTGTTCAAGAAGGGGATAAACATTTCATCGCGGGCAGTGAAATACGATATGATGCTGGATGCATGCCGATGATCAGAAGGGCCCTGGAATCCGAGGCCGCGATCCTGACCGCGCTGTCCTTTGCATCCAAGCGCTATTGGGGGTATCCGGACAGCTACATCGATCGCTGGGCTCCGGAGCTGACCATCGATGAAGATTATATCCGCGATAACCACGTCTTAGTCTATGAAGACAACCAAAAGATTGTCGGCTATTATGCCGTCGTCAACCGGCGCGAAGACGTCTTGGTTTCCGGGGTCAAACTGGCGCAAGGCTTCTGGCTGGAGCACATGTTTGTCGCCCCCCGGCACATTGGACGGGGGATCGGCAGACAGTTGTTCGCGCATTTGCGACAGCGGTGCCGGTTGCGGGGCATCGATGCGCTGGGTATCCTTGCCGACCCCCACGCCAGGGGATTCTATGCCCGCATGGGCTGTGAATTCGTTGGTGAATACCCTTCGACGATCAAGGATCGTACAACCCCTTTAATGCGGCTGTTTGCCGCTAACGAGGAGCTGAATTGAGTCCACTGGACATCATCGCACTGGGTGTGATTGGGGCGGCGGCCCTTGTGGCCGTCGGCACCTTCGCCATGCTTGCCAACTATCTCTTCGACAATGCCCTGGCCGACCGCAACGACCCCTTCCCCAATATCGTCGATCTCTACCGCAAATACCGCGACCACACCCGCGCCCGGCAGGGCCGCGTCGATCCCTGGTTGTGGGTCCATTTCGCGGCGGTGGGTGTCTTCATCCTGGCGGGGATGGTCTATGTCACGATGCGCTTTGTCAAATAGCTTTAGGAGTCCCTGTATGAACATCCAGCCTTTGCTGATCATCGCCGCCGCAATCCTGGTGGCGACCTTCTGCGCCCCAGGGCCGGTGCTGGCCGACAGGATCGTGATCGCCCACCGCGGCGCCAGCGGGTACCTGCCCGAGCACAGCCTGGCCGCCAAGGCCGCCGCCCACGCCATGGGGGCCGACTACATCGAGCAGGATCTGGTCATGACCCGGGACGATCGGATCGTGGTACTGCACGATCTCCACCTGGACCGGGTCACCGACGTGGCGGCCGTCTTTCCTGCGCGCCGCCGGCCAGACGGCCGCTACTATGTCATCGATTTCGACCTGGCCGAGCTCAAACAGCTGCGCCTGACTGAAGGCGTCAAACGCGTCGAGGACCGGGAGACGGCCATCTACCCCCGGCGCTTTCCACCCTGGCTCTCGACCTTTCGCATCAGCACCCTGGAAGAAGAAATCGAGTTGATCCAGGGGATGAATCACAGCACCGGGAAGACGGTCGGCATCTATCCGGAAATCAAGGCGCCCTGGTTTCACCGCCACGCCGGCAAGGATATCAGCCCGGCGGTGCTGACCATTCTGAAGCGCTACGGTTATACCCGGCGGGACGATCGTATCTATCTGCAGTGCTTCGACCCCCGGGCGCTCCGCCGCCTGCGCACCGAGCTGCTGCCGGCCATGGGGATGGACCTCAAACTGGTCCAGCTCATTGCCGAGACACGCTGGGGGCTCACCCTGGTCATGGAAGACGGGCAGGCCGTACCCTACGACTACGATTGGATGAAGCGCCCGGCGGCCATGGCCGAAATCGCCCGTTATGCCGACGGTGTCGGGCCCTGGATGAACATGCTCGTCAACCCGGATTCCCTGCCCGGGCAACCGCAGATCTCCGATTTGGCGGCGGCGGCCCAAGCCGCCGGGCTGGCCGTCCACCCCTATACCTTTCGCCTGGATTCCGGCCGGATACCGCCCTATGCGGCCGATTTCGAAGACTTACTGAGCATCTTTTTCTTCCAGGTCGGCGTGGATGGCGTCTTCACCGATTTTCCCGACCGAGCGGTCCGATTTCTGCAATCACATCCACAGAGGAGATGACCATGGCGTCCAAAGTTTACTTCTGGAATCTGCGGACATCGATGAAAATGCCTTATGCCAAGCGCATAAAGCGACTGATCAAACGCTCCGGGGTCTTCGCCCCCATCGAGAGCAAATCCCTGGTGGCCCTCAAGGTGCACTTTGGCGAGGCCGGCACCACCGGCCATATCGCCCCCATTTGGATTCGGCCCATCGTGGCCCTGCTCGTCAAAGCCGGGGCGCGCCCCTTCCTGGCCGACACCAATACCCTCTACACTGGCCAGCGCTATGAGGGCGTTTCCCACGCCCTGGTGGCTGCCCGGCATGGTTTCGATCCCAACGTGCTGGGCGCCCCGGTGGTGATCGCCGACGGCATCCGCAGCCAGAACGCGCGCGAGGTTGCCATTGCGGGGAAACATTTCGAAACCTGCAGCATCGCCGGGGATTTCGTGGACGCCGACGTGCTCGTGACCCTCAACCACTTCAAGGGGCATCTGCTGGGCGGGTTCGGCGGCGCACTCAAGAACCTGGCCATGGGCTGCGCCACCGTAAAGGGGAAGATGCAGCAGCACTGCGACATGGGACCCACGATCATCGCGAAGAACTGCACCGGCTGCGGATCATGTGTGGCGGCCTGCCTGCACGAAGCGCTCTCCCTGGAAGAAGAAAAAGCGACCTTGGACGAGGACGCCTGTGTGGGCTGCGGGGCCTGCATGCATGCGTGCGAATACGGCGCGATGCAGATCGAGTGGAAGGAGAATACGCCGCTGTTTTTAGAGCGGATGGTGGAGTATGCTGCCGCTGCTCTGGCCAGCCAGGAGATTAAGGCGCACATTACTTTCGTTACCAACGTGAGCCCGGGCTGCGACTGCGAGGGCCACTCGGACGCACCCATCTGCCCGGACCTGGGCGTCCTGGTCTCCTCCGACCCGGTGGCCGTCGACCAGGCGGCCCTCGACCTGGTCAACCAGGCACCGCCTCATCATCCGAGCGCCCTGCCCAAGGGCATCAAAGCCGGTGATGATAAATTCATGGCCGTCTACCCGGATATCGACGGTACCCATGCCCTGGCCTACGGCGAATCCATGGGGCTCGGCACGAGGGCATATGAACGCGTGAATTGCTGAATTCCGCCGTGCTTCCAGCGGTGGTATAAAATGCCGATCAGGCCCCTATGCGGGCCCCGTCTTTGCGCCACCGCAATGGTGAATAGAACCCAATCGACACAGGTCTGTGTGGCTGGCGCGTTAGCAAAATAGTTTGACGTGTGGGGTGCTCGTTATCGCCGCCCGCGTGAAGGGTTAAGCCGCTAGAACTTGCCTTGCCCATAATCAAAGTGCCTCCGGCAAGGAAATAGGCGTACGTCACCTTCACGACCGCCGCTGTAGCTTGAATCCCAATCCAAAATTCGAAACCACCCCCGGAACGCATTGCAAACGTGGTCCCCTGCTGACGCGGCAACCATCGGCATTGGAAAGAAGTCCTTAACTCATTGACATTTTTGCTAAAGTTAATACTCTA
>JASJCD010000116.1 GCA_030066135.1 Desulfobacterales bacterium | reverse complement strand
ATATCTTCAAAACATGGGTACATGTCTACTGTAAAATTATGATTTGAAATTTTATGTGTTTTTCCAGTATCTAAATCGTAAATATATTGTTTCATTGCCCACATATTTCCAATCCCTCTGCTTGACGAATAGACAATGTACCTTTCATCAGGGCTCCATCGAGGGTACATATCTATGTGATCACTATCTGCTGAAGATATCACGACTTCATTTTTCACCACAAGATTTTCCAATTCAAATTCTGCATAGGCAATAACTGCATCGTTATAGGTGTTCAGCTTGCCATCGAGATCCTTCATGTAAACAATCTTGGTTTCAGATGGAGAAAGACTCAGTTTATGTGTAGGATATTTATTTTGACGCTGCACGGGGTAATATATTTTAGTTTTGGGATCCAAGAGGAGATAGGATTGTGTATTAGGCAATGTATAAAATGGAGTAATATAATTCAATGTATACGCCATACGATTTATTCGATAAATAAATATACGTCCGTCCTTTAGGCCGCTTTCAGCACATTCAGCATTATCTGGATTTGATATTAGTATAGCGTCATTCATTTGGGCATCAGACGCAATCTAAAAAATTTTACTTTTCCCAAACAAGCTTTTGGCCAATTGATTATAGATAATGAAATTTGAGCCATCTCTGGTCCATGTTGGATTCACATTTGGGTTCTCCGCATCAGTCAGCTCCCTAAAGCTAGTCCCGTCTGAATTAACAACGCAAATATGAGTTCTATACTCATGAAACGATTTAAAATCTGTTTTTCCAGTTGCTCGGAAAAAAGTGACCATTTCTCCTGTTTTTGACCACACAGGTTTGTGATCACGATATCCTTCGGTGATAAATTTGTAATCATCACCATCATGGATAGTTATACGTAAGCTATTTTGGTAGTATACTTTTGTGGAGGATACCCAGCGATTGGATTTAGAGTATTTAATTGGATCTACTTGGTCTTGGGCATGAGCCGGTAAGCTCACCAGCATACATGATAGGGCTAATAAAAAATATTTGTGAAATCTGAGGACACAATTACGGCTATTCAAATCTCTCCTCCAATTAAAAATTAAGATAACGCTGATTCGAAATACAAGCGCGCGATTCCGTCCGAGTGATTAATGGTGTGATCCGTTTTTTATGCTTTTTTATTACTTTATGTAAATTCTATTTGAAAATGATCCATGCAAGGGTAAGCCAGAATATAAATCCTATGATAAAGCTCAAGTCTATAAATATAGCTAATTTGATTGATCCGCTTTTGCTTTCCCTTTTCCATACTGGTTTTCGTTTCCCGAGGGATATGATGTAAAGAATTATTTCGCCCGTTCCGATAAAGAAAATTTCTATAATAACGTGAAATATTAATTGGATGATTCCTTCCGCAGCAACTCCAATCATGATTACACCTCATGTCTTATTGTCTACACATACCGCCCCGGCTACTGGTGAGGGCCGCATCGCGGACCAAGTCCTGTTACAGCCGGATGTTATACCCATTAAATTGAAATGTTATTCTTTTTTTCATCTATTTGTACTGGAGATTGTAGTGCACTTAATACACTCTTCGTAATATTCATTATAATTGCCTTTGAATCATTGTTTTTCTTAGGTATGCAATATTGCACCTTTTTTAGAACAACATCATCATTCACTTCGGCAAACGATAAAATAATATATTCACTACCGGCATTAGGGAAATTAACATGAAACGCTGCAGAGCCGATGACAGGAAACCACTCCCAATAATGTTCATTACTAGTATAGATGTAAAAACTATGATTGGCAGGGATTTTAGTTACGATACGCGATTCTCTGGGAAGTATTAGCACCTGAGTAATAATATGGAGAGTTTTGGTCATTTTTTCCGTTTCAGCTGTTCGTTCTGGCTCCGTCAAATTCTCTGGATAATGAAAAACGGTAGCTGCCTCTGAAACGTGCCCGACCATTATCTTGGATAGAAATTCTCGTGACAGATCACCGGCAACTTGTTCATTCCTTGAACAGCTCAGTACTGAAATAAATGCCACAATCCAGAAAAACCTAACAAATTTATATATAATGAACATGGTTTTGTAATGGTGAATAACTTAGTATTATGTAGTTTCTACTTGTTAAAGCGAAGTATTATTTGAGACATTCTTCTACATCAAAAATAAATAGGATTTAATTCAATTATTTAATTAAAATTGCAGCCTTATAGTCAATCTACTTCGACTTTGGGTAACTACAAAATCGTATTATTTTCTACTTTACGCGCTTAATAGCGTAATTATGCAGCATCTTTATAATTACACAGATCAGTCATTTAAAGACACATTTCGCGCAACGTGTTCCTTAAAGGCATAACGTCTTTGCGACGGGTGCGGGGGCCGGCGGAGGGTTGTTCGAGTGATTTGACCCTACCCTATTTGGGATTTAGGTGCAAACGGAAAGTTAAATAAGCACGAGTGGTTAATGATTTAAGCTGGCTTCACGCCAGGCATTTCGGGGATGGCTGTTGCCGTCCACGAGATTCCGTAGCGACAGGAAAAGAGGCTGGGGCAGGCTTTCCAGCTTAAACCAGTCTACCGCGCTCATCTCATAAGGGGCCTCGATAGCGGGCGTTCCTGACCGGTATTCGCCCTGAATCCAGAGCGTAATGTAATGTCTTGCGGCTTCTTCGAACAAATCGTTGGTGATGGCCAGAAATCTTGTATTTCCGATCTCGACCCCGGTCTCCTCCCGCACCTCCCTGGTGGCGCAATCCTCTGGCGATTCACCGAATTCGAGGTGCCCTCCCGGGGTCGACCATGTTCCAGCCCCGTGAACGGACTTGCGTTTGATGAGAAGCAAGTGGCCTTGCCTAATAATGATCACGCCCACCCCTATTTGTGGTCTTGGCTTCATTAACTACGCCTTTCTCTTTCTTCGGACCTAAGGACATAGGGGTATAGGACCGACTGAATCCCACGGGAAGCATCGTTCAGCCGATAAGGCGCCTATTTCCCTATCGGCCCCCTGACTATATCGCATCTCACAGTTGAGATCAGTGCTCTCGGCAAGGCGTGAGGCGGCGATAAAGCGGAGAACTCATTCAAAGGCACTTAGGTTTTTTATATAGATTATAGGCTTTAATTCTCTATGAAAGTCTTGATCGTCGCGCCGGCCTGTCCAATGCTCAAAACACCGTCCAGGTGCCCGCGTGTGCCCTGGAGCTCAACTATGTCCACCTGAGTGCCGCCAGCACGGATATAGGCCGCGGTTTCGCGCACTTCTTCCGGAAAGAAGACCAGGTCCTCATCGCTGTGGATGATCAGCGTGGGAGCTTTGATCCTCTGCAGACCTTTGACGTAGCTTTGCCCGTGTCCTGTCAGAAAAAGCTGGTTGGCCTTGACGAGGTAGAGAAAATGGTTGGCGTCGGAGACTTTGGCCCTTGCCAGGCCCGCCCCGTCAAGGATCGTTTCGATCTTGTACTGGTGGTCGAAGGACGCCGCCGGGTCCAGGTCCGCCCTGGCCCATGCGCGGCCGAAGTTACCGTTGGCCCATTCCCAGTGCTGGGCATGAAGGGTGACGATCTTGAGGGCCTCGGCCAGGCCCTGCAGCGGAGGTTCGCCATCGTAGTAATTGCCGCCGTTCCAGTTCGGATCGAGCCTGATTGGGGCCGCCCAGATGTTGAGCCAGGCGATCAGGTTGCCGTCGGCCCAGCCCGCCCCGATCACGGGCACCGCCCGCGCCACCATATCCGGATAGGCGGAAGCCCATTCATAGGTCTGCAGGGCGCCCATGGAGGCCCCCATGACCGCGTGCAGACGCTTGATCCCCATGCTCTCCAACAGGGCTTTCTGGACGTTGACGAAATCCCGTATGGTCACGATGGGAAAGGTCATCCCGTAGGGTTTGCCGGTCGCCGGATTGATCGAGGCCGGCCCGGTCGTGATGACCTTGGGGTTGCCGGTACCCAGGTTCACAAGCGAGTCCACCGAGAGCACGTAGAATTTGTCCGTATCCACCGGACGGCCCGAACCGATGATGGCATCCCAGTAGCCCGGCCGCTTATCCTCGGCGGTGTAACGGCCGGCCGCATGGCTGGTGCCCGAGAAATAGTGGCAGATCAGAATAGTGTTGTCTTTGGCGGCATTGAGGGTGCCGTAGGATTCCCACCCCACCTTGACATTCTTGATGGTCTTGCCGCCCAGGGTCTCATAGACCGGCAGCTCGAAAACGTTTTTCTTCACTAGAGGTTCATAGGCCAAGGCCGGCACGGCCAGCAGGCTGATTACGATTCCGATCACCCATCTTTTCATGGCGTTCTCCTTTGCGGTAAGGAAGTAGATAAAACCCGGCAACTTAATTGCATTGCCCTCTGGAAGCGCCGCTCAGTCACAGGCCAGGGAGGCCTCGCCGGGGCCCAGGTACTGCTGGCGACGTACTTCGTCGAAGGCCTGGCGGGCCATCTCGCAGGCGCGTGCAACACTGAGCGGATCCCACAAACGGACCTTCCCGTCATCACCGGTCGTGGCGAACCGCACCCCGTCGGGATGAACGGTGATCCGCCAACTCGCGGCGGCGTGCGCCGGCCAGGCCGCCGTCAATTTGCGGCCGCTCTCAGCATCCCACCAGTGCAACCGTCCCCCGCGGTCGACGGCCACCAGAGTTACGCCGTCGGCCAGATAGGCCAGGTCGGTCGCCCCGCCGCTGTGGCCGGTGAATATGGCCCGCTGTCTGCCGCTTGCCAGATCCCACACGCTGACGACTTCATCGCTGGAGGCCAGCGCCAGGTGACGCGCGTCCGGGCTGAAGGCCACACTCCAGAGAACGTCGTCGGCGGCTTGGATCTCCGTGACCAGGGACGTGCGCGCGAGGTCCCATACACGAACGTCCCCCCGGGTGGATGTCACTGCCAGCAAGCTGTCGTCCGGCGAAAGAATACCGCGCGTATTCTGCCCGCCCTCCGGCCCGTGAAATGTCTGAGGTGTCCGCGTGGCGACGTTCCACAGATTGACTTCCCCTTCCCTGACACTCACCAGCCCTTTGCCATCGCGCGTGAAGGCCAGCGACCACACGGCCCCACCATTCTCGGCCAATGTATGCTTTATTTTTCCACTGCTCAGGTCCCAGAGTTTAATCCGCCCGGCCCGGTCACCTGTTGCCAGCAGGCCTCCCTGGGGGGAAAAGGCCAGGGCCCAGACCGCGTCACCCTGCCCCGTGAGCACCATGAGGGGGTTTGGGGTCCCCAGCTCCCAGATTTCTACTATGCCGGCATCGTCGCCGGCCGCCAGCAGACGACCGTCCGGGCTGAAGGCCGCCGCCTTGGCCGACTGTCCGCCCACCCGCATTTCTCGGGCCAGCGGTTGCGTGCGATCGAACCGCCACAGGCGTATGACCTGATCCTCCCCCAGGGTCGCCAGCAGGCGGCCGTCCCGGCTCAGCTCCGCGTCGACGATGGCCCGGCTGTGGCCGCGGAGGGTCGTGACGATCGGCTTCTGCTGCTGCACATCCCACAGATTGATGCGGCCGTCGGCATCCCCGCCGATGAGGATCTGGCTGTCGGGCTGGAATAGAACCGCCCCAATCTGCCTGTCCGCTTCGAAAGCCCGACCGACGACCTGTCCGGAGGGGAAGGCGATAATGCTGGAAGTGCCATCCGTGCTGGCGGTCGCGAAATGATTACCGTCCGGGCTGAAAGCGAGTTTCAGCAGGTGGCTTGTATGCACCCCGGCCACCGGATTGAAGAGCGGTTCGCGTGATGGCAGGGCCCATCCGAAAATCCGGCCGTCGTGGGTGCTGGCAATCAGGCCGCGACCATCCGGACTGAATTCGACCACACTGAAGCTGAGGGACAGATCGATCAGCGGGCGCCCCATGGCCCTTCCGCGCAATACGTCCCAGATCTGAACGGTTCCGTCCCCGTTGCCCGTGGAGACGGTGGCGCCGTCCGGGCTGAAATCCACCCCCATGATGACGTCGCCGGATTCTCCGATCTTGCGGCCGGCCCCGCCCAGTCCCTGGTGCAGCGGCCAGAGGCGCAGGGTTCCGTCGGCGCCGGCGGAAACGAGCCAGCGGCTGTCCGGACTGAAGTCCAGATCCCTGATCCCACCGCGGTGAGCCTGCAACGGCGGCCCCACCGGCTTGTGCGAACCCGTATCGATGAGATCGATCGTCCCGTCCCGCCGTGCAGATGCCAGCACACGACCATCCGGGCTAAGGGCGATGGCGAGCGCATCGCCGGCCGCCAGGGGACTGCCGAAAATAAAGGGACCATCGCGCACCAGCGCCTGCCGCGCGGCCAGCAGCGCAGCCCGCGCCTCGTAGGCCGGCGGTGCTTCGACGGTGCGAACAACCGCCTCGGCCGCAAGCATCAGTGCCAGCAGGGGGTCGCTGTCCACCATCCCGTGGGCCCCAGCTCCCAGGGCGGCGGCAAAACGCTCCCGGGCCTCGACCGTGGCCGCTTCAGCCCTTTCGGCATTCAGACGCGCCTGGCGCAGGGCGATAAAGGCCACAATCGAAGCAGCGGTGGCGCCCAGTGCCAGCGCCGAAAGCACCACGGTAACGATCCGCCGCAACCTTCGTGCCCGGTGCCGCTTTTCCGCGGCGGTGGCCTCGGTCCGGGCCTTGGCATCCGCGGCGGCATCCAGGAAAGCGCGCTCGACGGCCCCTAACTGCTCCGCGTTGCTGGCCGCCCATTCAAGCGCCGAGAGCAGCGGCGTGCCGCGATAGAGCAGATCCGCGTCCCGGCCTTGGGCATCCCATTCGGCCGCGGCCCGGCTGATGCGCTGGCGGGTGCGCAGCTCGTCGCGGGAAGCTTCGATCCAACCCTGAAGCTGGGGCCAGGTGCGCAGTAAAGCTTCATGGGCGATCTCGATACTGGTATCGTCAATCGTCAGCAGCCGGGCTTCGGTCAGCCGCTCGACCACGCGCTGCATCACTTCCGGTTGGGCGTCGAGGCGGACGTCCGCGCGGGCCAGGATCCGGCGGGTGTCGGGGGTGCCCTCCCCCGGGGAGACGAGCCGCAGAAAAAGGCGCTCGGTGGCTTCACGCTCCTGGGGATTGAAGCCGTCTTTGAAAATGGCATCCGCCGTCTGGCTGATGGCCCCCGCAACACCCCCCGCGGCACGGTACCCCTCCAGGGTAAGCGTGTTGCCGCGGCGACGGTTCCAGGTCTCCACCAGCGCGTGCGCCACCAGCGGCAATGAGCCGGCCTCGCCGCCGGCTTCTTTGACGATCGTATCGACCAGACCCGGTTCCAGAACCAGCCCCATTGGCCGGGCCGGTTCGATGATGGCCCGTTTCAGTTCGGAGGCCGTCATGGGGCTGACCAGCACCTGGTTGTCAGTGATCCGCTCCGCCAGCCAGGGAATCTGGGCGCAGGCTGCGTAGAAATCGGCACGCACCGTAATGACCACCCGCACGCGGCTGTCGGCGGGATCGGTGATCGCCGAGAGGGCAGCGATGAAGCGATTTTGCTGCGCCGACGACGCGAGCGTGAACAACTCTTCAAACTGGTCGATGCACAGCAGGAGGGGATCTGCGGATCCGTCCGTATCAGCCAGATGCCGTGCCATCGTGGGGTGGTTGATGAGATCTTGGAGGGAAACCGGCGGGGTTGATGAAGTCATCTGGCGCGCCAGCTGGAAGTAGAGTTCGGCCAGCGGGTCGCGCCCGGGCGTAAACAAAGCCATACGCCAGTCTTCACTGCCGGGCAGAGCCCCGGCTTTGAGAGCCGGAATGAGACCGGCGCGAACCAGTGAAGATTTTCCGCTGCCAGAGGGCCCGCCGACGAAGAGTACCCGGTTGAGCTGGAAGCGGCGTACGACTTCGTCCACGAGCGCTTCACGACCGAAGAAAACGTGGGCATCTTCGGGTTGATAGGTCGCCAGCCCTTTATAGGGACATCGGCTCACCGGGGCAGCCATTTCGGTGGGCACGTCAGCCTGGGCCTCGAAGGCCGCCTGGGCCAGCGCCTCATGAGCGGCCCCTCGCCAGCCTTGTATGTCGCTGAAGCGGGCTTCCGGCTGCAGGGCCATGCCGCAAGCGATCACCTCGCGCCAGACGCCCGGCACTTCCATCAGCTGATGGTCGACCTGGTTTACGGCCGGGGGCCGTTTCCCGGTGAGCACGTGCCAGAGCATGGCCGTGGCGGCGTAGACATCGGCCGCCGGCGTGATTTCGGCGGCGGGATCCCGCTGTTCAGGCGCCTCGTAAAGCGGTGTGCCGCCAATGATGGTCGCTGTGGCGTCATGCTTGACAAGGTCCTTGGCAATTCCCAGATCGCCGATCAGAATGCGCTCATCCTCCGCCACCAATCGGGCGGGCGGCTCCGGGGTATCTGGCGCGGCGCGATCTCTGGCCGCCGGACCTCGCCGGGCGAGCTGAAAAAGAATGTTGGCCGGCTTGACATCACGGTGTACAAGGCCCGCAGCGTGAATGGCGGCCAGGCCCTCGGCCACGGCATCCACGATGGCGCTGACACCCTGGAGATCATGGGTACCGTCAGCGGTCCCCTGATCCAGGCGCGGCAGGAGAGTCCCCTGATCGGCAAAGTCCATCACGAAATAGGGCCGCCCGTCGTTGAGGCGGCCCACGTCGTGGACCGGGATCACGTGAGGAGAACGAATGCGCCGCAGCAGTCGCGCCTCCTCCAGAAAACGCTCCTGGATGTCGTTGTCAGGCACAAATCTTTGATGCAGCAGCTTGATGGCGACCAGGCACTCGAGTTCCTCGTCCCAGGCGCGCAGAACGACCGCAAAACCGCCGCTGGCGGCTTCGTTCAGAACCTCGAATCGACCGACATAGGAAGGCAGGGCCATGATGACGCCTAAACGTTAGAGGTGCTGGCTGGCATCGACACAATGGTATTTCTTCACGTCCAGAATATTGTGATGACGATCGGCGGCGCTCACACAGATGGTTGTCGCCTGGCCGCGGACCTTGGTCGAGGCGGCCCCCTGGGTGGTATAGGTGGGATAGTCGGCATGCCGGTGCCAGCGGCCCTGCTTGACGTTGTAGACCGGCTCCGCGTTGCGGCCCACCTGCTGGACGGTAAAATTTTCCCCCCACCAGACATGGAAGTGATTTTTGGAGACATCGGGCGTGAAATTGGATTTAAATGTAATTTCCAGCTCTTCACCCGACCTCGCCACCTGCTCGATGCGGACCTCACAGCCATCCACCGGGCAGGCATTGGGCATATCGGCCAGCGCGCGATGGGCACCAGTGCCGAAGATCATGGCCCCGATGAGCAGCAGCAACAATGCGCGCCGAGGTAATTGTTGGGCCTGACCCCTTGGGTTTGTTTGGCGAATAAACATCATCTCACGTCCCCCCTCTGGTTATTGGAGCGCATGGTCATCCGTTGTGTTTAATGAAAGAAGAAAGGATCTGTCTTGCCGCTTGGTGTCCGATATTGCTCCGGCGTCAACAGTATTTTTAGCTGAAGAGGAATTAATTCAGACAATTGGACACATTAATGCACAAAATCTAACTTAGGCTGGAAAGCATTCATGTCAAGACGGGACCCAGGGCGAAGAGCGGTTCCGTCCCCTGTCGCCCGCGGATGGTATGACGGCCCAAATCCCGCAGATCGAAGCGCTTTTCGACAAGTGCGGCCGTGCGGGCGCAGACGAGAATGGCTTCGGGGATATCCTTGTTGGCCAGGCCGGACAGGCGCGCCGCCAGGTTTACGCAGTCGCCTACCACGGCCAGATCGGACGCCCGGGAACCCATAGAAGAAAGGGTGATGGAACCGGTGGTAATCCCCCAGCCGATCCGGAGTTCATCCGCATCGGCGTATCGTTCGGCCAGATCGACACGTAAATCCGCAAAGGCGTGCATCTGTCGCTGCGCCGCCCGGCAGGCCTGGCCTGATTGTTCGGCAGCATCCTTGAACCGATGCTCCCAAAAGGCAAAAATGGCATCACCGGCATAATCCTTGAGCGTGCCGTTGAATTCCACGACGATTTCGCTGAAGACATTAAAAATGTTCTTGATCATGCCGTGGGCGTCGGTGGAAGAATGACGCTGGACGTAGGCTGAAAAGCCGCGGATATCCGCCATCAAGGCGGTTATCACCTCCGACACGGGAGAAACCCGGGTCAATTCAGTAGCCGGGCCATCCTCACCGGTATCAGCCTCGACCGCCGGCAGGCTGACCACGAACTCAAAATCGCCCACCCCGATGCGGTCGCCGTCGGCAAGGTGGCGGGTCGCGCCAGCCGACATGCGGATATGGTTGATCCATGTCCCGTTACGGCTGCTATCGACAATTTGAAGACCGCCGGCGGTCCAGACGATTTCGGCATGATCCCGGGACACCTGGGGATCCTCCAGGCAAATTCGCTGTCGGGGGGCGATGCCTTTGCAGGTTCGCCCGATGCAAACCCGGTCTGTGATCAAGATCTGGCGGACCTTTTTGTTGCGATCAATCCACTTCAAACTGGGACTGGACATGATTAAGGCCCCGATTCGTATCGTGAGAGAGCTGTTGTAAGGAAATGCCGGATATCATCACTAGCCGGTGAGCGCCGGAAAGACCCGACGACAGCACACCCCATCGCGAGGGTGCGGCACCTGGATGATGCGCCGGGCCCCAAGCGCTTCAGAGGATATAGGGCACTTTCAGGTTGTAGCCCTTGCAGACCACGAATGTCTCCAGCGACTGGACATCTGCGACCTTGACGACTTCCTGGGTGTAGAATTCTTCCAGGCCGTAGTCTTCCTTGAATAGCACGACCAGGATCAGGTCGTAGCGGCCGGTGACCACGCTGACCGAGACCACACCGCGCAGCACGCTGAACTCGGCGCCTTTGTTGAACATGTCCGTGGTTTTAAGCTTGACCCCGATGATCACGGGCTGATGGTTGGGGATCGCCTCGGCGTCCACCAGGCCCGCGATTTCGAGGATGCCCTCCCGGCTCAACTGGCGCACACGGGAGCGCACCGTGTTTTCCGCCAGGTTTAGGTCCTCGGCGATTTTCTTGTAGGATTTACGGCCGTCCCGCAGG
>JASJCD010000115.1 GCA_030066135.1 Desulfobacterales bacterium | reverse complement strand
CTACATTTTTTCGAGGATATGAATGCACATGGCCGCTTCTTCCAGGCCGATGTTGCCGCCGCCGTTCTCGGCCAGGCCGATGCGGGCGCCCGTCACCTGCCGTTTGCCGGCTTCGCCACGCAGCTGCTGCCCGATCTCGACGATCTGGGCCAGGCCGGAGGCGCCGATGGGATGGCCGCGGCACTCCAGCCCCCCGCTGGTATTCACCGGCTGCTTGCCGCCCAGCCGGGTGGCGCCGGATTCGGCATACGGGCCGCCCTCGCCCAGGGGGCAGAACCCCATGGCCTCGGTCTGGTGCAGCTCACCGTAGGCCGTGGCATCGTGAAGTTCGGCCAGGCAGATATCCTGAGGGCCCATGCCGGCGGCGTCATAGGCCCGTTTGACCAGGCGTTCACCGATATCCTTGCCGTCGAGATCCCGGTCCATGCCGGACCCCAGCACCGAGGCCCGAATCCTGATGGGGCGCGGCGCCGATCTTTTTTTCATATAATCCTCGGAGCAGATAATCGCGGCGGCGGCCCCGTCACCTACCGGGGCGCACATGGACCGGGTCAGCGGATAGGCGACAGGCTTGTCGGCCAGTACGGCCTCGGCACTCATATCCTCCTGGTACTGCGCCAGCGGGTTGAGGGAGCCGTGCCAGTGGTTCTTGGCGCAGATCAGGGCCAACTGTTTTTGGGTGGTCCCGAAGCGGTCCATGTGCCAGCGGGCCCCCATGGCGTAGGCGTCCATGAAAATGCTGCGGCCCTCGCCCGGAGGGGTCTGGTCGGCCGGGATATCGACTTTCAGGCTTTTGCTGATTTCCTCCATCTGCTTCATCTGCGCTTCGAAATTCTCCACATCCATGGCCGTGGCGTAAGCCCCCAGGGACAGCGCTTTGTTGGGATGGGTGATTTTCTCCGATCCCAGCGCCAGAGCGACATCGCAGGCGCCGGCCTTGACGCTCTGCCAGGCCAGGTGCAGGGCCGTGGAGGCCCCGGCGCAGGCGTTTTCCACGTTGACCACGGGAATCTGGTCGACACCCATGGCGCGCATGACCACCTGTCCGCGGATGGAATGCTGGTTGGCGAACATGCCCCAGAAACTGTTGGAAAAATAGGCGGCCTGCAGATCCTTTTTCTCCAGGCCGGCATCCTCCAGGGCCAGGTCGGTGGCCTCGGCGGCCATCTGGCGGACATTGCCGTCCGGGTATTTGTTGAACCGGATCATGCCCAGACCGATAATGTACACATGCGACATTGCGATACTCCTTTGGTGGCTAACCTCCGTAGACATTCGATCTTCTGATTGCGACCTTATTTTCGATTCAAGACCGATTAGAACGTCTCTCAAAATTAAGATTAGGGTTCCTGGCAAGGCGTGAGACGGCGAGAAAGCGGAGCATACACGCAGTATGTATGCAGGTTCATAGGGCAGGGACCCTATGGTTCTGCTCAGAGCCAGCTCACAACACCGCCAGGGGCACTTAGATTATTTTTGTGAGACGTTTTAGTCGCGCCGCGGATAGCTGCCAATCAGCTTGTGCCCGGCGGCAATCGCCAGGATATCGTTGGCGCCGTCCTCGATCATCATGGCACGGGCATCCCGAAATAGTTTTTCGACGATATACTCCCGGGTAACCCCGTTGCCGCCGAAGATCTGAATCGCCTCGCTCGTCACCTCGAAGGCGCTCTGGGTGCCGTAGACTTTGCAGAGCACCGAATACTCCTCCGCCGGCGTGGATGTATTCTGATTGTAAACGTGCGCGGCGCGGCTCATCTGACGGGTAAGCTCAACCTTGCCGAACATGTTGAAAAGCTTCTTCTGCACGTCCTGGTGCTCGATCAGGGCCTTGCCCCCCTGGACCCGGTTCTTGGCATAGGCCAGGGCCTCCTCGAAAGCGGCCCGTGCCACCCCCACGGCCCCCATGCCCATCAGGGCCGTGGTCATCGACAGGGTGATGTCCAGCATGGCCTCGTAGGCCTCCGGCCCCACGATCAGGTATTTTTTGGGAACACGCACATTATCGAAAAAGAGCTCGCCCTGGGGATCGTCGCGCTGGCCCATTTTCTCCAGCGGGGCGCCCCTTTTGACCCCCGGCAGGTCGAGGGGTACGATCATGATGCCGCTGCCGGCGTGTCCCATACCCTCGTCCATGCGGGTGAACAGCGCCGCGTGGGTGGCATAGGGGGCGCCGGACACCCAGGCGGCCTTCTGCCCGTTGACCACGTAGCAATCCCCGTCATCGGCAATGTTGCAATCCGAGGGGATATTGGGATCGTGAAAGCTGGGGTAACCGGGGGTAATCGTATCGGATCCGTGCATGGGTTCGGTAATCGCCCAGCAGCCGGCGATTTTCCCATCCCGGCATTCACAGAACGGCACGATGATCTCGTCGATGAGTTCTTCGTCCGGTACCAGCGAGGCCAGATAGGCCGGGAAGGCCGCCACGGCCAGATCGACCAGCAGGCCCACGCTGCCCCAGGCCAGTTCTTCCGCCACCAGGGCCTGCTGCAGGGGAGAGAGCCCCATGCCGCCATAGCTGTCGGGGATCAGGATGGTATGGAAGTCCAGCTCGTAGGCCTTTTTCTTGAATTCCCAGAAAGGGGAATCCGGGGCCACGGTCTCGGCCGCCGTCATGCGATCCATTTCCTGGGCCACCGGCCGCATCACGTCGCGGGCGAACTCGTGGGCCGCCTCTTTCAACATGATATCTTCTTTGGTCAGTTCGATATTGAGATCGAGATAATGCATGAATATCTATCCTTTGCTTGAATGGATCCTGTCGGAACGCCTCAGGGCGCATCCAATCTGTTGCGGCCGGAGTGCACTAGTTCGCGTGAATGCCATGTTTGGCGCAGTATACCGGGTAGCTGTCGTGGACTGACTTCAGATAGGGCAGCATCTTCAAAACCTTGGGAATCGGTCCCTTGGTCTTGACCTTGCGCGTGGCCAGGGCCACGGGCAACTTGAGCTGCTTGAGCCAGAACTGGTGCACCGTATCCCCCGAAAGCTCCATGGTGATGACGGCCTCCCGGTTGGCCTCGGCGCCGGTAAGCACCTGGTCGGCATCGACGTAGACGAACCCGTTGGGTTCATTGATCACGAATTTGTAATTCACGTCGTATTCTTTGAGTTTGGGGCCCACATCGGTCTCCTTGATGACATGGGTCCACAAGTCCTTGAGCATGGCCTGCATTTGTTCGGAATCCTTGAATACGGTCATTGGCTTTCCTCCCTCCGGGAATGATTGAAACTTCGAAGATTGATTGACGTCACCACCACCCGATGCGGACTACTCGATCCACGCCACCGGAACCGGTCCCCGCGGAACGGGTTTGTCCTGCTGCTTCACCTTGGGGTAGCCCACGCAAATGCTGGTCACCAGTTCGTAGGGGTAATCAAACCCCAGCATCTTGCGGATCGCCGGGGCGTATTTGACGGTGCTGGCGATAAACCCGATATAGCAAGTGCCCAGCCCCAGGGCGTGTGCGGCCAGCACCAGATTCTGGGCGGCGATGGCCACGTCGATATCGGGGTGGCTGATCCCGCGTTTGTCTTTGAGAAGATGAATGACCACCGGCGCGTTCCAGGTGATGCACCCGTCGGTCTGCTTGATTTTCTCCATGGCCGAAATGGGCCGCTGATCCATTTGGTTGACCTTGAGGAGACTGAACAGGGTAACGGCCATCCGGCGCCAGCGTTGTTTACCGTTGTAGAGCCAATGGATCTTGTTGGTTACTTCGGCGCAGGCCTGATCGATCTCGTCACTCAGTTCGCGGTTGGTCACCACGATGAATTTCCAGGGCTGCCCGTTGCCGGCCGAGGGGGCAAAGCGCGCGGCCTCAAGCAACCGGTGGATGATCTCCCGGGAAACCGGCTTATTTTTAAAAAGACGGATGCTTCGCCGGCGGTAGATGACCTTCTCCGTTTCGGTGAGCCCCTCGAGGGAGGCGCCCGCGTCTTGAGCGGGGCCGGAACCATTGAGGGGCGCCAGCGGACGCATCGGACCGAAGCGGTCTTCCGGGGTTTTGTAACGCCCCTCCAGCACGCGGTACTCACCCCGCACGCGGATGCAGTCGGCCGGGCAGATGGCCTCGCAGTTGTTACAGCCGATGCAGGCCAGTTCCAGGTCCCTGAGACCCGTGCCATAAGGCTTTTTCGCTTCGTCATCCCACTGGAGACATGAAGTCGGACAGGTTTCGGTGCATAACCGGCACTGGGTACAGCTGTCGGCATCGAATTCCAGCCGATAGGATTGGGTCGGCGGGAAATGCGCCCCTTTTACTTTTTCTGCAATGCTCTGTTTCATGGCAGGCCTCTCTGCGTTAACGCTTTGTAATCCGACAGGCAGAAGACGTTGGACGCATCCTTGCGAAACGCGTCCTTTAACAAACGCGACAGGTTTTTCTCCGATGGTGTTTTAGGAATCGTCTCCACCACCTGCAGGTAGGACGGCACGGCGGTACCTTCTAGCTGCTGCCGGCACAGCTCGAAGATGCTGCGGACATCGAGCCGACCACCGTTCACCGGCTCGAGGGCGGCGACGATGTCGCTCTCCCCCGGTGCATTGGATGCGGCCGGGATGCCATAGACGCAGATGTCGGTGACATCGGGATGCCTGGCGATGACGGCCTCGACGTGTTCCGGCATGATGAAATCCCCGGCCCGGCGCAGCCCGCCGCCCTTGCGGAAATCGAAGAACAACCATCCAGCCTCGTCCATGTGGCACATGTCGCCCGAGCGCAGCCACCCGCCACGGGTTTTGGCCTCCGATGCTTTCTTCTGGCCGAGATATTCAACCTCCGTCTTCTGACCCATGATCCGGGAGATAAGCTCCCCGATCTCACCGGGCGCGCATTCGCTGTCGTCCTCGCGAACGACCCTGACTTCCATGCCGTCCAGGGGTTTGCCGAACGATCCGATGGGGCCGACCCCCGGCGGCTTGTGGCAGAAACCACCCTCGGCCGAGCTGTACCATTCGTGAATCAGGACCCCGAAGCGCTGTTCGAATGCCTGCCAGATGGGCCGCGGGGTGCCGGCGCTGAGGACCAGGCGCACGGGATTGTCGGCATCATCAGGATTCTCCGGCTCGCTGAAGATGCCCATCATCATTCCCCCCAGGAGGGAGAAGCTGGTACAGCCGTATTGCCGGCAGAGATCCCAGATGCGGCTCTTGGTGAATTTCCGGCTGATGACCGAAGGAATCGCCAGAAGCAGCGAGGGTATCAGGGTGACGGCCTGGGCGTTGCCGTGGGTCAGGGAGAGCCCGGTATACAGCTTGTCTTCTCCGTTGTACTGAAAAACGAACTGGGCAATCATCGGGAACATGGACAGCCGGGTGCCTTTGATGACGATGCCTTTCGGGTTGCCGGTCGTTCCGGAGGTGTAGATAATTTCCAGCGGGAGGGTCAGGTCCTCGTTCATGGGATCCGGCCGCGCGACATCCGGACCGGTGAGAATGGCGTTCAGGCTCGGGTAGGTTTCGAGCGGCGGCATGCCGAAGTCGTCCTTGGTGCTGACACCGATAACCTTGAGATCCGGCAGTTGCGAAAGAACTTCGGCGACGTTGTCGACAAATTCAGCGGAAAAAATGATGCCCGCCGCCTTGGCATCGGTCAGCACGTATTGCAGGCGCTCGCCCCTGGTCCGGGGGTCGATGGGCAGCAGGACGGCGCCCAAGGCGGAAGCAGCGTACATGGCATAAATGAATTCCGGCTGGTTGCGCATTACGAGGGCAAAGACATCGCCCTTGCCGATATCCCGCCGGAGCAGTTCGGCGGCAACCTTGCGGCCGCCCATGACGATATCCCTGTAGGTTAAAACTTCGTCCGTATGGGCTGGATGCTCAAAGGTGACGATCTCGAAATCCGGCATTGCCTCGGCTTTGCTTTCCAATTCAAAGGCAAAGTGACCGGGTACTTTACTCGCTGTCATGGTCTCCTCCCTGAATACGATTCAGTGTTTTTTGTTTCCCATATGGATTTAAGGGTTACGCAATCGGTATGCCAGTTTCATTTATAATTTAACTAATTGATATTATTATTATTTAAAAATACAACCGCAACTAAACGTCCACATTAGGACACTTTGATGTCCAAATATGGACGTTTTTTATTGACGGCATATGATCCCCATGGTTAGCTGGCGATCAAGTTTCCTGCGCAGGGAAGATGGAGGTTCAACCATGAGTTCCGATCGCACGCGTGCCGATGAATCGGCCTCACGCCTGGAACGCAATCTTGCGGACAATGCTATTAAAAACGGTGATTACGAAACCGCCTGGAAGCACTTGAACCGGGTCCTGGCCAGGCTGACCCGGCGTCCCGCATCCCCGGACCGGGATCCCCTGCTGGTCGATACCAGTCTTGAGCTGGCCCGCGTGAGTTTTGTGGTGGGTAAAGGCTTTGGCGCGCTGGTTACCTATTTAAACGATGCGCTGAAGGCCGCCGATCGTGTCGGGGATCGCCGTTCGACGGCCATGATCAACCTGCACCTGGGACGCCTCTATTATTTTGCCGAACAGCGCCATCTGGCCATGGAGGTTTTCGCCCGGGGCAAGGCCGAGGTTGAAGCGCTGGGGGACGAGGACATCCTGGACAAAGCCTCGGAATTGATCGGCCTGTATTATTTTATCCAGGGCCTTTTTCCCGAGGCTATCGTGTATTTCGAACAGGCGGCCAAGCGGTTCGAGTTCGGCGGAGAGGGCCACTCGGGCCCCATGTGGTTGAGTTACTGCGCGGCTTTTTTAGGTCAATTCCATCGAGCCATCGGCACCCTTGACTTTTACCGGCGCCTGGCGCTGGAACGCTCCGACCATAACATCGCGATGACGTTGCGGGCGGTGATGGGTATCATCCTGGTGGGCATACGCAAGACCAAGGATGCGGCTTTTCATTTATCCGGTGCCCTCCAGGACAGTGCCCAGGCACAGAATGCTCTGGCCCACTACTTTGCCATGGGAGGCCTCAGCATTCACCACATGATGGAAGGCCGCCTGGAGGAATCCCGCGAGTGGATGGTCCGGGTCATTGCCGAAGGCGCCCGGGCCGGGCTCGTCCACCAGTACGCCTCCCCCATCGTCCTGGAAACCCTGTTCGAATTCCATCGCAGCGGGATCGCTCCCATTTCCGGACTTACCTTTGACGGGGAATGCCGGCGTATCCTCCAAGAGCCCAACATTCATCTGCAAGGTGTAGCCCTGAGACTCCAGGCGGCCGAAGCGATGGCGGAAGACCAAAAGGATGAGGCCGCGCTTGAAGCCAAGCTGCTGCAAAGTGAGACCCTTCTGAAGCGTACCGGAGATCCGGTTCAATTGGGAAAGACCCGCCTTGAAATGGCGCGGCTCAAGCTCAATGCAGGCGATATGGCATCTGCACGTCAATTGGCGCAGAAGGCATGGAAGGGCTTTTCCGGCTACGGGGATGTTTTTTATCCGGAAGACTTGAGACCGCTGCTCACGACCAAAAGCGAGCGCAAGCCTGATCAGGACGGACGTGAAGAACTTCTGGAGATGTTCAGCAACATGATCCAGGATCTGGTGCCCAGTGACGATCCGGATGAGCTCCTGCAACGCACGGTGAGCGCCACCAACCGGTTCTTTGGAGCGGAACGCGGCGGTATCTTCTGGTTTCAGGGCGAAAAACGGGCTCAGGCCCCCAGACTGCGAGCAGCCTGCAATCTGGTCGACTCCGACCTGGGAACGGAGGCCTTTCGCGGCTGCCTGACCCTGATATTCAAGGCTTACCGCGAAAATCAACCCCAGGTGTTCCGCCATTCGGCCGGCACGCCCATGCCGAGCCAGGTGCGGGCCATGATGGCCGTGCCGTTTCAGGTGGAGGGCCGTATACGGGGGGTGCTCTACCACGACAACGCCTACGTGAACGATTGTTTTGACCGCTTTGCCCCGTTTCATCTGTCGCGCATGGCCCGGTCCCTGTCACGCTACATCGAACATGTGATCCAGTTTACCCGTAAGATGGAGGCCAGGACATCGATCCGGCTGACGCGGATGGGGGAACTCGGCGATCGCGAAATGGTGGGGGGGAGCCCGGCCCTGCGGACCGTCCTGGATCAGGCGGACCGCATTGCCGCCACGGACAGCTCGGTCCTGGTTCTCGGCGAAACCGGTGTCGGCAAAGAGTTGCTGGCCCGGCGGATTCATGCCCGGAGCCTTCGCCGAGAGCATCCCTTGGTCGTGGTGGATCCGACCGCGATCCCCGAAACGCTGGTCGAAAGCGAACTCTTCGGCCATGAAAAAGGCGCTTTCACCGGGGCGGATCGCCAGAAAGCCGGTCGGCTGGAACTGGCCCACAACGGCACCCTGTTTATCGACGAAGTGGGGGAAATTCCCATGTCCATCCAGGTGAAACTCCTTAGGGCCCTCCAGGAAAAAACCATGATCCGCGTCGGCGGCACAAAGACCTTGACCACCAATTTCCGCCTCATCGCCGCCACCAACCGGAACCTGGCCGCAGAAGTCGAGGCGGGCCGGTTTCGTGAAGACCTTTACTACCGGCTGAATGTGATTCCCATTGTCCTACCACCCTTGCGAGATCGCGGGGACGACGTGCTGGTGCTGGCGCAAACGTTCATCGACCGGTTTCGCGGAAAATACAACCGAACGGTCTTACAGCTCACCCGGGAGACCGAAACGCTCCTGACCACCTACGATTGGCCGGGAAACGTCCGCGAACTCGAAAACATCATCGAGCGTTCCGTATTGCTTTCCTCCGGGCCAACGCTGGCGCTCAGCCTGCCTGCCACCCGCAAAAACGTAAGCGGCGGAGACCACCCTTTTGAAGACCTGCCCAGCATGGAAGAAATGCAGCGGCGCTATATCGCCTTTGTGCTCAGGAAGACGAACGGGAAAATCGCGGGGGATAATGGCGCCGCGGCCCTGCTGGGGATGAAAAGGACAAGCCTCTACAACCGCATGAACAAATTGGGTATGCGCTGACAAGCACCGTGATGGATGCGCCCCCGACCATCGCTAAAGCATTCTCGACTTGACTTAAAGGCGGGGTGGCTCATTTTCTTTCTGGTCCCCGCAGCATAAAAATTGACGCCTGCGGATGAAAACGTAAAGGAGGCGATTCATGCTTACAGCACGATCCCTGAAGGGTATATTGGCCTGTTCGATTCTGACCCTTTTCTTTATGGTGGTCAGCACCGAAGCCATGGCGCGCGGTGGTGGACCCGCCGGGGGCGGCGGGGGTGGCTACGGTGGTGGCCGCAGCGGCGGCATACGCAGTGCCCCTCCGGGTAACTACCGGATAAGGCGATCCCATGACAGCTATTACCGACCGGCCAGGGAAAGCGGCCTGCCCCCCAGGCCTGTATCCCCAGCCCCCGATTCCCCATCGAAATCGACCAGACCCCAAAGCGACCCGCCCGCATCCATGACCGGTAGAAACCCATCCCGCACGCCGGAGGGGGGGGTGATTAAATATCGAAATATTACCGAAAAGTACGACAAGCTGCGCAAGGCCCGGCACCAGGAATACTGGGAGCAACAGCGGCGTCAGCAACCCTAGCGCCTTATTGCGGATGCACGACTGAAGCCCCTGGCTGAGCAGATTTAATGCGGGCGGTAGAATACCCCTCCACGCCTGCGGTGCCATGCACGCCCGCAACAGCCCTCCCGGGCACAGGATGGACCCCGCCGTTGTTTCGGCCATTGGTACCTCGCGCGGTCAACATTGCATGCCATCCAAACGCGACGCAACGCTTCGGCCTCGATAATCCGCAGCTAAATTCGGGAGAGGAAGGAAAGGGGCGGCGGGAGGGAGGAACAGACCACATCGTGACTTGTTCAGTGTCCCGCTAGGCGCACCGATGGCGGAAATGCTTCGGTGCATGTCTTCACGGGTGCAGGGGAGACGCCGCCCCCTTCCTCGATGAATCGGCCGGCGTTGACACCGCATGAGGGAGAGAACACGCGGGCAGCGCCGACCGACATTTCGGATGGCAGGATTAACTTCCCATTTCCGGCACCGGGGTCACGGCCGGTTCGCGGCTACCGCTACCCTTGCCGCCACCCCCGAAACCCGGGCTGGTGGTGTAGCTGGAGACCTCGAAATCAGGATAGGCCGTACCGCCGTGCTCAACCATGTCCAGGCCTTCCAGTTCTTCTTCCGGGGATACCCGCAGGCCGACAGTCATGTCGATCAGCTTGAACATCAGGTAAGCGGCCGGGAAGGTCCACAGGAAGCAGGCCCCGATACCTACCAACTGCACGCCGATGACGGATAGTGAGAATCCGCCCATATCGAAAAGCCCTGCCCCCAGCGTACCCCAGGCACCGCAGACCCCGTGCACCGATATGGCGCCGACCGGATCGTCGATTTTGATCTTGTCGAAGAACATGACGGAAAAGACCACCAGGACACCGGCCACGGCGCCGATCAGGATCGAACTCGTGGGGGAGACGTTGGCGCAACCGGCAGTGATGCCCACCAGTCCGGCCAGGGCCCCGTTGAGGCTCATACCGACTTCAGGCTTGCCGAATTTAAACCAGGACGTGAACAAGGCAAACACGGCCCCGGCAGCGGCCGCCAGATTGGTGTTCACGAAGATCATGGCAATGCTCTTGTCGGCCGTGGTCGTGGAGCCCGGGTTGAACCCGAACCAGCCCAGCCAGAGGATGAACACGCCCAGGGCCGCCAGCGGCATGTTGTGGCCCAGGATCGGGCGCACCCGCCCATCTTTGGTGTATTTACCGATGCGGGGGCCGAGCACCATGGCGCCGGCCAGGGCGGCCCAGCCGCCAACCGAGTGCACCACGGTGGATCCGGCGAAGTCGATGAAGCCCATCCCTTCAAGCCAGCCACTGCCGTCCAGCAGGCTGCCCCAGGCCCAGCTGCCGAAGATGGGATAAATAAAGGCGCTCAGCAAGGCGCTATAGCAGAGATAGCCGACAAACTTGGTCCGTTCGGCCATGGCCCCGGAAACGATCGTGGCGGCCGTAGCACAGAAGACCACCTGGAACATCCAGAACGCCAGCACCCATTCCGTGCCTTCCCCGGTAAAGCCGCTCAGGAAAAA
>JASJCD010000114.1 GCA_030066135.1 Desulfobacterales bacterium | reverse complement strand
CTGGCCGTCATGGGTCCTGAGGGTGCATTCACGATCGCGGACAAATCCGTCCGCGGCCATCTCTTCCAGGATCCGCTCGGCCTCGGCGGCATCATCGAGCAGGGCCGCAATCCGCTTGCGGCCAATCAGGCTGTCCCCCCGGTCGTAGCCCAGCAGGGCCAGACCGGCGGGGTTGATGTCGCGCAGCAGGCCGTCCCCGTCGGCCACGAAAATGAGATCCATGGAATCTTCGAAAATGCGGCGGTATTTGGTCTCGGACTTGGCCAGCACCGCTTTGGACTCCGCAAGCTGCCCGATATAGCGCTCGATGGCCGCCGTCATGCTGTCAAACGTATCCGCCAGTTGCTGGACTTCATCCCCGCGCGGGCCCTCCCGCGGAGAGACCGGGGGCGGAGCGGGGCTGAGGCGCGATTCCGAACCCGCGCCCGAACCTGAATCGGCACCGCCACGGTGTCCTTCGAGGATGCGTTCGGTCGCCTTTTGCAGGGCCTGGATCCGGATGGTCAGATTACGGGCCAGGGCAAACCCCACGGTATCGGATATGATCACGGAGAGGATCGCGAAAGCGAAGATGGCCCACCAGACCTCACGGGTGGTGGCGGTCACCTTGTGCCGCAGCAAGCCCAGGCGGACCTGTCCGATTTTGACATCCCCGACCATAACCGGTGCGGCAAAATCAAAGATCTCGTCCCGGCCGTCTGTCAGCAGGCGCACGCTGCTGCGCTGGGTAGCCAGCGCCTGGTTGGCCCTCTTGAGCTGGACAGGGAAGCCGCCGCTGAAGGTGTGGGTCAGCACCCGTTCTTCGGCGTCCTGGATGAAGGCATAGAGCATATCATCCGTGGTCTCCATGATTTCGCTGATCAGGCTTTTCAGGCGCAGGAAATCCAGCGCCAGGACGGCATCCTCACTGCGGGCCGCCAGGTTGGCGGCCAGGGCGATGCCGCGGCTGCGGTGTTCGCGCACCAGCGTGCGCGAGACAATCTGGCTGGTGGACAAAGCGATCAATACCACCGAGAGCAGGACAATGGCGATAATGCCCAGGTTGATCTTGGCCCGTATGCTGTTCCGAAAAGGCCACAGGGCGGGAAATGGCCATCGCCGGTACCATTTCATGGGTGTTGACCTCCCGCCTTCCCGGTTGCGCGGCGCCAGCCGGGTCGTTTGGTGAGCGCCCGGTTCCAGAGCGCGCGCACCGGATCGAACTCCCGGTCGCTCGAGGAGACGATGGCGGTCATGTGGGCCCGGTCCAGAATTTCCCGATCTTCGGGATCGTTGCCGTCCAAGGCCATCAACGCCCGGCCGACATGGGCCGTAATTTGGGGATCCAGCCCGGACCGGGCGGCGTATACCCAGCCCGGATACCAGTCGGTGCGCCCGATCACACGGATCTCCGCCAGATCGATCTTGTCGGCCAGAACATCCAGAGCGCCTTCCCGTACCGACCCGACGTCGAACTGACCGGCCTGGACAGCCAGAACCACTTTCTCCTGCTTGCCACCCGGCCCCGGGGCAAAGGCAATCTCGGTGAAGTCTTCCGGCAAGATACCGTTGTCCAGAAAAAGCCCGAGGGCATAGAGGTAACCCCCGGCGGAAAAGGGGTCCACCGCCACCCAGCGCTTGCCGCGGCAGTCGGCCAGCGAGCGGATGGCCGCATTGTCGGCCCGGGCGATGATCTCGCCGCGGAAACGCTCGTGCCCCCCGCTCTCGATAATCCGCGCAAAGGCCCGCGCACCGTGGTCGTGGGCCATCATCACGTAGATGAAGGGATTGGAGAAGGAAATATCGATCTTCCCCTGCCCCACCATGCGCATGTGCTCATCGAAGGTGTCGGGAAAGATCTGCACCACATCGAGGCCGGTTTTCTCCCGCAGATGGTTCACCAGCCGGTGGTGGCGCTGGAAGGATACCGCGTGGGAGAACTGGGGCAGATAGGCGTAAGTCAGGCGATCGGGGTGCGCGGCCTTGAGCGTCACCTCTTCGCGCTGGCTGAAGTCGATGATGAGCGGGGTGTCTTCCTGTGAGCAGCCCGAAGTCATCACCAGAACCATCACCAGAAAGGCCCGGGCGAGCAGCGTCCTGTGCAAGCCGTTTCTGCGGTTGTACCCGCGGCAAGTGGGCTTGATGGTCTTTGTCCGTCGGTGCAGCCTGGCCCCGTAGGTTCGCATTATCCCCCCTACCAGCATGTACCGTTAAATTCTTTGGCGACCGCTGTCAACTGGCGGCGGTATTGCCCTGCGGGCGGTGTGCATGACCCGCCACGGCATTTCAGGTGCCCGTCACCGTCACCGCCACCGGACGCTTCCGGGAGCGGTTGTCATGGTTGATCACCACCACCTGCTGCCAGGTTCCCAGCAGCAAGCGCCCATCACGCACGGCAATCTGAATGGAAGGCCCCATGAGGGCGGCCTGGACGTGGCTGTGGCCGTTGCCGTCGTGCCAGGCCTGCTCGTGGGCGTAGTCGTCGCCCGGCGGGGCCAGGCGGTTAATGGCCCGCTTGAGGTCCGCGACCACGCCGGGCTCGTATTCGATCGTGGTAACGGACCCCGTGGAACCCACCACCGAAGCCGCCAGGACGCCGTCCCGGATACCGGCCGACGCCACGACCTGGTTGAGTTCACCGGTCACATCGCGGATGTCGGGTCCCACTTTTAAATCGACGCTAATCGTTTCCATATACTGTTGCAGCGTCATAACACCCCCTTTTCCGAACTATACCTGACGGATTGGCATGTCCACGCTTTGCCGTGTGTGCTCCGCCAACTGTCCGAACCCAGATTTGATTCCGCTCCATGAGTTCTTTCGAGACCCGATTCCGAAACCGATACCGACCCCGAAGGAAGCCCCGCAGGCGTAGCCCACGTTAGGCCGAGGCCCGGCGGGAGCGAAGAAAAAGCCGGGGGCTGCAAGATGCCCCATCATACGCGCCCAGTGGGCCGGGTGAAGGGGTAGATTGCAGTTCTCGGCAAGGCCGCAGCGACCTGACGCCCGCAGGCGTAGCCCACGCTACGTCGAGGACCGGCAGGGAGCGAGAACACGGCCTGGGGTTGCAAGATGTCCCATCATGCACGCCCAGTGTGCCGGGTGAAGGGGTAGATTGTGGTTCCCGGCAAGGCCGCAACCGATTGACCACCGCAGGCGTAGCCTCGCTACGTCGAGGACGGGCAAGAGGTGAGAACGCTGCCGGGGGCCGCAAGATGCCCCTTCACCCGTCCCACTCATTTTAAACCCAGCTTATAGTTCCACACCCCCGGCCGCGGCTTGATTTTAATCCCCTTGGGCAGCGGCTCGTCGATGTGCACGAACCAGCGGTAGCCCGCGCGCGCCAGCGCCTGCTGCTGCTGGCCAAGATCCAGGCGCCAGTTGGGGTAGACCCAGAAATTGGCGTCGTGGCGGCTGACCCAAGACTGTTCCCCCTTGGGGCTTGTAAAGGGCTGGTCGAGGCGCAGATCCTCGGCCCGCACCCGCGACAGGCACAACGGCCACAGCCCCGCCGTCACGACGCCGAGCGGCAGGGGGCTCAAGCGCGGTAGGATGCTGAAATCCTCGCGGCCCATCTCGGGGCTGACAAAGGCCCCGTTGAATCCGGCCCGTTTCAGGGTCTGCAGCGCCAGCGGGTTGGCCAGGTTGCAGAACGGGCCGGCCCAGATATCGAGGCCCCGGGCTCCCTTGAAGAGGCTCCGCTGCCAGGGGGCGTTGAGGACAAATCGCCTGGCACCGTCTCGTCGCAGGCGATCGACCAGGACCGCCAGGTCCTTTTGGCCTTCGGGCCAGAGCACCGGTGTCAGCCACCACCAGACGGCAGCCTGCTGACTGCGGGGCGTGCGGGCGAGGCTCGCGGTCGATAGCCATAGACCGGCCGCCTGCCCGCGGTCGCGTCGTGCGGGCATCCGGGTCAGTTTCATCATCCGGGCCGGTTCCCGGCTGCGCCGGGCGGCTTTGGGGTGCGGCCAACTGCTCTGAGCGACCCGTTCCTTGGGAAGCGGTATGGCGGCGGCCTCGGCCTCCAGGTCGGTCAGCATTTTCTGCAGCGCCGGCTCCCGGCGATCGGTCAGAAAAACCGGCGTGCCCTTGTATATCGGCTGTCGGCCTCGCTGTTTGAGCGCCAGTCGGCCCCGGGCCGGAACCGGATGCCCGAGGCGCTGGATGTTATGTCCCTTGTCGTCTTCATATCCCACCCGCAGCACGTCGCCGGGCAGGAGTGCGATCCGGGGGTTGATAAAAGATCGCTGGGCGGATCCCTTGGCAGCCCCTACCTGCAGACCCGATCCGGTCTGGACCGCGGCCTGAAGCGGCGACTGGGGACGCTGGGGTAAAAAGCGGTAGTGCGTGTTCGGTCGGCCCAGGGCCTGCTCCAGCAATCCCAGAGCGGCCTTTTTGGACTGCGGATCGTGGCCTTCGTCCCGCAGCATGCGGTAGGCCGCAACCGTGTAGTAGACGTAGTGCGGCCCCTTCTTGCGGCCTTCGATCTTCCAGGTGCGGATCTGGGGGATGGTGCGCAACACCTTGACCAGGACGTCCAGGCTGAGGTCCATACAGGAAAACATCCGCCGCCGGTTCTTCTCCTGCTGAAAGCTGCGGCGGCAGGGCTGCACGCAGCGGCCCCGCAAACCGCTTTTGCCGCCCAGAAAGCTGCTCCAGTAGCAGCGGCCCGATACCGCGTAGCACAACGCGCCGTGGATGAAGACTTCCAGGCCCAGCCCCGGCGGGCAGGCTTCTCCCAGGGCACGCATTTCGTCGATGTCCAGCTCCCGCGGCAATACCACCTGGTCCACCCCCAGGCGGTCCCGCACCCATGGCAGGGCGGCCGGAAAACTGACATTGGCCAGGGTCGACAAATGGATTTCACCTTCGAATCCCGCGCGCCGTGCCAGTGGAATCAGCCCCAGATCCTGGATGATCAGGGCATCCGGGCGAACGGTCTTCACCAGGGCATCCGCCAGGCGGGCGGCCTGGTCGAGGTCCCGCGTGGTCAGCATGGCATTCAGCGCGATATAAACCTCCACGCCGCGGTCATGGGCCAGGCGTGTCAGCTGGGCCAGCTCGGGCAGGCTGAAATTTTTGGCTTCCATGCGGGCCGAGAGCTGCTTCAGACCGCAGTAAACCGCGTCGGCCCCTGCAGCCAGGGCCGCCAGAAAAGAGGCCCGGCTGCCAGCCGGCGCCAGGATGCGCGGTGGTTTCGGAGTGGGTGGCGGTTGGTCTGCCTGTGTCATAAAAACCTTATCCCGGTATTGTGAGGGCCTGCTCAGTGACCGGCATCAAAACGCGGCTCGCATCCCGGCTGCAGGATGGCGCGGATAACTTGCCGCCGGCCAAGCGTGTGTTATATTGTGCAGAATTTATTTGTCAATCTTTCCTGCGGCATATAGTAAAGCCGAATTTGGAGCTCGAAAGGAACCCAGGCATGAAAATCGCGGTCAGCGGCAAAGGCGGTGTCGGCAAAACCACTTTTTCTTCCCTTCTCATACGCTCGCTCAACGATGCGGGCAAGCACGTCCTGGCCATCGATGCGGATCCCGATGCCAACCTGGCGGCGGCGCTGGGCATCGAAGGCGCCCATGAGATCACCCCCATCGCCGAAATGAAAGACCTGATCTTCGAGCGCACCGAAGCCCAACCCGGTACCGTGGGCGGCTTTTTCAAGCTCAATCCCAAAGTGGACGACCTGCCCGAGGCGCTTGCAGCAAGGCTCGACAACATCAAGCTCATGCGTCTGGGCGGCGTCAAGAAAGGCGGGGCCGGGTGCATCTGCCCCGAAAGCACCCTGTTGCGGGCGCTCATCACCCACGTGGTGCTCGCCCGCGACGAGGTGGTCGTGATGGACATGGAGGCCGGCATCGAACACCTGGGACGCGCCACGGCCCAGTCCGTGGACAAGCTGATCGTGGTGGTCGAGCCCGGGCGGCGCAGCATCGACACGGCCCGCAATATCCAGCGGCTGGCCACGGAAATCCACCTGAGCAAGATTGCCCTGGTGGGCAACAAGGTCCGCGGCGACAACGACCGCGCCTTTCTCGCCAAACACCTCGCCGATTTCGACATCCTCGGATTTCTACCTTACGACGATCAGCTCATCGAGGCCGACCTCAACGGCCAGGCTCCCTATGAAACCGCCTCACCGGCCGTCCAGCAGGTGCAATCCATCCTCGAAAGGCTCTGATGCGCAAAAGCTACACGCCCCGCCGGCGCCGACCGCGACCATCGCGCCGCGCCCCGGAGATCAAGATCCGTTCCGGGGCCGACAAACGGCTAAAAAAGGTGTTCGCTCAAATCGGGATTCCCGATCAGATCCCTTTCGCGCCGGATCCCTTTCAGACCGAGGCCGTGGCCGCCGTGGCCCGGGCCGACTGCCTCGTGACCGCGCCCACCGGCGCCGGCAAGACCTGGATCGCCGAACAGGCCATCCGCAAAGTCTTCCGCGAAGGCGGACGGGCCTGGTACGCCTGCCCCCTCAAGGCCTTGAGCAATGCCAAGTATGCCGAGTTCGCCTTGTTGTTTGGCACCGAGAATGTCGGCATTCTCACGGGCGACCGGCGCGAACAGCCGGATGCCCCCATCATTATCGGCACCACCGAGATTCTGCGCAATCAGCTCTACGACGCCATGCACACCGGGGTCGCCCTGGAAACCGATTTCGTGGTGCTGGACGAAGCCCACTTCCTGGGGGATTTTGACCGGGGCGTGGTCTGGGAAGAGATCATGATCTACCTCCCGGCGCGCATCCCCCTTTTGCTGCTCTCGGCCACCATCGGCAATGCCGGCGAGATCGCCGACTGGCTGAGCGCCATCCGCCGCAAACCGTGCCGGGTCGTCCCGGAAACCCGGCGGCCGGTGCCGCTCCATCCCCTTTTCTTCGCCCCCTCGGGAACCCTCATGCCACTGGTGGTGCCCACCGGGCCCAAGGCCCGGCTAAAGCTCTACCAGAAGGTCAACGACCTTTTCAAACACAAGAAAAAACCCAGTCTGGGGCCGCCCTGGGGCCTGCCGCCCTTTGGCGACATGCTCCAGGTGCTGCGCACCTACGACCTGCTGCCGGCCATTTTCTTCCTCAAGTCGCGGGCCGACTGCGGCAACGCTCTGAAGCTCTGCCAGGTTAACCGCATCGACGACCCCGAACGCAAGGAGCGTCTCCGGACACGCATCGACGAACTGCTGGCCGCCACCCCGCATCTGCGGGACCACCGCCAGCTGTGGCATCTCGAAAATCTGGCCGTGGGCGCCCACCACAGCGGACAGCTGCCGATTTGGAAGCTGCTGCTGGAAACCCTGATGAGCGAAGGCCTGCTGGATGCCGTTTTCGCGACCTCCACGGTGGCGGCCGGGGTCAATTTCCCGGCCCGCACCATCCTGTTCTTGAATTCGGACCGCTTCAACGGCCAGGAATTCGCCCCGCTGACCGCCACCGAATATCACCAGATGACCGGGCGGGCCGGAAGGCGCGGCAAAGACAAGATCGGCTTCGCCATCGCCGTACCGGGCCGCTTCATGGATGTTCATCACGCCGCTCGTCTGGTGAGCGCTCCGCCTTCGGACGTGACCAGCCAGATTCGCATCAACTTCTCGATGGTTCTCAACCTGCTCCTCTCACACTCCCCCGAGCAGGTGGAAGACCTTCTCAAACGAAGCTTCGCCACCTTTCAGCTGATCCGCTCACTGGGTCCCCGGGCTTCGCGCCGGGCCCTGGCCCAGTGCCACCGCCACCTGTGGAACGATTTCCGCCACCATCTGGCCTTTCTGCAGGCCAACGGGTTCGTGGACGAGAACAGCCGGCTCACGGCCGACGGCGAATGGGCCTCCCAATTGCGGGTCGACCAGCCCCTGCTGATCGCTGAAGGGTTTCGCCTGGAGGCCTTTCCCCAGAACGATCCAGCGCTGATGGCGGGTATCGTGGCCGCTTTCGTCAATGAAAACGAGCCGGACGATCATATTCCCAAAAACTGGCTGCCCCGTCAGCTGGCGCGGGCCTACAACCAGGTTCGCCGTAAACTGGAACCCTTTGCGCGCAGCATGTACCGCGAGCATTTCCCGGTACGCCCGCTCTTTCTTCGCCCGGCGGTCACCCTCTACCACTGGGCCCATGGGGCCCCCTGGGAAAAGGTCGTGCGCATGGCCGAACTGGAAGAAGGCAACCTGGCCATGCTGATCCTGCGGACGGCCGACAACCTGCGGCACATCCGCAGCCTCGCGGCGGTTTTTCCGGAGGCCGCCCAGAGCGCCGGCGAAGCCGTCGAGGCTATTTTGAAAGATCCGGTCATTACCGAACTGTAACCATCCAAGGATATTGAAAGGAGTCGCCCATGCGAACCGAAGACATCGCCAATGCATTTAATGCCATCGTCGAAGAAGCCCAGGACCTGCAGGCGCAAAATCTGCCTGAAGACGTTCAACAGAAGATCAAAACCATCATCTCCATCGCCAAGCACCAGAACGATGTCCGTAAATCGGCCAAAGGCAGTTGCAAAGCCCATTGAGACGGCTTGAAAGGCCTTTACAAAAGCACGCAGATCTGCAAGCCTATCACGGTCTGGCAGGCAATAGATCGACCCGACCACCCCTAGAAATTATAAACCGTGCCCTTGCGGGAGGCCCCGGAGAGGCAACGCCGAAATCGACCACCGCTGGTGATCGCCGAAAGCTTTCCGCTTTATGACCATCGCAGGTAACGAAGCCGGAAGGGGCGGCCGGCTGTGGTCCGGCCGGCCCTTGCCAACCTGCGGCCGCACGCCGGTATCCAGCATCCTGATGGAGGTTCAGAATACGCCAACCCCCCTGCCCACCCCACCTTTAAGCGGAAGGAACACCCCATGAGAGCCGCCATTTTCGAATCCTTTGGTCAACCCCTCGTCATCCAGGAATTGCCGGATCCAAATCCACCGGTTCACGGTGCCGTGATCCGGGTCCGGGCCACGGGTATCTGCCGCAGCGACTGGCATGCCTGGAAAGGCCATGACCCCGACGTCCAGCCGCCGCACGTGCCCGGCCATGAATTCAGCGGAACCGTTGAAGCGGTGGGCGCCCACATCCAGTTCTGGAAGCCCGGTGACCGGGTTACGATGCCGTTCGTCTGCGGGTGCGGCCGCTGCCCCCAGTGCCAGTCGGGCCAACAACAGGTCTGCGACAACCAGTTTCAGCCGGGGTTCACCCATTGGGGTTCGTTTGCCGAACTTGTGGCCGTGCATTACGCGGACGTGAACCTGGTCCGCCTGCCGGAATCAATCGACGACGTCACGGCGGCCAGCCTGGGATGCCGCTTCACCACGTCCTTCCGGGCCGTGGCCACCCAGGGCCGCACCGCACCGGGCGACTGGGTGGTGGTTTTCGGCTGCGGCGGGGTCGGGCTGTCGGCCATCATGATCGCGGAAGCGCTGGGGGCCCGCACGGTGGGGGTCGATATTCGCAAGGAACGCCTCAACCGCGCCCGCTCGGTGGGCGCCCGGGCCGTCGTGGACGCCGCCCATGTGGATGACGTGGTACAGGCCGTAAAAGACATCACCAACGGCGGCGCCCATGTATCACTCGACGCCTTAGGCAGCCAGGAGACCTGTTACAACGCCGTTTCCTGCCTGCGCAAACGCGGCCGCCACGTCCAGGTCGGCCTGCTGACGGGCGATGAGCGTGCCGCCGCGCTGCCCATGGATCGCGTGGTGGCCGACGAGCTTGAAATCCTGGGCAGCCACGGGATCCAGGCGCACGCCTATCCGGCGATTCTGGCCATGATCGCAGCAGGTAAACTGCACCCGGAAAAACTGGTGGGCCAAACCGTCAATCTCGAAGAGGGCATCGAGGCCCTGCAGAACATGGACGGCTTCGAGGGCGCCGGGATCACCGTCATCAACCGGTTTGATGAATTACCGGCCACCGCAAAATCTTGAAGCCAGAAGGGCCCACCCGCCGAACAAAAGTCACGGCATCCCAAAAAACACGGGCGAACCGGATGGTTCGCCCGTGATGGGATGGCATCAAATTTTATATCCCGAATGTGAATCTCCTGCCGCAGAGCGGGAGGCATCAGGTAGCCCCCCGGAGGGGGACTTGGAAGCGCTTTCAGACACTCCGTTTGAGCCCCCCTTTGCCCCGCGCCGAGCATCGGTGACAGGGGCGGAAAAAGCGTGTCGGCCTGTCTGAGCGAAGCGAGTTCCGACACGCTCCGACCCTGACAACCGCTCGTTGAAGCAAGCATCATGCTGTCAGGCAAGGCGGCCAGTAAAGCGAGGCGCGCAGCAATCGACCGATTGTGAGCACTCAAGCGAGCTGGACAACGCCGCATGGCGGCATGAGACGCCGCTTCAGGGAGCGGTTGCGCGACGCGCAGGGTACGCGGGGCACGGGCGCCTTCTTTTGGTTACTTTTCTTAGGCGTCTAAGAAAAGTAACAGTAAAAAACACTGGACCGGTAGAACCTCTCCGGGTCCTCCACCACAGGTGAAGGGTTTAGACCAGAACTAAAACTCGTCGAAGGCCTCTGTCGTATCCATTGGAATTACATCTTCCGGCGTCGGCCGGACGGCGGCTGCCGGTCGGGCTTTCCGTGCGGCGGCCGCACGATCTGTCCTAACGGGTTTGGCGATGTTGCGATGCTTCAGCGCCTGCCGAGCTTGCCCCTGACCCTCGACGTAGACCACGAGTTCTTCGACCATGGCCGTCATTTGCGCCGCCTGAGCGTTCATCTCCTCGGAGGCCGAAGCCGACTCTTCCGCCGTGGCGGCGTTCTGCTGCACCACGCGGTCCATCTCGGTCACCGCGGTGTTGACCTGTTCGATCCCCTGGGCCTGCTCATTGGAAGCCTCGGCGATTTCCCCGATCAGATGGGTGACCTTATCCGCCTGGACGGCGACCTCGTCGAAAGCCTTGTTGGTGACGTCCACCAGCTCGGCCCCGTCGCGGATCTGCTTGACCGACTCCTCGATCAAGGCCGAGGTGTCGCGGGCGGCGTCGGCGGCCCGCATGGCCAGGTTCCTGACCTCGTCGGCCACGACCGCAAACCCGGCGCCGGCCTCACCCGCCCGGGCGGCCTCCACGGCCGCATTCAAGGCCAGCAGGTTGGTCTGAAAGGCGATCTCGTCGATGGTCTTGACGATCTTCTGGGTTTCCTCACCCGTCTGGGTGATGTGGGTCATCGAAACGGTCATTTCGTCCATGGTGTTGTTGGCCGTGGCGATGGTCTGGTTGGCCTCCTTCATCAGGCTGTCGGCCTGGGTGGCGTTGTCCGCGTTCTGGCGGGTCATGGAGGCCATCTCCTCGAGCGAGGCCGAGGTCTCCTCGATACTGGCCGCCTGCTCGGAAGCCCCCTCGGCCAGAGACTGGCTGGCGCCCGCGACTTCACCGGCCGCCGAGGCCACCTCATCCGAGGCACCCTGCATATGGCTCGAGAAAACGGAGAGTTTACGCCCCATGCGACCGGCCACTATGCTCCAGAGCACCAGGGACAAGCCCAGGGCCACCGCAATTAACACGGATAGGATCACCATGCTGGACCGGCTGTCGGCCTCGATGGTGTCGCGGGCCGCAAAGAATTCATCCTCGAAGGTGCCCGCCCCGATGATCCAGTCCCAGGGCTTGAAGTAGACGACTTTGCTGATCTTGGTGCGCGCTTCGGCATCTCCATCGTTTTTCCAGTGGTAGACACTGTCGAAAATCTCGCCGTCTTTGGATTTGACGGCCTTGTCGATAATCTCTTTTATAAACGGACGGCCGTCCGCATCCTTGGCTCCCAGAATGTTCTCGCCGTCGCGTTTGCCGTCCTTGGAGAGCAAATAGTTGCCCTTGGCGTCGAGCACCCACACATAGCCGGTCTGGCCGATCTTGATCTTCATCAGCGCTTCACGCATGGCCGGGGTGGCTTCCTGTTTGACCCCGAAATAGAGGGCCCCGATGATATCGCCGTCGTTGTTGAAAAGCGGCTCATAGGCCGTGAGGTACCAGGCATTCACCACGTAGGCGCGCCCCTTGAAAGTCTTGCGCTTGAGCAGGGTCGCCACCACCGGGTTGGGCTGGCCGTCCGGGTTGACCGCCGGGATATAGGTCCCGATGGCGCGGGTCCTGTCCAGCTTTTCGACATTGGTGGCCACCCGCAGCATGTCGCCGGCTTCGTTCATGCGCTGGAACACCGTGCAGGTGCCGCCCACCAGCAGCTTGACCTCGTCCACCAGGGGACTGGGAATGCCCGGATCGGCGTTCTGACCCAGCCACTCACCGCCCAGCGACATGTGGGGCAGTTCGATGGTTTTCTTTTCCTTGGTGTACTGGTTGACCGCCTGCCAGCTGGCCGTCTCCGAAGGATCGATAAACAGGCCGCCACCATCCCGCATCATTCGGCGTGCCACGTTGAGATCGTGAACCACTGTTTCCTGGAGGATCTCGTTCTGGGTGGCCACCATGGTGCGGATGCCTTCGACCGTGTGGGTCAGGCTCTCGTGGGCCAGCTGTGCGAGGCCCTCGGAGGCTGCGCCGGTCATGTGTCGGTTCTGGTACAAGGTACTCACCGTCACCACCAAAAGGGGTGCCACCGAAAGGATGACACCGAGCGCAATCAATTTGAATTTCAAGGATCGCTTTGTAAACATATGTTCCTCTCTTAATGAAATCTGACGCGGCCTCCAACTGCTGAGCAGGGAAAACCATCGGGGGTAACCGTGCCGTGTTAGCCCTCAAGGGTGCCGGTGCCGGGCAGGGAACCATCTGGCGACCATCGCCGAAAAGCGGTCATTGCGGCCCCACGCAACAGCCTCCCGTTCAAGCCCAATGGTTGGCACTGACTGATCCTTATTATTGGCATGTTTTAGCGTCACTTTAGAAAAAACCCCAAGGGGACACGCCGGTGGCGGATCAGGTGATTTGAGGGCTGGCAACCGTTGTGAGGATTGGGGCTGCCTTCGGAATAGCACTGGACCTCAAAGCCGCTTTTGGCTAATAAGACCACGATCCTAAAACCCATTTTCCGACACAGGCCACCAGGACCATGACCTCGAAGAATAGACGCGGGCGACGCAGCGCGACCGAACTGGACACCATCGTCATCCAGGGCGCCCGGGAACACAACCTGCAGAACGTCAATCTCGAATTGCCCAAGAAAAAACTGATCGTTTTCACGGGGGTCTCGGGATCGGGCAAGTCCAGTCTGGCCTTCGACACCATTTTCGCCGAGGGCCAGCGGCGCTACGTGGAGTCGCTTTCGGCCTATGCCCGGCAATTCATCGGCCAGATGGAAAAGCCACGCTACGACATGATCCGGGGGCTGGCCCCCACCATTTCCATCGAGCAGAAATCCGCCAGCCGCAACCCGCGCTCCACCGTGGGCACCATTACCGAGATCTACGACTACCTGCGGGTGCTGTATGCCCGCATCGGCCGGCAGTACTGCCTCAAATGCGGCCAGCCGGTGGGCCGCGGCAGCGCCGAGGCCATGGTCGAGCAAATCCTGGAGCTGTCGCCGGGCACCAAGATCATTCTACTGGCCCCCATCGTTGACAACCGCAAGGGCGAGCATCGCGAGCATCTGGAGCGCCTGCGCCGGGAGGGGTTCGCACGCGTGCGCATCAACGGCGTGGTGCTGGCTCTGGAGGACGTCCAGACGCTGCACCGGCAGAAGAAGCATACCATCGAGGTGGTGGTGGACCGCCTGGTGGTCCGTTCAGGCAAGGCTTTCCGCCAGCGGCTGACGGACTCCGTTGAATTGGCGCTCAAGGTGGGCCAGGCACGGCTACTCATCCACGTGCCCGGACGGGGGGACCTCAAGATGAGCGAGGCCCGGGCCTGTTGCGGGGTGGCCTACCCGGAACTCGATCCGCCCCTTTTCTCATTCAACTCGCCTGCGGGCATGTGCCCGGCGTGTAACGGCATCGGCAGCCGGTTGTCCATGGACCCGGACAAGCTGGTGCCCGACCCCGGCCTCACGATCCGGGAGGGCGCGGTGGTGCCTTGGCAGAGCTGTTTTGCCAACGGCGGGGCACCGGCCAATTCCTGGACCGGTCGTCAGGTGCGCGCCATGCATGCCCAATGGGGGCTGCCCCTGGATAAACCCTGGCGGCAGCTGTCCAAAAGGATGCGCGACCTGGTACTGAAGGGGTCCAACGGGCGGGAACTTGTGGTAGACTGGGATTCGGAAAAGATTCAGGGCAGCTTCAAAACCGCCTGGGAAGGCCTCATGCCGGCCCTGATGCGGCGCTATCGGCAGACGACTTCTGAAAAGCAGAAGAAATACTACGCCGGTTTCATGTCCGAGAAACCCTGCGCCACCTGTAAGGGCCGACGGCTCAAACCCGAGGTCCTGCATGTCCGCATTGCGGACCGGTCGATAATCGACGTTACGGATTTCACCGTGGGCGAGGCCCTGGCCTTTATGGACAGCCTTGAGCTGCGCGGCAACCGCAAATTGATCGCCGCCGAGCTGGTCAAAGAGATCAAGTCCCGTCTGGGATTTCTGGCCAACGTGGGGCTCGACTACCTGACCCTGTCCCGCAAGGGCCCGACCCTTTCAGGGGGCGAATCCCAGCGCATCCGGCTGGCCTCCCAGGTGGGCTCGGAATTGACGGGCGTGCTCTATATCCTGGACGAGCCCTCCATTGGCCTGCACCAGCGCGACAATATCCGGCTTTTGAATACCCTCTGTCACCTGCGCGACATCGGCAACACCCTGATCGTCATCGAACACGACCGCGAAACCATGGAAGCCGCCGACCGCATCGTTGACATGGGACCCGGTGCGGGGCTGCTGGGTGGGCGCGTCATTGCTCAGGGCACACCGGCCCAGATCCGCCGCAACCGCAAATCCATCACCGGCCGGTATCTCGCCGGTAAGGCTGAAATTCCCCTGCCGTCCGAACGCCGGTCGCCGCCAAGCGGAAAACGTGCGTGGATCAACATCCACGGTGCCCGGGCCAACAACCTGACCGGCATCGACGTGCGCATACCCACCGGTCTGCTCGTGGCCGTCACCGGTGTATCCGGGGCCGGCAAATCCACGCTGATCAACCAGATCCTCTACCCGGCCCTGGCACGCAAACTTCACGGCGCGGCCCTGGACGTGGGCGCCCACGACCGCATCACAGGGCTCACCGCCATCGACAAGGTCATCAATATCGACCAGAGGGCCATCGGCCGCACGCCGCGCAGCAATCCGGCCACCTACACCAAGGTATTCGACCTGATTCGCGATTTCTTCGCCCGGCTGCCCGAAGCCCGCGCCCGCGGCTATAAAAAGGGCCGCTTTTCGTTCAACGTCAAGGGCGGGCGCTGCGAGGCCTGCCGGGGTGACGGCTACATCCGGGTGGAGATGCACTTTCTGGCCGATGTCTTCGTGCCCTGCGAAGCCTGTCGGGGCAAGCGTTTCAACGCCGCCACCCTGGAAGTGGCTTACAAGGGCCGAAGCATCGCCGACGTACTGGCCCTCTCGGTGCGCCAGGCCACCGAGCTCTTCGCCCATCACCCCCGCATCCGCGCGATCCTGGATACCCTCATGGACGTGGGCCTGGGCTACATCAAACTGGGGCAGTCGGCCGTGACCCTTTCAGGGGGCGAGGCCCAGCGCATCAAGCTGGCGCGCGAGCTGGCCAAACGGGAGACCGGCCGCACCCTCTACATCCTGGACGAGCCCACCACCGGTCTGCACTTCCAGGACATCGAAATGCTGCTATCCGTTCTCCAGCGCCTCGTGGCCGGCGGCAACACGGTGATCATCATCGAGCACAACCTGGATGTCATCAAAACGGTCGACTGGATCGTCGACCTGGGCCCGGAAGGCGGTCGCGGCGGCGGTCGGATCGTGGCCGCGGGATCTCCGGAAGAAATTGCCCGGAGCGCACAAAGCCACACAGGGAAGTACCTCCAGGCCGCACTGCCGAACACGCCCAGGCCGGAGGATTAATTCCAGCGAACAGGATCTGCGCCCGTCCATATTTCCCCGTCTGCCCCTGGCCTGCGATAACCGGACGCATGATACCCAAGGCGACGGCCGCGTCAATCAGCGGCATGGCTGCGG
>JASJCD010000113.1 GCA_030066135.1 Desulfobacterales bacterium | reverse complement strand
GGGCCGAAGCGTGGCGGCCGCGGGCGCCGTGGAGCAGGGTGTGGATCTGGCCCCGGAAGGAATGCCGCCGTGTTTCGCGGGAACCCCGGCGGATCTTCTGAATCTGCCCCGGCTCCCCGGGAGTGCGCGGTGCTCGAGGCCCAGTCCGAGGCCCTGCGGGAGCGCTTGGCGTCCAGCGAGACCCGTCTCGCATCCACCGAAACGTTTTAAATCCTCCCAACGGCGGGGAGACAACGTGTCTTCCCGCCCTTCCCGCTTTGTTCTGCAAAATATTTACATTGTATTTACATTTATATTGACATTTTATCGCCGGATCCCTATGAGTGGGTATGGACTCTTCATCACCGACCAGCGGCGCGCCAGCGCTCACCGCTAAACAACAGCGTCTTCTGGATTACCTGGAGGACGAAATGCGGCGCCGGGGGCGAACCCCCAGCCTGCGGGCAACGGCCGGGGCGCTCGGCATCAGTCACGCCGCCGTGGCTCAGACCCTGAAGACCCTGGAAGCCCGGGGCGTCCTCCGTCGCGACGGGCGCTACAGCCGGACTGTCCACCTGCTCCACCGGGCCGGGGAAACGTCCGCCGCCCGGCGCTGGCAGGCGGTGCCCGTGATCGGGCGCATCACCGCCGGCCTGCCCATGTACGCCCAGCAGGAGTGGGACGGCAGCGTCGTGGTCGATGCCGGCATGTTCCCGGGAACCAGTCTCTTTGCCCTGCGGGTAAAAGGGGATTCCATGCAGGAGGCCGGCATTCTGGACGGCGATCTGGCCATCTGTGAGCCGCGTCAGTACGCCCGCAACGGCGAAATCGTGGTGGCGCTCATCGGCCAGGAGGAAGCCACGGTCAAACGTTTTTATCTCGCCGGCGACCGGATCGAACTGCACCCGGCCAACAGCGCCTATACCGTCATGCGCTATGCCTTCGACCAGGTGCTGATCCAGGGCAAGGTGGTCGGGATTCAGCGCGACCGGATCGCCTGAGGGCGGACCCTGCGATGTGTCGCTCCCGGCGGGAATGGTTCGAGCGTTGGCCGTCGCACCTGCAACAAGGGGGCTATCGATTCTCCGCCGGTGGCGAGGCATCGCCATGCGTGCCGGCGTTTGAATCGGGGTCGGGGTCGCTATCGGCATCGGGTTTCGAAAAAAAGTGAATTAAATACCGTTCCCGATGAAAGCCGCGTGCACCGACCGTAGAAACGAACAACGCAGACGCCGATCCGTTCAGGATCGTTTGAAATTGCAGGCACCGCCGTGACGACGACCATGCAGATTAACGATGTATCCCCGGCCCCTGCCGGCGGCCGGGTCCAGGTAGGCACCAGCGGCTATTCCTACACCGAATGGATCGAGGCCGGTTTCTATCCGCCCGGGACGAGGGCGGGGCACATGCTTCCGCTCTACGCCCGCCTGTTCCCGGTGGCGGAGCTCAACTACACCTGGTACCAGATGCCCAAGGCACCCGCGCTCGAACGCATGCGCCGGCAGGTCCCGCCTGTCTTCCGCTTTGCCGTCAAACTCACCCGGACCTTGACCCACGAAGTGGATCCGGACCAGTGGCGGGGGCAGGTCGCCCAATATCGCGACGGCATTGCCCCCCTCGTGCTGGCCGGTCAACTGGCCGCGGTACTGCTCCAGCTGCCGCCGTCCTTCGACCGCTCCCCGCACCGGCGCCGCTATCTGGCCGCCCTGCTCGACGCGCTCGAAGGGCTTCCGGTGGCCGTGGAGTTCCGGCACGTGTCCTGGGCTACGGATCGCGTGTTTGCCGAACTGGAAAATCGCCGGACCACGCTGGTGGCCGTGGATGCCCCTGAATTGCCGCACCTGTTCCCGCGGCTGGATGTCGTCACCAATCCGGACTTGTTCTACGTTCGTTTTCACGGGCGCAATGCGGGTGGATGGCGCTCGGGCAACATGCAGAAACAGTTCGATTACGACTACGGCGAGGCCGAACTGCACGAATGGGTTGCGCAGCGCATTGCCCCCATGGCCCGACGGGCCCGCAGCGGTCTGGTTTTCTTCAACAACCACGTGCGGGCCCAGGCACCGGCCAATGCCCGCCGTCTGGTCCGGCTGCTGGCGGCCGAAGGGCTGGTGGGAGATACCGCATGGACCGCGCCATCATCCACCTGAACGTGGCCGATTTCGCCGTGGCCGTCGAACGCAGTATCGACCGCCGGTTGCAAAAATGGCCGCTCATCATTTCGCCCGAGGGCGCCGCCCGGGCCACGGTCTACGACATGAGCGAGGAGGCCTACCAGGCCGGTGTGCGCAAGGGCATGCCCCTGGGCCGCGCCCGCCGCTGCTGCCCCGACGCCCGGCTGGTGCCGCCGCACCCCGCCCTTTATGCCCAGGTCATGCAGGCCTTTATCCGCCAGGCCCGGCCCTATTCACCGCTGATTGAACCCGGCGAAGCCGACGGGCACCTGTTTATGGACGTGACCGGCACCAGCCGGCTTTTCGGGCCGCCCGTGGATGTGGCCTGGCGCCTGCGCCGTCAGGCCCGGGCCGATCTGCGCCTGGCCCCCATCTGGGCCCTGGCCCCCAACAAGCTGGTGGCCAAAGTGGCCACCCGTCTGGTCAAACCCGACGGCGAGTACATCGTCGGCGCCGGCGAGGAGGAAGCCTTTCTGGCCCCGCTGCCCCTGGGGGTCGTGCCCGGCATCGAACGCGACGATCTCGTCCGTCTGGGCGATTTCAACTTCACCCGGGCCGGCCAGGTGGCGGGAATGCGCCTGGAGGAACTGCAGGTTCCGTTCGGCCGGCGGGCCGGCTATCTCTACGAGGCCGTGCGCGGCATCGATTCCTCTCCGGTGCGGCCGCTGGGGGAACGCCCCCCGCGGATCGTCCGGCAGCATACCTTCGACGAGGATGCGCACGGCCCGGCCGCTCTGGAAAGCGCCCTGTACACCCTCGTGGAACAGGCCGGCCGACGACTGCGGGACCGGTGCCTGGCGGCACGCCGGGTGACGGTCCGCCTCGGTTATTCGGACGGGCTCGACCGGATTCGTCAGCGGGCCCTGCGGCCCGCCACGGCCAACGACCTGACCCTTTTTGCCGGCGCCCGCGCGGCCCTCTATCTGGCCTGGCAGCGCCGGGTGCGGATCCGTTACCTGGACCTGATCTGCGACCGCCTGACCTTTCCGCCGGCGCAACGCGCTCTTTTTCCCGAGGACCGCCAGCACTCGCACCGTCGCACCCAATTGGTGGCGGCCATGGACGCCATCCGCGACCGTTTCGGGACGGCGGCCATCAAAGTCGGCCGCACGCTGGCGGCCTAACGATGACGATTCCGTAAAAGGTCCGATATCGGCGTTACGCGTATCCCTCGTCATTGCGGCGTACTGGCGTACGCCTCATTCCTCGGGCTTTTGCTGCCGCATCTCGAACCTTTTACGAAACCGTCTGGAAAGGTGACGTTATTCGGGCCCTTCGGTCTAGCGGAAGGTGAGAGCAATGTTTGAGGGTTCGGTATTGGTTCCCCTTTGTAGACATCGGCGGTGCGGCCGGAAGAAGCGCGTCGGCCTGTCTGAGCGCAGCGAGTTTCCGCGTGACCTGTCTCCATGAACCGGGCAATGAAGCAAGCATCGTGCTGTCAGGCAAGGCGTCCAATGAAGCGAGGCGCGCAGCAATCGCCAGATTGTGAGCACCCGAGCGAATTGGGCAACGCCGTATGACGGCATGAGGCGCCGCTTCATTGACTGGTTCGACGACGCGCAGGGTTAAGCGGGACACGGGCGCCTTCTTTTGGTTCGTTTTCTTACGCGTGTAAGAAAATGAACATTGAAAAAGACATCCAGGGCCGGACAAACCGTTTAGGCTCTTCCAGCTTGGAAGGCTTAGGCCAAAAATGAACCGGACTTATTGGTCCAATTTTGTTGCATGTCGGCATCGGACGAATCCGATTCCGATAGCGATCCCGACGCCGATGGTTAAATTGCGATGACAACCATGATCCCCCTCAGCGTTCGCTCCCATTATTCCCTCATGCAGGGCACCGCCTCGGTACGGCAGCTCTGCCGGGCGGCGCGCCGGATGGGCTACGACCGGCTGGCCTTGACCGACACCGACAACCTGTACGGGTTGTGGCCTTTCCTGGCGGCCTGCCGGCGGGAGGGCCTGACCCCCATCGTGGGGGCCGAGGTGAGCGATCCGGGAAGTCCGCGGCGGGGCGTCTGCCTGGTGGAAAATATGGACGGCTACCGCAACCTCTGCCGCCTCCTGACCCGCCGCCACATGATGGCCGGCTTCCGGCTGGAAACGGCCCTGCCGCCCCTGGCCCGGGGCCTCACCGTGCTGACATCCGATCCCGGCCTGCTGGAGCCCTGGCATGCGGCCGGCGTCCGGGTGGCGGCCGCCATGCCGCGCCGGCCCCTGTCCGCCGGCCATCCCCTGCGCAAGGCCGCCGCCCGCATGGGGCTCCCGGTGGTGGCCACACCGGACAGCGTCGGTCTGACGCCGGAGGATCTATATCTGCACTGGATGCTGCGGGCCATTGAAGGGAACACGACCCTGCCGCGGCTGAGCGCGAGCGAAACCGCCCCGGCCGATGCCTGGCTGGCCCCGCCATCCATCTATGCGCGGCGCTTTGCGCCCTGTCCCCAGGCCCTGGCGGCCACCCATGAAGTGGCCGAACGGTTGACTTTTACCGGCCCGGCCTTCGGCATCGTCATGCCGCCCTGGTCCGACGGCGGGGGCCGTCCCGCCGCGGAGGCTCTGCGCGCGGCCACCTACCGCGGAGCGGAAAGGCGCTACGGCCGCGAACTGCCGGAGCCGGTCATCGAACGCCTGGAGCACGAACTGCGCATCGTGGCCGAGATGGGTTTCAGCGCCTATTTTCTGATTGTCCGTGATATCGTGCGCCACAGCCCGCGCACCTGCGGCCGCGGATCGGGGGCGGCTTCGCTGATCGCTTACTGCCTGGGGATCACCAACGTCTGCCCGCTGAAGCACAACCTTTACTTCGAGCGTTTTCTGAACCCCGGCCGCAGCGATCCGCCCGACATCGACGTGGACTTCGCCTGGGACGAGCGCGACGACGTCCAGCAGGCGGTCCTGACCCGTTTCGAGGGCCACGCGGCCATGGTATGCAACCATGTGCTGTTTCAACCCCGTCTGGCCGTGCGCGAAACCGCCAAGACCTATGGGCTGACCGAAGGCGAGATCGCCCGGGTCACCCGGCGTCTGCCCTGGTACTGGCGCCTGGAAACGCCGGCGACTGAATTGACCACGGCCGTTCAGGCGCGGCCCGAGGCCCGAGCGCTGGATTTTCCGCCGCCCTGGCCTGAAATCCTGTCCCGGGCCCAGCGCCTGATCGGCACCCCGCGCCATCTCTCGGTGCACTCCGGCGGCGTGGTCATCACCCCGGAGCCCATCGCCGATTACGTCCCGGTGGAACGGGCCCCCAAGGGGGTGCCCATCATCCAGTGGGAGAAGGACGCCACCGAGGACGCCGGCCTGGTGAAGATCGATCTGCTGGGCAACCGCAGCCTGGGCGTCATCCGGGACGCCGTGGCCAACGTGCATGCCAATGGCGAAGCGTTCGATGAAACCCGCTGGGTGCCGGAGGATGACTTTGCCACCCAGCAGGCCGTGGGGCAGGGGCAGACCATGGGCTGTTTCTACATCGAAAGCCCGGCCATGCGACTGCTGCAGCAGAAGGCCGGGGTCGGTGATTTCGAACACCTGGTAATCCACAGCAGCATCATTCGCCCGGCGGCCAACGAATTCATCCAGGAATACCTGCGCCGGCTGCACGGCGCCTCCTGGGACCCCATTCATCCGCTCCTGGCCGATGTGCTCGACGAGACCTTCGGGATCATGGTTTACCAGGAGGACGTCTCCCGCACGGCCGTGGCCCTGGCCGGGTTCTCCCACGCCGAGGCCGATCGCCTGCGCAAGGTCATGTCTAAAAAAGATCGGGAGTTCCATCTAGAGGACTTCCGGGCGCGGTTTTTCAGCGGCGCCCGGGCACGCCGCATACCGGCGGACACCGCCCGGGCCGTCTGGGACATGATGATGAGCTTCAGCGGCTATTCCTTCTGCAAGCCCCACAGCGCCTCTTACGCCCAGGTGTCCTTCCAGGCGGCCTATCTCAAGGTGCACCATCCGGCCGCGTTCATGGCGGCGGTGATCAGCAACCAGGGCGGCTTCTACAGCACCTTTGCCTATGTGTCCGAAGCCCGGCGGCTGGGGCTTGCCATCCGGCCGCCGGACGTCAACCGCAGCGACGCACGTTGGCGCGGCCGTTCACGCTCCATACGCGTGGGCCTGCAGGCGGTAAAGGGGTTGAGCGCCGCCACCCGGGGGCGTCTGATCGCGGCCCGGCAAGAGGGCGTTTATGAAAACGCAACCGATTTTCTTGAACGGGTCCGGCCAGACGAACCCGAGGCGCGCGCCCTGATCCATGCCGGGGCCCTGGACCGGCTGGCGCCCGGGGACGGCAGACCGGGCCTCATGTGGTCGCTGGCCCGCTGGCGGCACCGGCGGAAGGCGGTTAGCCGGCAGGGGCTGCTGTTTGCGCCGCCGCCGGCACGCCGCCGCCCGAGGTTTCCGCCCGATGATCCGCTCACCCGCTTGCGGCGGGAATTCGCCGTCCTGGGGTTCTTATGCGACCGTCACCCGATGGCCCTCTACCAGGCCGTGCTGGATAGGATCGGTACGGTCAAAGCCGTTGATCTGGCTGGCCGTCTGGGTTGTCAGGCACGTTTCGGGGGGTGGCTCGTGACGGGGAAAGTTGTTCACACCAAGCACGGCGATCCCATGGAATTTCTGACCTTCGAAGACGAAACCGGCATCGTCGAGACCACCTTTTTCCCGGCCGTCTACCACCGGTTCTGCCATATGCTCGACTGGGGCCGACCCTATCTTTTGACCGGCCGTGTGGAGCAGGACTGGGGGACCACAACCCTGACCGTTTCGCAGGTGGCCCCGCTGCCGCCGCTGAGCGCACTGGCGCCGCCGGCGGTGTCCGCGCACGGTGCGGCAGCGGACAAAAACGTGCGGCCACACCGGCCTTCAGCGGCCGGGGCGCGATTAGAATTGACAAGCACGTGAAAATCCGTAGGCTGAAAAGGCCTGATCAGGCGCAAGGATAACCGGGGACGTCGGAAGGTCACTTCATGGCGGCGGATCAAACATCTTATGGACCCATTAGAGGAGAACGCATGAAACCATTGCATCGTCTCATTCGAATGGTCGGGATGCTGGCGGTCTTGGCACTCGTGGTGGCCTGCGCCGCCCCGATTACCTATCCCGTACGGATCACCTACACCGGCCAGGCGCCGATTGCATCGGAGAGCGTCGGCCGGGTCGGCCTCCAGGTGCTGCAGGATGAGCGCGGCAGCCAGGATGCCTATCGGATCGGTTTGCGCGAAGTCGGCACGGGCGCCTACGAGCGGTATGTCTCCACACCGGAGAATGTCGCTTTGTCGGTCAGTGATGCCCTGGCCGAACTGCTGCAGCGCAAGGGTCTTCAGGTCAGCCAGATCAAAGGCTGGGACTTCTCCCCGGATGACATGCTGGCCCGCGCCGGCGACCGGGACTACCTGATCGGCGGGGCCATCCGCAAATTTCACTGCGATGCCGACAAAGGCCTCATGCATACCCGCATGATCATGGAGATCGAGTTGGAACTGCAGGTGGGCCGTGTGGGCCGGCAGACCGTGGATCGTCGACCGGTGGATATCCGCATGGAGCGGGTCGCACCGACATTTGGCCCGGACGACCTTCAGCGTTTCATGAACGATATGCTGGCCCAGGTGCTGGAAAAGGCGCTCAAGGATGTGCCCTAAAGGCATGGAAGCGGATTCGCCGGATCCAACATTTAAACGCCAGGCGGAAGATAGGGCGCATTTTGACCGCACCGGATTGTTTTAAGGGCGCAACAATTTAAGGCTCTTGGGAAAGGTAACCCCGGTATAGGCAGCTTCCATCGCAATCGGTTTCGGGGTCGGGATCGGGTTTCGAGTAGCAATGGTACCGGCTGAAATCCGATCCCGATAACCATACCGACGCCGAATCAACAGGCATCGGGCTTTGGGGGCGAAAACTCACACCACGTCCTGCAGGCACCCCCTGACCTGGTTGAAAAGGGCCGGGGAGAGGGCCAGCAGGTGAACGTCGCCGGTATCGCCCTCCAGGTATTCGGCTATCGGAAACATGGTGCCGTCCAGGCGCATGAATTTCCCGCCGGCCGACTCCATGATCACCCGCACCGCCGCCAGGTCCTGATAGGATTCATGCGCAATCAGGGCCGCTTCCGCCCGTCCCATGGCCACGTAACAGATGTGGGCCGAGGTACACCCCAGATTGAGCTGTTTGCCGGGAAAACGGCTGCGGTAGTGTTGATGAAAACGTGAAAAGTTGAGCAGAACACTCTCGTCGTTGATACTGTCCTGGGCGGATACCCGGATCTCGGCACCGCCGCGATAGGCCGCCTGCCCCGCCCGGGCATAGAAAAGGTCTTCCGTGGCCGGCATGTAGCAGTAGCCGAACACGGGCCAGAAATTCTCCATCAGGGCCACGGACATGCCCCAGATGGGAATCCCCGCCATAAAATTGGACATGCCGTCAAGCGGATCGAAAACCCACATGTAACGACGGGCTTCATGGGTATAGCCGTCGTTGGGATCCTGTCCGTCGAAGAGCTGATGCTCGGGAAAGCGCTGGCTGAGCGCCTCCTGAAAATAATGATTGAGCTGCAGTTCCGCCTCCGTTCCCAGGGCACGGTCAAACTTGACCTCGGGAACCCCCTGGCCATAGAAACTCAGGGCTTTTTCACCGGCAGTCAGGATGGTTTCGCGGGCAAAGGTTTCCAGATCTTCGACGGCAACGTGTTTGTGGTCCAATCGGCCCTCCTTGCAGGTCGCATGGTTAATGGTCGGGAGCTTCGTTTCGCGCACACATCCGGGGCAAGCCGGACGTGTTTTTCTCCATAGTATATCCACCGGGCCGGATCAAGAAGACCGCGGGGGAATCGATGGATGGGTTTGACATCACCCAGATCGGGTTTAGCTTGACGTTTCTGTACAAATGATCGATAAGGCTTAGTTTAATTCAAAACTGGAGGTTTTTTAAATGGCATTTGAAACGCGCGAGGAAGTCCTCGAAAAAGTCCTTGAGATGCCCAAACCCGTCTGTCCCCATTGCAACATCGAAATGAGCATCTGGGAGGTGCCGCCGGTCAATTTCGGAGACGGGTTGGGGTGGGGTACCCCCTTCCTTTTTATCTGCTTCAATGACGACTGTCCTTCTTATGTCAATGGCTGGGACCATATGGAGGAAACCTACGCGCACAAGGCGTCATACCGCTGCATGAACTATCCTGGGTCGGACACGTTCGAGTTCTTGCCCGTCTTCAGCCCGATGGGCGGCACCGGGCAGATGATCGACGATCAGGTGCTGGCCCAGGAGGAAGCCCTCAAAGCCGCCATCAAGAAAGGCTTCAACATTCTGGCCACCTGCTTCGTCGACAAGGACGGCCCCACGATCCTGCGCATCCTCTTGGATCCCACCGAACCCTCGAGGGTGCGGATGAAGGCGGCCGAGATGCTGGGGGACATCGGTGAACTGGATGCCATCGAACCATTGCGCAACCTCAAGGTGGGCAACGAATTGGTGCAGGAAAAAGTCGACGCGGCAGCGAAAAAGATTCAGGCGCGTCTTTTTGTCCGTGAATGCCCCTTCTGTGCCGAGATCATCAAGCAGCGGGCCAAGATCTGCAAACACTGCAGCCGGGATGTGGCCGGAGTTTAACTATCCGGCGCATCGCGGGAAAACAGCCGGTTGGGGGTTCGGCGGAAACGCAGCCCTGCACCGGCTTTTTTTATGTGCGGGCGACATTGACGTTGGCCTGGTCGTAGGTCCGGAAAACACGTTTCTCCCGCTCCAGGCGCTCCGGCGGGTAGGGCACAGGGGTGCGTGCCGCCATCTGGCGCTCGGCCTCCCGGGCATCCGGGATGGCGTCCAAGCCTTCAGCGATCCTGCGACCGGAAACCGTATCCAGGAGGATGGCATCCCGCCCGTCCGAAACCACCGCCAGCGGCACCTGATATTTACCATAGAGCCGGCCGGCGGAAACGATTTCCCGTTCCCGTGAGCCCAGAGAACCGGCGGCGCATTTGAACGCCATGAAGGGCCGCGGCGGCTGGCCGGCCATCACCAGAAGATCGATCCGCGAGCGGTAGGATTCACCGGACACCTCGATGACCAGCGGGGCGTCCCGGAATATTGCGGCCGTCCGATAGCCTTTGGTCTCGACCAGGTAGCGCGCCACCGCCTGGCGATTGGCCTCGGCACCGATATCGGGAATTTCCGCTCCTGTAAGATAGTCTTTCACCTCAGTCTCCAGCCCCACTGGACGCCCCGTGTTCGGCCGCCCGGCGCTGCCACGCTTCGAGCGAGGGCGTTTGCAGGCGTGGGGCATCCGCCCACAAGCCCTCAAGGTCATAGAACGTGCGCACGGGTTCATAGAAAATATGGATGATTACGTCGCCGTAATCCATCAGGACCCAGTGGCCTTCTTTCAGGCCTTCGATGCGCAGGGCCTGCATTTGCTGTTTTTTGAGAGATGTCTTGATGTGCTCGGCGATGGCCATGACCTGACGATTCGATTTGCCGCTGCAGATAATGAAGGCATCCGCCAGCGAAGTCAGTTCTTGGACTCCCAGGATGACGACGCTTTCCGCCTTTTTTCCCAGAACGGCCTGGACATAGGTGTCCAGCCGCGGGGATGGGTTGACGCTCATTTGTAAAGCCCCTTGGCTTGAATATAGGCCTGGACGCGGGGCGGCACGAGGTAATCGATGCGCTGCCCCTTTTTTACCAGTTCCCGGATGCGGGTGGAGGATATCTCCATGGGTGTTACGTTGAACGTGAAAATCGGCTGTTTGTCGCAATGCGTGTAGCAGGGTGTCGACAGGGAGCATTCATAGCCCGCCAGCGCGCCGCTGCGCATCAGGGTTTCGATGGCATTCTCCAGCGAGGGCTGGATCCGGCCTTCCGCTGCCGGGCGGTTGATGACGATCGAAGGGACGATGTGCAGCAGGTCTTCATAGGATTTCCAGGTGTTGATTTCGAGGAAGGCATCGATACCCATGATGAGATACACCCACACCTTGGGCGGCAACTTTTCACGAAAAGCGCAGATGGTGTCGATGGTGTAGGACGGCCCCTGGCGCTTGAGCTCGATGTCCGAGACCCGCAGTTCCGGCAGGTCTTCCGTGGCCTGTCGCAACATTTCCAGCCGATCTTCAGGCGCGGCGATATCCTGGCGCGGTTTATGGGGCGGCACCGCGGCGGGGATCAGATAGACGGCGTCCAGGCCGAAACCCTCCCGGATTTCGACGGCGGCCCGGAGATGGCCCAGGTGAATAGGGTCGAAGGTGCCCCCTAGTATGCCGATTTTACTTAGCATCAGTTCAATGTACAGCTGGTCAGGACCAGATTGTCGCGGTGGATGACTTCGTCGTAGGGCTTTTCACCCAGACAACTGGAAATTTCGCTGGTGCGCAGCCCTTTGATTTTTTCGATATCGCCGGCGCTGTAATTGACCAGCCCGTTGCCCAGCACCTGATCATCCGGTCCGGCGAACTGGACCGGATCCCCCACACTGAAGTGTCCGTTTACACCGACAATTCCGCTGGGCAACAGGCTTTTGCCGCCGGTTGTCAGCGCTCTCGCCGCGCCCTTGTCGATCCGGATAACCCCTTTGGGCTTGAGCGAAAAGGCCAGCCAACATTTGCGGCTGGAAAGCCGTTCGGTTTTGGGTCGGAAAAAGGTCCCCCTCGGCTGCCCCCTGAAGATGGCCGCCAGTACGCCGTCGGTTTTTCCGTTGGCAATGATCATGGGAATGCCGGCCGCCGTGACCTTACGGGCGGCTTTGATCTTACTGAGCATGCCGCCGGTCCCCAGCGCGCCGGGGATATCGCCGGCATAACGTTCGATCTCGCGGCCGATGGTCTCGATGGACGGAATGAGCTCGGCATCCGCATGGGTACGCGGATCGCGGTCGTAGAGCCCGTCGATGTCCGTCAGGTTGATCAGAATATCCGCGTCCATCAGTAGGGTAATCACGGCCGCCAGATTGTCGTTATCGCCAAAGCGGATTTCATCCACCATGATGGTGTCGTTTTCATTGATGATCGGGAGGACACCCCAGTCCAGCAGCGTATTGAGGGTGTTACGGGCGTTCAGGTAGCGCTTGCGGCTGGTCATGTCTTCGGCGGTCAGCAGCATCTGGGCCACTTTTTTGCCATACCGGGCCAACGCCTTCTCCCAGGTCAGGATCAGGCCGGCCTGCCCTACGGCGGCCACTGCCTGTCGGGCTGGGATGGCTTCGGGGCGCTTGTTGATTGCCATTTTACGCACCCCGGCCGCCATGGCGCCGGACGATACCAGAATGACTTCCTGCCCGTCATTCTCAAGCTGACGGATCTCTTTGCTCAGGGCATCGATCACCGGCAGGTTGAGCCCCTGTGCGCATGTCAGCACGTTACTGCCGACCTTGACCACGATCCGGCGGATATTTCGGCTTTTGAGATTTTCAGGCATCGGTATCGGTGTTTTCCAGAAGCGCAACGATTTTAGAATTCAACTGTTCCAGACCATCGCCGTTCAGGGCGGAGATGGCCTGGATCTCGAGGTTCGGCGCCAGCGCCCTGAACCGGTTCCCATTTTCTTCGGCCCCCGGCAGGTCGATCTTGTTGAGAACCACCAGCGCGGGCTTGCGGCCCAGTTCGGCCTTGAACAAGGCCAGCTCCTTCTGCACCGTACTGAATTCGGCCAGCGGGTCGGTTGGGTCGATGGCGGCGATATCGATCATGTGGACCAGCACCCGCGTCCGCTCGATGTGGCGCAGGAAACGATGGCCCAGGCCGGCACCCTGATGCGCCCCTTCGATTAAACCGGGGATGTCCGCCACGACGAAAGGCTCGCTCCAGCCGGTTTCAACGACCCCGAGAATGGGATTCAGGGTCGTGAAGGGGTAATCGCCGACTTTGGGGCGGGCCGCGGAGATGGCCCGGATGAGCGTTGATTTGCCGGCATTGGGCAATCCGACCAGGCCAACGTCGGCCAGCAGTTTCAATTCGAGTTTAAGGGTTAAAAGTGTCCCGGCTTCTCCGGGCTGGGAATGGCGCGGGGCACGGTTGGTCGAGGATTTGAAGCGGGTATTGCCGAGTCCGCCGCGGCCGCCGTGGGCTGCCACAAAGCGCTCACCGGCAGCGGTCAGGTCTTTTAAAAAATTGCCGCTTTCGAGGTCGGACACCAGGGTTCCCGGCGGCACCTCGATGACCAGGTCGTCCCCGTTGCGGCCGGTTTTCTGTTTACCCTGACCGTGTCCGCCGTTGGGCGCGCGGAACTGGCGCTTAAATTGGAACTGCTGAAGGGTGCGTTTGCGCAGGGAGGTGACGAATACAATATCCCCCCCCTTGCCCCCGTCACCGCCGTCCGGGCCGCCGCGCGGTACGAATTTTTCTCTGCGGAAACTAACGCAGCCGCGGCCCCCGTCACCGGACTGGACGGTAATGGTGGCTTCGTCAATGAATTTCACTCGGCATGTACGCTGACTTTTTTCCGCGAGCGCCCGAAGCGTTCGTATGCGACAATCCCGTCGACTTTGGCGAAAAGGGTGTAATCCTTGCCCATGCCGACGTTGTCGCCGGGATGAATCCGGGTGCCCAGCTGGCGCACCAGAATATTGCCGGCGCGCACCTGCTCGCCGCCGTAGCGCTTGATTCCTCGCCGCTGGCCATTACTGTCGCGGCCGTTTTTGGAGCTACCCCCTGCTTTTTTATGTGCCATCGAAATACTCCTTAATGCTGCGATTCACCGGCCAAGCGAAATCAGCTGGCCTGGATGCTGTCAATTTTTACCGCGGTGAACGGCTGACGATGTCCCTGCTTGCGCCGATAGCGTTTGCGGCGTTTGTATTTAAAAACGATAATTTTAGGGGCCTTGCCCTGCTCGACGATGTGGCCGGTGACGGCGATATTATCGAGATTGGGGTTGCCGACCTGGAGATTTTCCCCATCGGAAAAAAGCAAAACATCATCGAAGGCGATCTCCGCCCCAATGTCGCCCGGAAGTTTTTCCACCCGCAGGATGTCCCCTTCCTGAACTCGGTATTGCTTTCCGCCTGTTTTGACCACAGCGTACATACGGCCTCCTTTATACCCTCGGGGGCGATAACGCCGGCCCCAGGGCTTCAAATATTCCAAATGCGTGCCAGTAGAATTTCATTGGCTTTAAAACCTCGCAATATTACTGTACGAAAGTCAATTGTCAAGCAAAAAAGACGGCGATCCAAATTTGATGGCAATTCGGCCCTCCGCCTGTTAGTATTCCCGGCAAGCGCGAGCTCCCGGCCGTTTCCAGGTTCAAAAGGATCCGTATGACCACCCCCGCAGACCAGACAGCATGCACGGCCGCGCACTGGCCGCCAACCGCAGCGGCGGATGAGGCTCAGCCCCACGCCCTCATCGTCGAGGAGCCGTTGTCCATCCGGGTTCAGGGCCAGCCTTTCGTGGTCGTCATGCGCACGCCCGGGGAGGAAAAAGCGCACGCCGCTGGGCTGTGCCTGGCTGAGGGCATCGTCGACACACCGGATGACATCGTCAGCCTGGCCCTGTGCGACGGGCCTGCCAGCAACACGGTGACCCTTACCCTGCAGTCGGCCCCGGCCTCACGCTTCAGGTCCCGCGACCACCGGAGGGCTCAGATCAGTCAGACCGGCTGCGGACTGTGCGGCAAGGAACTAATCGATGACCTTTACCGGGATCTGCGGCCCCTGCAGGACGGCCCCATCATGGAAGCCGCGACCGCGGCCCAGGCTTTGCAGTCCCTCCACCAATACCAGCCTCTGCGGGCCGACACCCGGGCCGCCCATGCCGCCGCCCTTTTCGACCGGCAGGCGCAGCTGTTGAAAGTGGCCGAGGACGTCGGCCGCCACAATGCCCTCGACAAGGTTATCGGCCATCTGTTCCTGGCGCGCCAGCTGGGCCGTATCGGATTTCTGGTGATGTCGTCGCGGATCAGCTATGAACTCGTCCAGAAGGCCGCCCGTGCCCGTATTCCCATCATCCTGGGCAATTCCCGTCCTACCAGCCTGGCCGTGGCCCTGGCGGGGAGACTGAACATGACGCTTGCCACGCGGGCTCCGGGCGACGGGCTGCTTATCTTCACCGGAGGAGAAAGGCTGGCGTCCGCGCCTGGAAGCGCGCGTTCCTAACCGGCCCTTGAATTCGTCATAAAAAAAGCTCCGCCCCTCATTCCAGGGGCGGAGCTTGTGTTTTTCAGGTCGGGATTGTGGGTCAGGCGCCGACTTCCTCCTTGACCCCCACGGCCATCTTGTAGAGCACCGTCAGCACCAAAGCGCCGATGGCGTAGACCCCGATGGTGATGACGACTTCGGGCAGGGTCGGCATATACTCGTTGACTTCGTGCAGCGGGTTGGGCACGAAGCCGGCCGAGATCAAGCCGAGGCCCTTGTCGATCCAGGCGCCGATAAAGAGCATGGCGCAGGCCACGGCCAGCACCCCCTCGTTGCGCCGGGTGACCGTCGGGATCAGCAGGATCAGGGCCAGCACCATCAAACCCATGGAGGTCCACATCCAGGGCACCAGGACCCCGTGACCGTGCAACCCGGCGAAAAGATACACAATGTGATCCATGTGGCCCGGGATGTTGCTGTAAAAGGCCACGAAGAGCTCACAGCCGAAGAAGAACAGATTGGCGATGAGCGCGTAGGTCACGATTTTGGCAAGGGTCTGGATCTGTTCCCGGCCCGGATCGAAATTGGTCACCCGCCGGATGAGCAGGCTTAGCAGGATCAGCAGGGCCGGTCCGGCGGCAAAGGCCGAGGCCAGAAAGCGCGGCGCCAGAATGGCCGTCAGCCAGAAATGGCGGCCGGGCAGACCACAGTATAAAAAGGCTGTCACGGTGTGGATGCTGACTGCCCAGGGGATCGATAGATAGATCAAGGGCTTGACCCAGGCGGGGTAATGGGTGCCGTTGCGCTCGGCCT
>JASJCD010000112.1 GCA_030066135.1 Desulfobacterales bacterium | reverse complement strand
CCAGGATGGCGCAGTTGACCGTGATCAGGGGCAGGAAGATACCCAGGGCGTTGTAGAGCACGGGCACGAACCGATCCAGCACCATTTCCAGCACCTGCACCATGGCGGCAATCACCCCGATATAGGTCAACAGCCCCAGAAAACTCAAATCGAACTGTCCCTGGCCGGCCCAGGCCAGCGCGCCCGGCTTGAGCAAAAACTGGAAGAGCAGGTTGTTGACCGGCACCGTGATCGTCACGATGAAGATAACGGCCACACCGAGTCCGATGGCGGTCTTGACGCTCTTGGAGACGGCCAGAAACGTGCACATTCCCAGAAAGAAGGCCAGGGCCATGTTCTCGATGAAGACGGACTTGATGAAAAGGCTCAGGTAATGCTCCATGGCGCTAATCCTTTTCGACTTGATCGGGTTTCCAGGTGCGAATGGCCCAGATCAGGAAAGTGATCAGGAAAAAGGCGCTGGGTGGCAGGACCATCAGGCCATTGCTCACGTACCAGCCGCCCTGGGTCACGGGTTGGAGGACTTCGAAGCCGAAAAGGGTGCCCGAACCGAACAGTTCCCTGAAGAAGGCCACCACCAGCAGCACCATCCCGTATCCCAAACCGTGGCCGATGCCGTCCAGGATACTCGCCGCCGGGCCGTTCTTCATGGCAAAGGCCTCCGCCCGGCCCATGACGATGCAGTTGGTGATGATCAGCCCCACGTAGACCGAAAGCTGCTTGCTGATGTCGAACAGATAGGCCTCCAGCACTTGGGCCACCACGATCACCATGGTGGCGATGATCGTGATCTGGGCCCCGATGCGGACACTGCTGGGGATCTGATTGCGAATCAGGCTGATGGCAAAGCTGGAGCAGGCCAGCACGACGGTGACACAGATCGTCATCACGAAGGCCGTCTGCATCTTGCCGGTCACCGCCAGAGCCGAGCAGATCCCCAGCACGCCCAGCGTGACCGGATTGCGGTTGAAAATGGGTTCCCACATAAGTTCCTTGATCTTCGGTTCGGCCATGTCAGACTCCCTCGGTTTTCAACCGTTCCAGCATTTTTTTGAAACCATCTTCGCCCAGCCAGTACTGCACCAGGTTGGCCACCCCGTTGGCGGTCAACGTGGCTCCGGACAGGCCGTCGATCTGGTAGTCGGCCTCGGGGCCGCTCTGGGCGGCCTGGCCCTTGACGATCTGGAATTTATAGTTGCCCTGGGGATCGTATAGTTTTTTACCGTCCCACTGGGCTTTCCACAAAGGGTTGTCAATTTCGCCCCCCAGGCCCGGGGTTTCGGCGTGCTCGTACCAGGTGATCCCGCGAACCGTGTTCAGGTCGTCACCCAAAGCCAGAAAGCCATACAGGGTCGACCACAGGCCCTTGCCGTCGATGGGCAGGATCACCTGATCCAGCTCGCCGTCCTTTTTTACCAGGTAGACCAGGGAATACTTCTCCCGGCGGCCGATGCCGGCCAGGTCCTTCGCGGCCGGAATGGTGACACTCAGTTCCGGGTCCTTGGCGGCGGCGCGCTGGTCGAAAGTCTCCGGGTCGAATCGGTCGCCCGCGACGAATTCACCGCTGTCGATATCGACGATGCGCACTTCGACCTGCTGGAAGGCTTCTTCCACCGGGGTTTGGGCATCATGCAGTCCGGCCACGACCAGGATATTCTTCTTGCGATCCCGCACTTTGTTGGCCTCCTGCTTCGAGCGCAGCCCGATGGCCGCCCCCGACACCAGGAGCGAGCAGAAAGCGGCCAGCACGATGGCCACGACAAAGGTCTTGCCGACAGAGTCACGTGCCATTTCGCATCTTCCTTCGTTTGATATTCGCCTGTAATACAAAGTAGTCGATCAGCGGCGCGAAGACATTGGCCAGTAGAATCGCCACCATGACCCCCTCGGGATAAGCCGGATTGATGACCCGGATGAGGATGGTCAAAATCCCGGCCAGGGCGCCGTAGAACCATTTGCCGGTCTGGGTGAGTGTCGCCGAGACCGGGTCGGTAATGCAGAACACCAGCCCAAAGGCGAAGCTTCCGACCACCAGGTGCCACCAGGGCGGCATCAGGAACATGGGATTCGTGTCGCTGCCAATCATCCACAGCAGAGCCGCAAAGCCCATGCCGCCCAGCAGCATCGAGAGCATGATGCGCCAGGATCCCACACCGGTGTAGGCAATGATAACGGCACCGATCAGACAGGCCAGCGCAGAGGTCTCCCCCAGCGAACCCGGTTCGATGCCCAGAAAGGCCTGGGCCCAGGTCACGTTCATGGCCTCCATGCCCGTTTCCATGTTCGTGGTGGCCAGGGCGGTCAGCGGGGTGGCCCCCGTGAACCCGTCGGCGGCGACCCAGACCGCATCGCCGCTGTTCTGGGCCGGGTAGGCGAAATAGAGAAAAGCCCGGCCGGCCAGGGCCGGGTTGACGAAATTGCGGCCGGTGCCGCCAAAGATTTCCTTGGCCACCACGACACCAAAGCTGATCCCCAGGGCCACCTGCCAGAGCGGAATGGTCGGTGGCAGCGATAGGGGGAAGATCATACTGCTGACCAGCAGCCCCTCGTTGACGTCTTCCTTGCGGACAATGCCGAAGAGAACTTCCCAGAAGCCGCCTACGGCCACGCTGACAATATAGATGGGGACAAAATAAAGCGCCCCATGGATAAGGTTGGCCACGAAACTGTTGGGGTCGTAGCCTACCAGGGCCGTCAGCAGGACGCCGCGTAATCCCGGGGCTTCGGCGATCCCCATGGTCTGCATGGCCAGGTTGGCCTGGTAGCCGGTGTTCCACATGGCCATGAAGATACACGGCACCAACGCATATACCACCAGGGTCATGATGCGTTTGACATCCATGGAGTCACGCACGTGGGGTTCAACCTTGGTGACGTCGTCGGTCGTGAACAGAAAGGTGTCGGTGGCTTCGTAAAGCGGATACAGCCTTTCCAGCTTCCCGCCTTCTTCAAAAGCCGGTTCAATCTTGTCGAGAAACTTTCTTAAAGGCTTCATGCTTCGCCCTTATCCTTCTTTTTCGATGTGGGTCAGAACATCCCGCAGCAGCGGACCATAGTTATATTTCCCCGGGCAGACGAATGTGCACAGGGCCAGATCCTCCTCGTCGAGTTCCAGACAGCCCAGTTCCTGGGCCTTTTCGCTGTCCCCCACAATCAGGGCACGCAGAAAGTAGGGCGGGTCGATATCCAGCGGCATGACCTTTTCGTAGGAGCCGATGGGCACCATGGCGCGCGGACTGCCTTCGGCCGAGCTTGAAAAGGCCATTTTTCGGCCCCGGCCGAGGAGCGCGGAGGCATAGAGCCTCCTGACGGAAAAGCGGTTGAAACCGGCCAGGGCCCAGCCCAGGAATTCCCGGGGGCGGCCTTCGGCAATGGCCGAAATCTGCAAGTGGGTGCGACCCAAAAAGGCATAGCCGCCGCTGGCCTGCCGCCCCGAGAGGACGGATCCCGAGATGAGCCGCACGCTGTCCTGATTCAGTTCACCCGCTACGAGTTCATCGATGGCGGCGCCCACGCGCGTGCGGATCAGGCGTGGGTTTTTGACAACCGGTCCGGCCAGGGAAACCACCCGCTCCATTTCGAGACGTCCGGTCGTGGCCAATCGCCCCATCGCGATCACATCCTGGTAGTTGATGCTCCACACGGTCTTCTGGTCGCTGACCGGGTCCAGAAAGTGGATGTGGGTCCCCGCCAGTCCGGCCGGGTGCGGCCCGGCAAACGCCTGCACCGAGACTTCGGCGGCTCCGTCGATCGGAACATCAGCCCCGGGCCGTTGGCAGACATACACCTTGCCGTCCGTAAGCCGGGAGAGAATTTTCAGACCATTCTGGAAGTCTTCCGCCCGCTGAGCGATGATCGGCACGGGATCGGCGGCCAGCGGTTCGGTGTCCATGGCGGTGACGAAGATGGAATGGGGGCTGGTGCCCGGAACCGGCACCTTGCTGTAGGGCCGTGTGCGCAAGGCGGTCCACATACCGGATTGAACCAGAAGGTTCTGAATTTTTTCGCGATCAAGGTCATCCAGCTCAGTCGCATCAAAAAACGGAAAGCTTTCTTCTTCCTCCCCGGCCAGTTCGATCGCGATGGATTCGAACTTGCGCTTGGCCCCGCGGTTGACAGCCACCACCTTGCCGCTGCCGGGTGAGGTATACTGCACCCCCGGTGTCTTCTTGTCCTCGAAGAGCACCTGACCCAGCTTGACGGCATCGCCCACCTGGACCAGCATCTTGGGCTTCATGCCGACATAGTCGTCCCCCACCAGGGCCACACGGCTCACCGGCGGGGCGTCGTCGATGTCCCCGGATGGCGCGCCCGCGATGGGCAGGTCCAGACCTTTGCGGATTTTAATCATACCTCTTTTCCTCTTATGGGTTCACCGTTCTGGGTTCCAGGTGCCACAAAAGAGAAGTCAGAATTCAGAAGTCAGAAATCAGAAATCAGAAATCAGAATGAAAACCTCTGAACCCAAAACCTCGAACCTTTGGGCCCCGAACCCTTTTCCTAAACGCCCCCCAGACACATGTATTTGATCTCCAGGTAGTCCTCGATCCCGTACTTGGAGCCTTCGCGGCCGAAGCCCGATTCCTTGACGCCGCCGAAGGGTGCATTGGCCGCCGAGATGAGGCCGGCATTGATGCCCACAATGCCGTATTCCAGCGCCTCGGCCACCCGGAAGATTCTCGCCGCATCACGGGTGTAGAAATAGGAGGCCAGGCCGAATTCGGTATCGTTGGCCATCCGGATGGCTTCTTCTTCGGTCTGGAAACGGAAGATCGGCGCCAGCGGGCCAAAGGTCTCCTCGCGGGCGACTTTCATCTGGGTCGTGACGCCGGTGACCACCGTGGGTTCATAGAAGCTGCCGCCCAGTGCGTGGCGCTTGCCGCCGGTGACCACCGTGCCGCCCTTGGACACCGCGTCCTGGACGTGATCTTCGACGATCTCCATGGCGCCCACGTCGATCAGGGGGCCCTGGTCGGTGTCTTCCGCCATGCCGTTGCCCACCTTCATGGCGCTTACCGCCTGGGCCAGTTTGGCGGCAAAGGTGTCGTAGACGCCATCCTGAACCAGAAGCCGGTTGGTGCACACGCAGGTCTGGCCGGTGTTGCGGTATTTGGAGACCAGCGTACCCTCCACCGCGGCGTCCAGGTCGGCGTCGTCGAAAACGATAAAGGGCGCGTTGCCGCCCAGTTCCATGGAAACCTTCTTCACCGTTCCGGCGCACTGCTCGATAAGCTTTTTGCCGATCTCGGTCGATCCCGTGAAGGTCAGCTTGCGCACCACCGGATTGGCGGTGAGCTCGCCGCCGATGGCACGGGCCGATCCGGTCACCACGCTGAAAGCCCCCGGCGGTAATCCGGCACGGTCAGCCAGTTCGGCCAGGGCCAGGGCGGAATAGGGGGTGGCCGTGGCCGGTTTGAGCACCACTGTGCAGCCGGCGGCCAGGGCTGGCGCGGCTTTGCGGGTGATCATGGCCGCCGGGAAATTCCAGGGGGTGATGGCCGCAACCACGCCCACCGGCTGCTTGAGAACAATGATGCGTTTGTCGGCGGCCTCGGACGGGATCGTATCGCCGTAGATCCGCCGGGCTTCCTCCGCGAACCATTCGATATAGTCGGCGGCGTAATCGATCTCGCCCCGGGATTCACGGATGGGCTTGCCCTGCTCGGTGGTCATCAAAATTGCCAGGTCTTCCTTGTTGGCCACCATAAGGTCATACCAGCGGCGCAGGATCCTTGATTTTTCACGGGCCGTGGTGGCCTGCCAGGCCGGCATGGCCGCTTGGGCGGCCGCAATCGCGCGCCGGGTTTCCTCGGCGCCCATCTTGGGGACGGTGCCGAGGGTTTCGCCGGTGGCCGGGTTGGTCACAGGGATGCTCTCGCCGCTGTCGGCATCCTGCCAGTTGCCGTCGACGAAACACTGCTGCCGGAAAAGTTTCTTATCTTTGAGGTTCAACATAGGTTTGGTCTCCTGTTGAAGAACTTCTGTCTCCAATCATGGGCGTCAGACCGTGAACACGATGATCGGCCCTAGAAAGGTCAGAATGACGTTGGACACCGCATAACTCACGGTGTAGCCCATTACGGGCGTGCCGCTCTTCGCCTGCTCGATCACCATGTTCAGGGCCGGCGTCATCGTGAGGTTGCCCGCCAGGGCGCCGCACAGAATCACCGGGTTCAGTTTCAGTACGAACCGTCCGTAGAAGACCTGGGCCACAAGGGGCACCAAGGCCACGAAAACACCGATCGCCGGCAACATCAGCCCGTATTTCATGATCTGAGCGATGGCCTGGGGGCCTGTGGCCAATCCCACGGAGACGATGAAGACCGCCAGGCCGAACTCCTGAAGGTATTTGGCCGTGGGCGCGGGCAGGTTGCCGAAAGTGGGACGTTTGGCCCGCAGCCATCCGAAAATAAGCCCGGAAACCAGACAGCCCCCGCCGATGCCCAGACCGATGGGTACGCCGGCCACGTAGATATTGACCAGCCCCATCAGGATGCCGACCAGCATGCCGGTGCCCAGATAGACATGATCCACGAAATAGCTCTCTTTCTGGGAATAGCCCAGTTCATCGGCCGCGCGGGCCACATCGCCGGCCTCCCCCACGACCGTGACGACATCCCCGAGGTTGATTTCGGTCTGGGGGTACATTTCGATCTCCTGATCGAGACGATACATGCGAGGCACCTGAACCCCGTGGCGCCCCCGCAGATTAAATGTTTGTTTGGTCAGGGCCAGGGTCTGGCCGACAAGCGTCCTGTTCGTGACCACCACGTTGCGCTCTTCCTGAATGAAGCCCAGGGCACTGACATTGGCAGTCTCCTGGCCCACGAAGCGACCGGCCTGAATGACCTGGCCAGCCTCACCCTGGAGAGCCAGGCGATATTCGCGCTGCAGGCGTAAATCCGGGCTGATCTCTAAACGTTTTTCCTGGGTGGCGGCCCTGATCACTTTGACATTGAATTTTTTTTGGAGGTCACCGACCGTCATCCCCACCGCCTCGTCGGTTTCGACCGTATAGGCTTGCGCCCGGAAGCCGCCAAAGGCCTCGTACTGCCCCGGCTGCAACTTGACCCCGCTGCTGCCCATCTCGGCCTCGAGCAACGAGGCCTCCGTCTTCAGGTCGACGCCCATCAGACGCGGGGCCACCCGGCTGCAGAAGAACATGACGACGGTCATGCCAAAGAGATAGGTCAGGGCGTAGGCCACACCAATGTTGGATTCAAGCTTTTGAATCTCATCCGCTGACAGATTCAGGCGACGCAGCCCTTCTGATGCCGTGCCGATAGAAGCCGACTCGGTAGTGGCACCGGCCAGCAGACCGGCCGCCGTGCCTTTGTCCAAATCCAGCGCATGGGACAGGCCCCAGATGGTGACAAAGACGACGATGCCCGAAAAAACCGCCAGGTGCAGCAGTTTGAGCGTTTTGCGGTTCAGGCTGGCAACAAACTGGGGACCGCAGACATAACCCGTTGAGAAGATGAAAAGGGAGAACATCATTTGTTTCACCACGGGGTCCACCGGCACGCCGATCTGGCCGATGACGACGGCGGCCAGCAGACTGCCCGTCAGGCCGCCCAGGCTGAACTGGCCGATTTTAATCCTTCCGATCGCATACCCGATGGCGAGCGAAAGGAAGATGGCCGCCATGGGCACCTTTTCGAAAAAGCCCTGTAAAAGCTCCATTGTGTGTCTCCCGGCCAGTTAGCGTAAAATGGGGGTCGCCGTTTGCGATGTTCCAACCCTTGTAAAGCCAACAGCCCTTTGTACGTGGCTGTTATCACCCCGTAGGTCTACTGGTTTTTCTTGCCGGCCTCGTAGCCTTGCCGGTAGGCCTCTTCGCGATCTTCTTCCTTGGCTTTCTGGTGACGGTCGTAGAGGTAACCGCCTGCCGCCCCGGCCGCCGTCCCGATAGCCGCCCCCCAGCCCGCATTGCCCGACATCGCACCCACCGCCGCACCGCCGGCGGCACCAATGGCCGCTCCGCTGAGGGTACGCTGTTCGGTATCCGACATATTGGCGCATCCCCCCAGCATCAGTCCGATAGCCAGTATAATGGCAATCGTGCTTTTCTTCATTTCGGCATCCTTTCAGGCGGCAATTGAAGATTGCGTTTGATTTCTACTTACAGGGGAACCTTTGCATTAAATATCTGAACTCGGTTTCCACCGGCGATTCGTCGAAGTATTCCGGATGGGACTGGGCCCACTCGACAAAGCGCCCGATCTCTTCGTTGCGTGACGGTTCCGGGTCGGGCATGCAAACGAATTTGATCCCCTTGGGGCCGGCCGTCATGGCCTGGTAGTAGTGGAAGGCCCCGATAAGGTAGCCGTGGCAGAAATTGACGGCATGGTTATAATGGGGATCGTCGGGCGAAGCAGCGCACAAGGCGATAAGATCCCTGGTGGTTTCCACCTCGAAATCCTTCTCGGTCACAGCATCGGCCACGGTCACCGCGGGCATCAGCAAAAGAAGCATGGTGACGGTAATCATCAAGTTGCGGATCATGATGCGGGTCTCCCCATGTCGGCGTGGTTAAATTTGACCTTTAGGTAGATGCCTTGGCCTTAAAACTTTCGGCCGTGGCCCAGTTCCAGTAGCGGGCAAAGATGGGATGATCCGTACCGGCCACCAGCTCGCCCGGCTGGAGAAACTCGTAGACCTCCTCCAGGGACTTGACCTCGGTGGGTCCCACGCGCTGTTTGATGTATTCCGGTATGAGCTCGGACGGATGATCCAGGCCGGCTGCGGCCACGATCTCCTTGAGCACGTCGATCGTCCCCTCGTGATACTGGTAGACCCGCCGGGCCTTGTCCTCCACAACCAGCGCCTTTTGCAATTTGGCGTCCTGGGTGGCGACGCCCACCGGACACTCGTTGGAGTGGCAGCGCTGGGTCTGGAGGCAGCCCAGGGCGAACATGAACCCGCGGGCGGAATTGGCATAGTCCGCGCCAATGGCCATGGCCGCGGCCATGATTCCGGGGGATACGATCTTGCCGCTGACGCCGATCTTGACCCGGTCCCGCAGGCCCGAGCCCACCAGGGCGTTCTGCACAAAGACCAGTCCTTCGCGCAGCGGGGTGCCCACGTTGTCGGTCAGCTCAAGGGGGGCCGCGCCGGTGCCGCCCTCCGCACCGTCCACCACGATGAAATCGGGTGTGATTTCCGTCTTGAGCATGGCCTTGCAGATGGCCATGAACTCCCACGGATGGCCGAGACAGAGTTTGAACCCCACAGGTTTGCCGCCGGAAAGCTCGCGCAGCTTGGCCACGAATTCCAGCAGACCGATGGGCGTCGAAAACGCCTTGTGAAAAGCCGGCGAGTCGCAGGTCTGGCCAACCGGAACGCGCCGGGCCTCAGCGATCTCGGGTGTGACCTTGGCGCCCGGAAGAATCCCACCGTGCCCGGGTTTGGCGCCCTGGGAGAGTTTGATCTCGATCATCTTGATTTGGTCGTCCGGCGCCTGCTCGGCGAACAGGTCGGGGTCGAAATTCCCGTCTTCCCCCCGGCAGCCGAAATAGCCGCTGCCGATCTGCCAGTTGAGGTCGCCGCCGGGTTTGCGGTGGTATTTGCTGATGCCCCCCTCGCCGGTGCAGTGGCAGAAATTGCCCATCTTGGCCCCCGTGTTGAGCGCCTCGACGGCATTGGGCCCCAGGGAGCCGAAGCTCATGGCGGAGATGTTGAATACCGAGGCCGAATAGGGCTTCTTGCAGTCGGGCCCGCCGATGGTGATACGCGGATCCGCTTCGGCCACCGGCTTCGGTATCATGGAGTGGTCCAGCCAGGTGTAGTTGGTCCGGTAGACGTCCTGTTCGGTGCCGAAGGGTTTCTTGGCCTCGATGCCCTTGGCGCGCTGGTACATGAGCGCGCGCCAGTCCCGGTTGAAGGGTTTGCCGTCCTGGTTGCTTTCAATGATGTACTGGTGCAGCGGTGCGCCCAGGCCTTCCAGAAAATAGCGCATGCGCCCCAGGATGGGGAAATTGCGCAGCAGGCTGTGTCGTTTCTGGGAGTAGTCGTATATGCCCAGCAGGGCCAGGGGCAGGAATACGACCAGCGGCCACCACCAATGAAAGCTGAACAGGAACCCCAGGCCCAGAAACACGATGCTGAGCACGATGCTGGCCTGCATGAAGAGCAGCCGGATCCGGGTTTCCATCGAAAAGAGTACGGCTTTGTGTTTGGCTTTCTCCATAAGTATATCTCCTCCAGCCGTCAGCAGGGGCTCTACTTATTGGGCGATGATCTTCCCCAGCCGTTCGGTGAGTTTCATGTTCTCGCCGTAATCCACCGGCACGATGACCAGGGTGGGCTTTGACTTCTCACCGAAGGCCCTTTCCATGGCCGGGATCAGCTCGTCGGCCGTCTGTACCTCCAAGGCCTGCCAGCCGAAGGCGTCCGCCAGCTTGACGAAATCAGGGTTCACCAGTTCGGTGTGCGAGTGTTTGCCGAAGGCCGCTTCCTGTTTCCACTTGATCAGTCCATACTGGTTGTCCACCCACAGGAGGACCGTGATTGGCATACCGTAGCGCACGGCCGTGATCATGTCCTGGACATTCATCATGAAGCCCCCGTCGCCGCAGAGGGCCACCACGTTTTTCTCCGGAAAGACGCGTTTGGCCGCCATGGCCCCGGGCACAGAGCCGGCCATGCTGCAGAAGCCGTTGGAGATGATGCAGGTGCCCGGCTCGTGGGCCGGGTACTGGCGCGCCACCCACATCTTGTGGGCCCCCACGTCACTGATCAGGATGTCCTCGTCCCGCATGATCTTGCGCACGTCGCTGAGGATCCGTTGGGGCTTTATGGGAAAACCGTCGTCTTCATTGTGTTCGGCGAGCTCCGCCTTCATGGTCCGGCGGATTTGAATCATGGTGTCATTGTAGCTCTCGGTGCGGGCCGTATGCGCGTCGGTCAAACCGGCGGTCAGGGCCGCGAAGGCGTTCTTGATATCGCCGATGATCTCCACGTCGATATTGTACTTCTGGTCCACCTCCGCCGGCTGGGTGTCGATGTGGATGATTTTCTTGGGGCCACCGATATTCCAGCGGTCCGGGTGCCATTCCACCATATCGTAGCCCGCCGTGATCACGAGATCGGCCTTTTCGAACGCTTCTAACGCGATGTCCCGGGCCCCCAGGCCCACGGTGGCAAAGGAGTGGGGGTTCTTGATGGGGATGATGCCCTTGCCCATGAAGGTACAGGCGCTGTAGATGCCGGATTGGTCCACGAAGGCTTCGGCTTCTTGCTTGGCCCGGGCACGTACGCAGCCCAGCCCCACCAGCATGACCGGAAACCGGCTGGCGGCAATGAGCTCGAGCGCGGCCCCGACGCGGTTGGCATCGACGCCCGTTTTCTCGATCTCGGCCTTGCCGCGGATGGGTTCGAGGTCCACATCCATCTTGGCCACGTCCTCGGGCAGCTCGATCACCGTGGCCCCCGGCTTTTCGCTGACCGCCACCTTGAAGGCCTTGTGCACGATCTCGGGGATGTTGCCGGGTGCCATCACGGTGGCGGCCCATTTGGTCATGGGCTTGAACATGGTGATGGCATCCATGTTCTGGTGGGATTCCTTGTGCAGGCGGTAGGTCCCGGCCTGGCCGATGATGCCCACCACCGGCGAGCAATCCATGTCGGCCTGGCCGATGCCGGTGGTCAGATTGGTGGCCCCGGGACCGAGGGTGGCAAGGCAGACACCGGGCTTGCCGGTCATGCGCCCGTACATGTCCGCCATAAAGGCCGCCGCCTGCTCGTGCCGGCAGATCACAAACTCGATCGGCGAATCCAGCAGCGACATCATCACGTCGGCATTCTCTTCGCCGGGAATGCCGAAGATCGTGTCGACACCCGCGGCCTCCAGACATTTCACAAAGAGATCGGATGCTTTCATGGGTTGCCCTTTCTTTAGAATCTTGATCCGTCGCGTCGCCCGCTGGGTAATCGCCCTTAACCAGAACTCTGAATCAATTCGGTCAGGTGATACTGAATTTTGCGATGGCCCCATAAAGGCCGATCCGCCAATCCGGACGGTGATCACTCTTCCTTTTCGAATTCTTCCTTGCCGGCGCCGCAAAGCGGACACACCCAATCATCGGGCACATCATCCCAGGCCGTTCCCGGTTCCACACCATTTTCCGGGTCACCTTCTGTTGGATCATACACATAGCCGCAGGGCGGGCACACATACTTGTCCATATCGTTCTCCTTTTAGTTTTAACTGTAGGTTCGTACAGTACTGTTAGTCGTATCTGCGGCTGCCAACGGATTTTTCCGATAATGACCGCTCTGTCTCCAAGGTTGCGACGCTATTGGTTTAGCCATCGGGCATGGTATTTGGTTCAACTATTTCGGCTTGCAACTTTTTGCCGCCTTTTCAACCTGCCCTTCGCCAGCGCCGTTGAGACCCTGTGTTTTCATGATTCATCACCTTGTGTCCGCAAAGTATTGCAGAATCTCCATTTCCAGTTCACTCATCAACTCGCTGTATTCCCGGTGGCGCTCGGCGGCAAGGGGGTGCCTGGCATCAGTCCAATAATTAAGGGCTTGGGAGCAGTGCTGATAGTTTTCACAAAGCGTCTGGAAGGCCTCATTTGATGCATAGAGGTGACGAAGTTCATTTCTTCGTTCCGGAAAACGTTCGATAGCCAGGAAAAGGCCTGGGTGGATAACCGACACGGATTCCATAGCTCCTTTCGTGCAGCCCAAAAACAGTACCTTGAGCGCGGCAAAGCCCTTAAGGGTTTTCATCGAATGGGATGCGTACTGAACGTTATTAAATCGAATGGGTAAGATTTAGACGGTAGGATTTTGATTTTGAACTAAATTTAGGGTAAACAAATAGCGTTTAGGGCTGATTGGCCACCCAAGATCGAACGCATGAAAGGATTTATTCCCTTCATGGAATCCATCATCGGGTGGCACCGTTTAATTCCAAGACGCCATGCAGATAGCGGAAACTTGAACGTGTCACCATCTCCCGCGGAAGTTGCCCGTCATTTAGAGCTGTTGCAGGCCTGCGCGGAATTACAGGCATGCCCGGCAGAGCTCGCCCTCTTGAACTATCTGGTGGACCGGACCCTAGCCGGCAATGCCCGGCAAATAAGCGCTTACACGCTAGCCGCTGAAGTGTTCGACCGCCGTTCGGATTATGACCCCCAAACCGATCCGATTGTAGGAATCCGCTTGGACCGCTTGCGGCGGTCGCTGGACCGATATTACCGCAACGCCGGGCAAAATGATCCGCTGCGCATCGATATCCCCCAAGGCACGTTCGTGCCGATCTTCACGAATCATAGCCCCAGCGATTAACCCCCACAGCTATAAGTGCCTAAGGTGAACCGATTGAAGTGTTAAGTGCCTGAAGTGACTAAAAGTATTTTTCAGTTTTAAGTGCCTAAAGTGAACTAAAGTGCCTAAAATTGTGGTGCGCCTGCGGCACGTTCCATTTTAAATTGGCGGCGTGGAACGCGTCATCAACTTTAGTGCACTCCACACTTTAGGCATTTCTCACTTCCTTTACGTCAAGCCCGAACCTATAACCCGGAACCTACAACGCAGAACCTTTCTTCCGAAACCTGATACCCGCCACCCTGACTCCTGACCCTCACCGCTATAGGTGCTTTAAGCGACCTAAAGTGCCTAAAGTTGTGGTGTGCCTGCGGCACGTTCCATTTTAAATTGGCGGCGTGCAGCGCCTCCACAACTTTAGCTCACTTCACACTTTAGGCACTTCTCACTTTCCTCTCGGCAAACCGCCGGAGCCAACAACCCTGGATCTAGCGCCTGGAACAGGGAACCTCTTCTAAAGATTCTTGTAACAACCACCGATAAACCTGGACCGGGGGATCTCGTTAGAAGCTGATCAACTTTTCGTACAATGATCACCGCCTTTGCAGAGTAAGGGGGATCTTGATCACCGGCTGACAGCCCGATAAAGGCGATCGATACGCTTTCCTTTAGTTTTTACTTGCATTTTTCGCTCAAAGGGTTATTATCCCCCGCCATTTTTTGTTAGGAGAATATTAGCATGCAATACGATACCAATCGTAAAAGAAATTCGAACCCGAAGCTGCCGTTCTCTCATGACGCCATCAAAGGTCAGGTCGAGCGGATGCTGTCCAGCCCGGAATTCAAGGCCACGCCGAACCAGAAGGCCTTTTTGAAATTTGTCGTGGACCAGACCTTGGCCGGAAAGGCCCATCGCATCAGAGGTCATCTGGTGGCGACCAAGGTGTTCGGCCGCGGCAAGGAATTCAACCAGAACAAGGACCCGATCGTGAGTGTCCAAGCAGCCGGTCTGCGGCGGGCGCTGGCGTACTATTATCGCACGGAGGGCCGCAACGATCCATTGTGCATTGATATCCCCAAGGGCAGCTATGTACCCGTATTCAAAAAGCTGGTTGGGCCCCTGGCGGCGGTTGCCGGCATGCCGGGCATGCAAACCGACATCGGGGCCGGGATCTGCCGACGATCCGTTCTTGTGGGTCCGCTGCAAAACCTTTCCGGCAACCCTGAATTCGATGCCTGGGGCCGAGGGCTGGAAATCGAGTTCGCCAATGAACTGAATCGCTATTCCGACATCCGGGTAATGGCCACCGGCACGGGCAGGCTGCTTGTGGCTGACGCGCAACGTGCCCCGCGATTCGAACTCGACGGCGGCATTCGCAGCGACGGTGATTGCATCAAGATCGACCTTCAACTCAAGGATACCTTGACAGGCCGCCAGATCTGGAGCAATTCACGCCGATCGCCCATCGGGACAGCCCGGCGCATCGTTTTCCAGGAGGAGTTGGCCCGGGCGGGCGCCGTTGAGATTGCCGGCCAGAAGGGGTGGATCGCCCGAACCCTGGTTTCGGACCTGACTCGCCGGGAGCCTGATCAGATCGACTCCCACCACGAAGCAGTGCTGCACTATTTCGCCTATATCGCCGACCCCACGCCGCACAAATTTGCCAAAACGATGGACGCCTTGAAAAGGGCGCTCGAACTCAAGCCAGAATGCGGTCAGGCCTGGAGCATGCTTGCCAGACTCCATGCGGATGCCCACGGGCTCGAACTGCCCGGGTTCAAAGAACCGCTGGAGACAGCCTTCGAGTATGCGCAAAATGGCGCCCACCTGTCACCCGGCGAACAGCGCTCCCGAATTGTCCTGGCATATGTCCATTTCCTGCGCAACGAAATGAATGCGGCCCGCGAAGAGATCGCACAGGCTTTAAAACTGGGCGGGGAAGCGCTCTATATGCGCGGCAGTATTGGCTATATGCTGACGCATTTAGGGGATTGGGAGCGCGGGCGGGCCATGATCGATGAGGTCATCCGCCTGAACCCCCTCTATGACGGGTTTGTTCATTTCGCGCTCTGGCTCGACTGTATTCACCGGTCCGATTACGACCAGGCCTACCAGGAGACCCTGAAAATCAACCGCCCCGGTCTCTTCTGGAGTCACCTCGCCAGGGCCGCGACCCTTGGGCATCGCGGCCAAATCGAGGAAGGTCGTAAAGCCGCCGGCAACCTGCTGGAACTCAAACCCGATTTTGTAAACCGCGGAGAAATCCTGATCCGGAACTACATCAAGTTCGACGAGATCGTCGAGCGGGTGATTGACGGATTGGCGGCGGTGGGGGTCAGGATTACATAGAGGTTCGGGGTTCTAGTTTCTGAGTTTATGGTTCTGGGTTTTGGGTTCGAGGTTCTAGGTTTTTGAAGGAAGAAGTCAGAATTCAGAAGTCAGAACCCAGAAGCTTTAAACATCGAAATCTGGAATCGGGCTCTCAGGAAACCAGGCTTGAAGATTCCTTCTGGTGTTTTGGTTTTTCCCATTGTCCCGCGCCGAGCATCTAAGTATCGAACGGATAAGG
>JASJCD010000111.1 GCA_030066135.1 Desulfobacterales bacterium | reverse complement strand
TTTTACCGCATTGTCGTGGCCGACAGCGAAGCGCCCCGGGACGGAAGATTTCTGGAAACCGTAGGCACTTACAATCCACTGCGTGATCCCGCCGAGATAGCGGTGAAGCAGGAACGCGTGCAGTACTGGCTGGACCAAGGTGCAACCCCCACCGACACGGTCAAGAGTCTGTTGAAAAAGGAGGGGAGGTCGCCCGAACCAGCCTAGCACCACTGCCCCGCATTCTCGCCCGCCAACAAAGGAGATGGAGCTATGAGAGACCTGATCGATTACATCGCACGGGCACTCGTTGACAATCCGGAAATGGTGCAGGTTTCCGAGGTCGAGGGAAATCAGACGTCTGTTCTCGAGCTTAAGGTGGCCAAAGAGGATCTGGGTAAGGTAATCGGCAAACAGGGGCGAACGGCGCGCGCCATGCGGACCATCCTGAGCGCAGCCTCCGCCAAAATAAAAAAACGCACTGTGCTAGAGATAATCGAATAAGGCGTGAAGCCTGAAAACGCTTTGCTGATCGGTAGAATCGTCGGCGCGCACGGCACGAGCGGGGTTTGCAAGATCGTATCGTACGCCGAGTCCCTGGCCGTATTCGAACCCGGCGGCCGGCTGTTCGTGGAAAGAGACGAAACCCACGGGCAAACTTGTGAAGTGCTGTGGGTCAAACCGCATTCCAGAGGTGCTTTGATGGCCCTGGGCGGTGTAACGGACCGCGATGCGGCCGAAATGCTGCGTGGTGCCGGGCTCTATATCGACAAGCGCAAGCTGCCGGCGCTGGAAGAAGAAAACTACTACTGGTTTGAACTGATCGGGATGGAGGTTTACACACAGGACGGCGTTTATCTGGGCCGGCTGGAATCCATTCTGCCGACCGGCAGCAACGACGTCTACGTGGTCCGCGCGGAAAAACAGGAGACATTGGTACCGGCCTTGAGTTCGGTGGTCAGGCGGGTCGACACCGCCGAGCGGCGAATGGAAGTGGTGCTTCCGGAAGGACTGTGACCGCCCGCATGCAAATCGCCGTGTTGACCATTTTTCCGTCCATGTTCGACCTCTTCTGGGAGCATGGCATTGTCCGGCGCGCGATCGCCGATGGTCATATCCGGCCGGAGGCCATGGACATACGCGCGTTTACCGATGATCGCCACCATGTGACGGATGACCGCCCTTATGGCGGCGGATGCGGCATGGTCATGAAACCGGAACCGCTCGCCCGGGCCATCGCGGCGGCCCGCAAGCGGACGGGGGGCGGACTCACGGTGCTCATGTCCCCCCAGGGAGACAAGCTCAGCCAGCGGACGGCCGAGGAACTGGCCCGTCAAAGCGGGCTGATTTTTATTTGCGGCCGCTATGAAGGCGTGGACGCGCGCATCGTCCGCCGCCATGTGGATTACGCGCTTTCAATTGGCGATTATATCCTGAGCGGGGGCGAAATCGCGGCCATGGTGGCCATGGACGCGATCATCCGCCTGCTGCCCGGTGTCCTGGGCGGCGCCGAATCGGCGTCCTGTGACTCCTTCAGCGACGGCCTGCTGGAGCATGCGCATTACACCCGGCCGCGAGAATTTGAAGGTCAAAGCGTACCGGAAGTCTTGCTTTCCGGCGATCACCAGGCCATCGCGCGCTGGCGTCACCAGATGTCGCTGATCGAGACCCTGTTGCGCCGCCCGGATCTTCTGGAGCACCGCCAGCTCGACAAGCAGGAAACAGCCCTGCTGCGGCAGTGGTCCCAGACACTGGAAAGGATTCTTAAGCATCAAGCTGCACATCGCCCTGATTCACTATCCGGTCGTCAATAAAAACGGGGCGACCATTGCTTCGGCGATCACGAATCTGGACCTGCACGATATCGCCCGCGCCGCACGAACGTTTGCGCTGCGGTCGTTTCAGGTGGTGACGCCGCTGGAAGATCAGCAGGTTCTGGCGGGCCGCATCGTGGCCCACTGGACCCGGGGCGCCGGTGGGGAATACAACCCCAAACGGCGCGAAGCCCTGGCGCAGATCAGGATCAGCGCCACCCTGGAGGAGGCGCTTCAGGCGGTGGCCCGACAGGAGGGGCGGTTGCCCCGCACCGTGGCCACCTGTGCGCGGCCGCAGGCGGCGGCCATCAGCTTTGAGCGCCTGCGCCGGGAGATGCAAAACGATTATCCGTACATGCTCATGGTGGGCACGGCCTGGGGCCTGGCACCGGAAATCATCGAAGGGGCCGATCACGTCCTGGCGCCCATCGGCGACCATGCAACCTATAACCATTTGTCCGTGCGCTGTGCGGCCGCCATCATCATGGACCGGCTGACAGTCATCTGAAACAACAGCCGCACGAAGGAATTATGATCTAAGCATTAAGGGAAAGAACAATGGGAAAACTAAAACAGCTTGAAAGAGAAATGATGCGCCTGGACCTGCCGGACTTTGCACCGGGCGATACGGTCAAGGTCCATGTCAAGATCAAGGAAGGCGAGAAGGAACGCATCCAGGTTTTTCAGGGGGTGGTGATCAGCAAGCGCAAGGGCACCACCAATGCCACCTTCACCGTTCGCAAAGTCTCCTACGGCGTTGGTGTGGAGCGCATTTTTCCGATGCACTCGCCCATCATCGACCAGGTCGAAGTGATTTCGCGTGGCCGGGTGCGGCGGGCCAAGATTTACTACCTGCGCAAACTGCGGGGCAAAGCGGCACGCATCAAAGAACGCCGCTATTAAGCGGTATTTCCGTAATATGCGCAAGCCTGAGCCCGGCGCGGATGAATGAGCATTGCCAGCATTTCGAGGAGCAGGCGCGGCGGGGCGGCGCCTGCCGTGTGGCCGGCGTCGACGAAGTCGGCCGCGGCCCGCTGGCCGGTCCGGTGGTGGCCGCCGCGGTGGTGTTGCCGGAGCGTTTTCCAACCGACGGAATCAACGACTCTAAGAAATTGTCAGCGCGCCAGCGGATCGCGGCCTTCGATCGTATCTGCCGCCGGGCGGACGGCATCGGTGTGGGCGTCATCGACGCCGAAGTGATCGACCGCATCAATATCCTGCAGGCATCGCTCCTGGCCATGGCCACGGCCATCGACCAACTCGACCCCCAACCGGACTTTCTGCTCGTCGATGGCAACCAGCGGGTCAAACGGCCCATCCCCCAGATGACGCTGAAAAAGGGCGACAGCCGCAGCGTTTCGATTGCCGCGGCTTCAATCGTTGCCAAAGTGACGCGAGACCGCCTGATGGATGATTACCACCGCCTTTTTCCGGACTACGGTTTTGCCCGGCACAAGGGCTATCCCACGCGCTCGCACCGCGAGGCTGTGCAATCCCTGGGCGGCTGCCCGATCCATCGCCGAAGCTTCAAAGGGGTCCCCGCAGATTGAACGCCGGGCAATGGAATGCGAAAGGAGTCGCTACCAGAGTATGTCGACTTCGCCCCAGCGATTCGGGAAAAAGGCCGAAGACCTGGCCGCCCGTCACCTGAAACGCCGCGGCTACAAAATCGTGGCGCGCAATTACCGCACGCGGGCGGGCGAGATCGACATCATCGCCCGCGAGGGTCGCAGCCTTGTGTTCATCGAGGTCAAGGGGCGCCAGTCCACGCGCTACGGCAGTGCCAAGGCCGCCGTTACACCCCGCAAGCAGCAGCAGGTCGCCAAGGTGGCCCTCTGGTATCTGAAGGAAACCGACCAGATGGGTGTCAAAGCCCGCTTCGACGTCGTGGCCGTCACCCAAAAGGGTGGGGATGCCACCATTGAGATCGTGCGCAATGCCTTCCAGCTCCCAGCATCCCCCAGCGGCTGAGGCCGCCGGGGGCACACTCTACATCGTGGCCACCCCGATCGGCAATCTGGACGATATCACCGTTCGGGCGCTCCAGGTTCTGAAGACGGTGGACAGCATCGCCTCCGAGGATACACGCTGCACCGGACGCCTGCTGGCCCATCACCAGATCAAAACCCCGCTGATATCTTATCATGAGCACAATGAGCGCCGCCGCACGCCGCAATTGCTGGCCCGTCTGGAAGAAGGCCAGGCCTTGGCCCTGGTATCCGATGCCGGCACCCCGACCCTGTCCGACCCCGGATTTATCCTCGTACGCGAAGCCGCCGCCGCAGGCATAACGATCCGCCCGATTCCCGGCCCCTCGGCTGCCATCGCCGCCCTCTCCGTCTCGGGCCTGCCCACGGACGCCTTTATTTTCCTGGGGTTTCCGCCGCGCAAACCGCGACGCCTCGAACAACATCTGCAGTCGCTGCGCAACGAGCCCCGCACGTTGATCTGGTATGAATCCCCCCGTCGCCTGAAAAACCTGCTGAGCGCACTCCGGCATGTTCTCGGCGATCGGCCGGCGGTCGTCGGCCGCGAGATGACCAAGCGCTACGAGGAATTTTTACGCGGATCGCTCTCGCAGCTGATTACCCGATTGGATGCCCGTGATGACATCAAAGGGGAGATCACCCTGCTGGTGGCCGGAAGCCCCCCATCCACCGATATCAGTCGTGAAACCCTGCGCGCGGCCATTCGCCAGGCGCTGGCGGATAATCCTCAACCCGCCTCGACCCTGGCGCGCGAGCTCGCCGCCCGTTTTCATCTGCCCCGCGGGCAGGTCTACGACCTGATACTGGACGAAAAAAACAGCTGACCGCTGCCGTCCGAGAACGCGCCGGAAGTTCGAACGCAGGGCTTGCGCATCCCAGGGGATGAAGCGTACTTATGGAAGATCGCCATGACGGGGGATTCGCGTAACGCGGATATTTATCCGCCTCGGGCGAATCGGAACTTTCGGGGTCCGTCACTGTTAGGTCCTGAACCGAATACCCCCCAAGCGCCGCGGCAGAGGAAAACCCCATGGCAGGATCGTATCCTGGAAAGCCCCCGGAGGATGGGCTGCGTTGCCTTTACCCCGTCGTGCTGAGCGTTCCCGCTCATCTGCAGCGTCTGCGCGGCCGGCCCCGGGTGGCCATCCTCAGCCGTCTGGCCCGCGTGGCCGTGCGCCTGTCTGCGCGCCTGTCAGGGGTCGCAGCGCCCGCTGCTGAAAAAAATGACCGTGGGGTCCCGCAGCCCAGCGCCGGAATCCACTGGTCACTCACCCACAAACCCGCCTTTGTCGCCGGTGTCGTAGCCGCTGCACCGGTCGGTATCGATATCGAATTTATTCGCGTGCCGTCGGAGGGGCTTTATCGGCGCATTGCCACGGCAGAGGAATGGCGGCTGGGCCGGGGTATGGCCCGCCGCGACCTGTTCTACCGCTTCTGGACGGCCAAGGAGGCGGTTCTGAAGGCCGAACAAATCGGCCTGCGCGGCCTTGCCGACTGCCGGATCAGCGCCCTGATTGACCGGCAGCATATGCAGCTGGTTTATGCGCGCCGCACCTGGTCGGTGAGCCATTACGACTTGCCTGGCCATGTGGCGGCCGTAACAAGTGGGCCTGAACATATCCAGTGGCAGGTCGATCCCGGCTGGTCTTGAGGAGGCTGATGTTGGCGTCGGTCTGAATGCGGGCAGCGGGGAGGCGCCGCAGCGGGCGGCAGATCAGGGGTCGATGGTCGGCAGGGATTCGATTTTAAAGATCGAACTGCACTTTTTACAGCGGGTTGTGATGCCGAGCTGGTCGTTGCGGATCTTGAAGCGCTGGCCACAATGCGGGCAGGCGGTTTTGGCGTAGGCCGGCGAGGGCTGGCTCTGGCGGCTGGCCTCGGCCGCCATCTGGACCGTCTCCGGGTCGAGCAGTCCGTCGGTGGTCTGGTTGGTTTCCTCTTCAGCCCGGCGACGCTTTTCCAGATAGGCCTCATACTTTTCAAAAATAATCCCGCAACGCAGGCACTCCTGGGCCTGGGCCTGATTGTGAAAACCACATTTGGGGCAGGGTTTGAGCTCTTCAGGCGGGGGTGCCGGGGCTGGTGTCACGACGGCGGCCTCGGGGTTATCGGCAGGCGTTTCGACGGCTTCGACATCGCTGGGGGAAGGCGGATCAGATGGAGATTCCGCGGCCTCGGCAGGCCCTGGTGAGCGCGCCATTTTCTTTTCAACGTAATTAAAATCAATGCCGCAGTTGGAACACTCGCGTTCCTCGGGTTGGCGGGGGTGATCACACCTTGGGCATTTCATGAATAACTCCGGACCTGGGAGCGCACTTGGACAAAAGTCCGTCTGGGTAAATTCGAAGCCGATGCCTGTTCAAGCGAACAGAAGAAGAATAACAGAAAAAGAAAACGGTGTCAAAAACAGATCGGCATAAAATCGGGGGCTTAGGCCATCATGGCCCTCGCCGGCGGCGTGTGTCCGGATCTCCTCTTGCAAGCGCGCCGGGCTTTGCGTATAGTGAACGCGCTCATATTCATGACATAAAATCAAAGGCTTAGAAGTTCAGATCTTTCAAGGGAATCCTTCCCGGAAGGGAGCTTTCATGCGCAGCCTGAACCTTTATGATCTTTTCCATCGCAATGCCTCCCTGTTTGGTGACCGCCCCGCTTTGGTCGACGCGGAGGGCAGCCTGAGTTTCAGTGATCTGCTGGATCAGGTTGACAACCTGGCGGCCCTGTTGGCCGACCAGGGCCTTCAGGCGGGCGATCGCCTTGCTGTGTTGTCCCTGAACAACCGCGGCTACTTTTTTCTGCTTGGCGCCGCAGCGCGACTGGGCGTGATCCTCGTGCCATTGAACTGGCGCCTTGCAACGGAAGAGCTCGCTTTCATCCTTCAAGACGCGGCGCCGGCACACCTATTATACGATGCCCCCCATGCAGCGGTGGCCGCCCAACTGGCGGAAAACACATCCGCACCGCTTCAGGCGATCGATATGCAAACCCTGCAGGTCAGCCCGCCCCAGACGCCGGCAGGGTCGCCCGGCAATGCCCCTGACGGCGATGCCCCCTACTGCATCATCTACACGGCCGCGATGGGGGGCACACCCCGCGGGGCGGTGCTCAGTCATGCCAATTTTATCTACAGCAACCTGCAGACCATTGCGACCCTCAAGCTGGACGATCGCGATGCCTATCTGAACATGCTGCCCCTCTTCCACATCACCGGTCTCAACCTGGCCCTTTCCGTATTGCACGCCGGCGGCAAAAATGCGGTCATCGAACGCTTCGATGCCCGGCAGGCCCTGCAATGGACCGAAGAGGCCCAGATATCCGTGCTGGGGAGTTTCCCCCCGATTTTAACCCACCTGATGGAAGAACTCGACCAGCGCCCATGGGACCTGTCTTCCCTGAAACATGTATTGGGCCTGGATCAACCCGATACGATCGCCGCTTTTGAACAACGGGCGGCCTGCACCTTCTGGACCCTTTACGGTCAGACCGAAACCTCCGGTTTCGTCACCCTGGCGCCCGTGGGTGAAAACCCCGGTTCGGCCGGTCGCCAGGGATTGCTGACGCGCTATCGGATCGTGGACGACGAGGACAATGATGTTCCCGTGGGCAGCCCGGGTGAGATCGTGGTGCAGGGCCCGCTCGTGTTTCAGGGCTTCTGGCGCCAGGAGGAATACAATCGGCAGCTGTTTCGCAACGGCTGGCACCACACCGGCGACCTGGGCCATCTCGATCAAAACGGCTATCTCTGGTTCGGCGGGCGAAAACCCGAAAAGGAATTGATCAAACCGGGAGGTGAGAATGTTTACCCCGCCGAGGTCGAAGCCGTTATCTTGAAACACGAAGCGGTAAGCGCGGTATCCGTCATCGGTGTGCCCGATCCCAAATTCGGCGAAGGCATCAAAGCCGTATGCGTTCTCAAGGCGGGCATGTCCCTCACGGCCGAGGACCTGGCCGACTTTGTGGCCGCCCGCATTGCCCGCTATAAAAAACCGCGCTACGTCGAATTCGTATCGGATCTGCCCAAAACCACCGACGGGGCCATCGACCGCGCCCAGGTCAAATCACTTTACGGCCAGTCCTGAAGATGCCGCCCCGCCGGGGCGGCCGGTTCCCACCGAAAGGAATCCGCATGCATGTCACATTTTACGGTGCCGCCCGCGAAGTCACCGGCTCGGCGCATCTGCTCGAAAATGGCCATGACCGCCTCCTGCTGGACTGCGGCCTCGTGCAGGGCCGCCGCAAGGAAACCAATGCCAAAAACCGTGAGCTGCCCTTCGACCCCCGGCAGCTCACGAACGTGGTCCTGTCACATGCCCACATCGATCATTCCGGCCGCATCCCGCTTCTGGCGCGCAATGACTTCCAGGGCCGTATCCTCTCGACGCGGGCGACCCGGGATGCCTGTGAATACCTGCTAAGGGATTCGGCCCATATCCAGGAATCGGATGCCGCGTACCTGAACTACAAAACCGCACGCCATTTTCTTTCCGGCAACCGCAAAGGCGGCCGCAAGAGCAAGTCCGAAGTACGCCGCCGGTTAAAGAAAAACGGTCATAACCTCGACACCGAAGCCATCAACACCATTATCGCCCAAAACGACCTGGAGGCGGTGACCCCGCTCTACGCCATGGCCGATGCCGAACAGGCCCTATCGCTTTTTGACGGTTTCCCTTATCGCCACCCGGTTACCGTCGGCCGCAACACGGTGTGCACCTTCTACGAGGCCGGCCACATCCTGGGCTCAGCCATCAGCATCGTCCGCGCCCAGATGAACGGGCACAGCCTGAACATCGGCTATACAGGCGATCTGGGCCGATTTGGCAAACCCATACTGCGCGACCCCTGCCTGGATTTCGAGCCCGCTGACCGGCGTTTGGACCTCCTGATCATGGAGAGCACCTACGGGGATCGTTTTCATGAGCCGGTGATCGATCTCAAACCGCGCTTGAAAACCGTTCTGACCGAGGCCTGCGAGCGTGGCGGTACGATCCTGATTCCCTCCTTCGCCTTCGGGCGGACCCAGGAACTGCTCTACGTACTGCATGAACTCTACATGGAAAACGCGGTCCCCAAACTGCCGGTCTATGTTGACAGCCCCCTGGCCACCAAGATCACAAGGGTGTTCGGCGAGCATCCCGAGGTCTACGATGCGGAAGCGCACGAAACCTTTCTCCAGAGCGGGCGCAATCCTTTCCGCTTCGACCAGATCCACTTCGTGCAGTCCGTGGAAGAATCCATCGCCCTGACCCGGGATGATAAACCCCACATCGTCATATCGGCCTCGGGCATGTGTGAAGCCGGCCGGATCCTGCATCATTTGCGCTACAAGATCCATAACCCCCGCAATACCATCCTGATCGTGGGGTTCATGGCCCGCCACACCCTGGGGCGGCGCATCGTGGACCAGGGCGAGGCATACGCCGCCGAGGATCGACGCGGCCCGGCACCGGAAGTCAAGTTCATGAACAAGACCTATCCGCTGGCGGCCCACGTGGTCAAAATCGGCGGTTTCAGCGCCCACGCCGATCGGGATGAACTCATGCGCTTTCTGACGCAGTCGAACCTGGAGGTAAAAAAAATCGCCGTGGTCCACGGCGAGGAAGCGCAATCCCTGGCCTTCGCCCGGCATCTCAACCAACACGGCTTCAACGCCTTGACGCCACAGCCCGGGGAAACGATCGCCCTCGGCTGAACCAGGCCCGCCAGCGGATGGACCACCGCACCCGCTGACGCAAACAAGGCAGATGGAGAGCGTCATGTCGATCCGGCTCATCGCCCTGGAGCTTTATCAGGCCTGGCGTGAAATCCAGGCACTGGAAAAACGGATCGCCCATGCGCCTCTGAGCGAGCGCACGGCCCTGGAAGAATCCCTGCGGCAATTGAAGGCCGAACACACCCGTCTGCGCCAGGCCCTCGAGGGCGCCAAAGACTGACGGGCGCCGAAGTGTCGCTGCCGACCGTCATACGCACGGCCCGCCCCTGCTCTGATCCGCCGTAAACCTTGACGCCGAAAGCTCTGGTCCCTATTTTTTAATATACTCGTTTTTTTACTTCCTATTGCCGCAACTGCTGATCAGAAGCGACCGACCCAGCGACCACACCGCCCGGCCGCCCATGGATGCAAGTCGAATTTATACAGATATTCTTGCAACTTGTGCCTGGTCACGCTTTCACACACCGCCCCTTTCAGCCTGCAGATAACCGTTGGAGCTCACCCCGTGTCGATGGCATCGGGCTGTGGGCAACCCTTTAGGATGACATGCCCTGGGATTCCCCGGGGTTGACGCCAACACGCAACGCAGGAGGTGCACCATGAGGTTTCAGGATATCTTCGTGCCCCGGTGGCAGCATTCCAACCCGGAGGTGCGCATCAAGGCGGTGAACCGTATGAATGATAAAAGCCTGTTGATGCAAATTGCCGAAAAGGATGAGGACGAAATGGTATGCATGGCCGCACGCGACCGTTTGTCGGAGATTTCCGATGAAAGGGTCAAGGTCGAAACCTGAAACGCGAAGCGGCCCGCCAATTTTCAGGCCGGGCCGTATTCTCTTTTACCTCACGACATTTAATTCACGCGGTGCAGTGCGCACCCGATAATGGCGGGGACGGTCTCCATTCACCTCCCCCGAGAAACATTTGCTGTGCGCTCTTGGCGGATCAGCCACAAATCCGACAGTCGGTCAAACACTGTTCATAAGACCGGTCTCTGCTCTCCGGATCGGTCGGATTGTCCCGATCGCCCCAGAAGCGGTGGATACAATCGCTGATACACTGCTGTTCGCTGGGCGTGATGGGTCGACTCTCTCCCATATCAGCCTCCTTCCGTCATTTTTATATGTGGGTCACGGTCAATCGCTATCGTAAAAAGCCACCCCCTTACAATCGAGCGGCGTATATACTGGGTAGACTAATGCGCGGTCAACGATTTGCAAGCCAACGCATGCCTTTGATTTGCATTTCATTTTCAGCTGCGTTATTTTAATTTCCTTATTATTTGGAGTTAACGTCTTTGCACAGGAATCGAACGCGGTCTTTTCACCACGCCGGGATGAAGGGCTGCAGACCGAAAGCTGGGTTAAATGCTCAAATACAAAATCGGCCTGATCTTGGTGCTGGCCATTTTGGCGGGTTTGATTCTGATCCCGCACAAACCGGATGCGGCCCCCGCCGCCAAAGTCAAGTGGCACACATACAAGGCGGGAACCGACCTGGCCCGTCGGCAGAACAAAAACATGGTCATCTACTTCCACGCCGACTGGTGTACCTATTGCGGTCAAATGGAAAGAGAAACCTTCGGCGATGCGGCCGTCATCGAGATGCTCAACAACCGCGCCATTGCGATCAAAGTGGATGTGGATATCGAAAAGCGGGTTGCGCGCCAGTTCGGTGTCCGGGGACTGCCGGCCACCTTCCTGCTGCTGAACAACGGTGAACAGATCGGTCCCTTGCCCGGATTCATACCGCCGCGTGCCTATCTGGCCATGCTGTCCAGAATATTGTCACAGACCTGATGAAGGCGATCGATCTGATCAAGCAAATCTTCCTGCTGCTGAGCGCGGCCCTTGTGTTGGCCCTCGGCGTCAACGCCGTTTCGCCCCGGGGCATACCCTGGTACGGCCAATGGGACGAAGCGCAGGGGGTCGTTACCGCCGACCAGGCCGTTTTGCAGCCTACTTTGGACTTTGAAATTCCGGATGCCTCCACGGCACAACGGCTGCATGCCAGCGGGCAGGTCCTCTTCATTGACTCGCGCACCGCGGCCGACTTTCGTGAAGGCCATATCCCCGGGGCGGTTTCCCTGCCCGTGGGTGAGTTTGACCGTCAGATCGAAGCTCTCCAGACGCGCTACGATAGCACCCATCCCATTGTGACCTATTGTTCGGGCAGGAGTTGCCAGGATAGCCATATCCTTGCCCAGCGTCTGTTCGAGGTCGGTTTTGAAAATGTTTCCGTCTTCATCGACGGCTATCCCGGCTGGTCAGGGGAGGGCTATCCCGTTGAAACCGAATGAGGCTTTCGGCCGTCTGGCCTGGATCGAGCTGTTGCTGCGCTGGAGTGTCGGCCTGGCCTTTGTGCTGGCAAGCCTCCACAAGGTTGCCCACCCGGCCGACTTCGCCCAGATCGTATACAGCTATCAACTGTTCCCGGCCTATACGATCAACCTGATCGCGATCGTCATGCCGTTTGTCGAACTCGTCACCGGTCTGGCGCTGCTCGCCGGTGTCTATCCCCGGGCAGCGGCCAGCATTGTGAATGGACTGCTGGTGACCTTCATGTTCATTATCGCCGTCAACCTGATGCGCGGCCATGATTTCGACTGCGGCTGCTTCCCCACCTTCATCTCCCGGCTATACACCGATTCGCCCACCAACATGCTGATCCGCAACACCATCCTGCTGGCCTGCAGCCTGCCGGTGATGCTCTACCGCCGCCGCCGCCGCGGCGTTATCTTCAGCACCGCCGGCAGCTGAGCATCAGGTCAGCTTTTTCTCCACCGAACGGACCTTGCCGCTCAAACGGTTCTCGCCCGCTTTGCGATAGTCGGCCTTGATGGTGAAGTAAATCCGGTCGCAATCCGTCTGCAGTGCCTCGAAACAGCGATTGACAACGGCCATCACTTCCGGCCAGTCACCTTCGATGCTGGTGCCCATTGGCCCGAGGTTATGGTCCAGGCCGCTTTGCTGGATGATGGATACGGCCCGCGCCACGTAGGGACTGACGCTGGTACCCTTGTCCACCGGGAATATGGAGAAATCGATCAACACACTCATGACGGCACCTCACTTCTTTAGAAGCCACATGATGATGGAAATCACGACGCTCACGAGAATCATCGTCGTGATGGGGATATAGATCTTGAGATGGGGTTTGGCGATGATGATATCACCCGGCAGGCGTCCCAAAGGGAGCCTGGTCAGATAGGGCCAGAGCAGGCCGGCGACGATGATCGCGGCGCCGATGATGATCAGTGTTTTCTGCATGGCATGCAACCTTAGGCTAACCGCAGCAGGCATCATCCACCCTTGTGAACCTGCCCCGGGTTTCAGTTCATCAGTTGATGCAGCGCGACCGGGCGCACCATTGAGAAGGCGATCCGTTCATGGTAGTAGGCCGCCTCGTTGATAAAAACCGGGCAACGTCCCGGGGGGCCCTGGTAATGGATTGTCTCCCCGTTCAAACGGGTGAATATGGGTGCCCCCGCCGCCAGATGCATGAAATCCCGGTCTTGCAGGTCGCGGTGCACACACACCGCATCGCTTGCATCCCGGGGGGCGGGATAATATGTATGGGCTTCGTGCAGAAAGACCTTGGTCCGCGGATCGGGTGGCGGCAGTTCCCCCTGCGCGTGCGCTTCGAGCACATCCAGAATGCATTTGACACCCCCTGCGGCGATCTGCAGCACGTCGTGACGCAGGACACCCTGGGGAATCGGTCCGATCTCAAGGCCCACACCGCCATCCGCCGCCGCCCGCAGGCAGTTGTCGATACGGTCACCCGGCGGGAAGGCGTAAATTCGAACAGCAGGATCGTGCGCCTTTACATGGGCGGCCAGGGTCAGGTTTACGGGGTCGGTGTTGGTAATCAGGGTGCGCCCCATGTTGGCCGTCGAGGTATGCAGATCGATGGCGAACACCTTCCCGCGTTCGCGCGCCGCCGCCATCCGTTCTGAAATCTCGCGGGCGCGCCCGACTTCGTACGGCTCGGTGGCGGCCTCACCGGGCTGGCCGGACCGAAAACTGCGGTTTAGATCCTGATCCACAAAACGCGTATTGGTGCGCACGGCCTCGGGATTGGCCACCAGCAGTTGGGTTGCAAATGCTTTGCGTTGAACCGGGGCTGGGTCTTGCTGCCATCCTCGAACCAGCATCACGCCCGTTTTCTCATTGCCGTGGGTGCCGCCCACAATAAAAACCGTCTTGAAGTCGCCTGCGCTTAAATGACTTGTTTGATGGGCGCGCATTGAAATCCCCGGTGGCATGCACATCATGGCGCTAACTTGTCGCCGCGCCCAAGTGAGATCAGGTCGATGGATCGCAGGCCATCGCCGGCCGGGCGCTTTAATCGCCGCCCCGGCTGAACGGCGGGCTTGCCAGATCGCCCTTGTATCTACAGGTAAAATTCACTATGTCAACCTTTCAGATCCGTCGATTGGCAACGCCAATACGGTTTTAAGTGGCGGTTGCGGCACAACGAAATGATGGAAAAAGATAAACCCTTCAAGAGCCCCGGCAAGTAACGCGGATCGGAACGACCGACCCCGCGCCGGGTAAAGTTTGCGCTGAGGGTAACCGTCCTCGACCAGACCCGCCTCTCGGATACCAGGCGAAATCATCCCTACCATGCCCTGAAGCGCAGGGAAGGCAAGAAACGGCAGCATGAAGACCGTGACGCTGGGAAAAAACGGCATGACCCTGGAGGATCTCGTCCAGGTGGCCCGCAACCGTGCTGAAGTGGGCCTCACCACCGGGGCGCAGGCGCGGATCGAGCGGGCCTGGCAACTGGTGACCCGCTGGGTGGCGCAGGAGCGCACCGTGTATGGCGTGACCACCGGCTTTGGGGCCCTGAGCGATGTGACCATATCCGGGACCGACACCCGCCGGCTGCAGATGAATATACTGAAGAGTCATGCCGTCGGCGTGGGCCCGCCCTTCGAAGACGAGATCGTACGGTCCATGATGGCCTTGCGGGTCAAGGATTTTGCGCGCGGCAACGCCGGCGTGCGCTATGTGACCGTGGCCGCCCTGATCCACCTGATCAACAGCCACGTCGTGCCCGTGGTGCCGGCCAGAGGGTCGGTCGGGGCCAGCGGCGATCTTGTACCCCTGGCCCACATGGGCCTTGTGCTGATCGGCGAGGGCACGGCGCGCCTGGAAGGCCGGCGCCTGCCCGGTGGGGAAGCGCTGAAGGCCTGCGGCCTGTCCCCGTTGACACTCGAGGCCGGCGAGGGTCTGGCCCTTATCAACGGCACCCAGGCCATGACGGCGGTCGGTGGTCTGGCGGTTCACGACGCCGCCCGGCTCGCCGCCCATACCGACCTGGCGGCCGCCATGAGCCTCGAGGTGTTGATGGGCAGCAAAACCGAGTTCGATCCCCGCATCCACCGCATGCGCCCGCATCCCGGGCAGGCGGTGTCTGCTGAAAACATGGACCGGATCATCAACGGAAGCGAAATCATATCGTCGCACAAGGATTGCAAGCGGGTGCAGGATGCCTACACCCTGCGCTGCTCGCCGCAGGTTCATGGCGCCAGCCGCGATGCCATCACCTACGCCCGCAAAGTGCTTGAAACGGAGATGAACGCCTCCACCGGCAATCCGCTGATTGATCCGGAAACGGACGATTTTCTTCTGGGCGGCAATTTCCACGGGCAGCCGGTCGCTCTGGCCCTGGATTTCATGTGCATGGCCGTGGCCGAGCTCGCCAATATCTCCGAGCGCCGGATTGAACGCCTGGTCAACCCCAAGCTCAGCGGCCTCCCGGCCTTTCTGGTCAAGGACGGCGGACTCAACTCCGGATTCATGATTGCCCAGTACGTGGCGGCAGCCCTGGTGTCGGAAAACAAGGTCATGAGCCACCCGGCGGTGGTGGACTCCATTCCGACCTCTGCCAACAAGGAAGACCACGTCTCCATGGGGACGATTTCAGCGCGCAAATGCCGTGAGGTCGTCAGAAATGCGGAACAGGTGATTGCCATTGAGCTTATGTGTGCCGCCCAGGCCCTGGACCTTTTCACCAATATGAAACCCGGCGCAGGCACCGAAGCCGCCTACGGCGTCATTCGCGCGAGCGTGCCCCGCCTGGATGAAGATCGCATTCTGGCCGAAGATGTGAAACGGGTCGTGGCACTGATCCACGACGGGGCGATCGTGGCCGCGGTGGAGGCGGCCGTGGGAAAACTGCATTAACCTGTCCGGTCGCGTTTACGGGGAACTGGCGGTGCGAATAAAAATCGAAAGACTGCTGGCCCAATGGGAAGGGCGCGACCCCACGCGTCAGGACTATCTGGAAGCGGCCGGCCGGCTCAC
>JASJCD010000110.1 GCA_030066135.1 Desulfobacterales bacterium | reverse complement strand
TCATCAAAAAAATACAGTCCCATTCCACAGTACAATCCATTAGAGCGTGATGGCTTTTCAATTACACCCACAATCTTTCCCCTATCGATTTCAACTCCAAAATTATTCCCTGTGGCCGAATTTGGCGCCTGATTCCAAATAAATAGAGATGGGTTCTTTGGTTTGATCTGCCATTCTCGAGCAATCACGCCCTTTAGCACAATATCGGCTAAAACAAATAGGCCTTCATTTGTCATCAATTTATCTTTTGCTAGTAGCATGGCATTTACAATGCCATCAGGTTTCTCTTGCTCGACAAATTCAGCTTTTATTCTTAAACCTCGCACATATTCGATTATACTATTGTCACTTTTGGGAATCACAAAAATGGTAGCTAAATCTAAATTGATATAATTCTTCAAACTTTGAATTAAATGACCCAAGAGGGGAATTCCGTTTAACGGAACTAAACACTTCTTGTTAACACCCAATGGTTCCAATTGCATGCGAGTGCCTTTTCCACCGGCCAAGAATATCAACTGCATTTTTTTCTGAAACCTTCTTAAGGTGTTATCATAATGCATGGCAAAGAATGTCCTAAAAACCGCCTTAATCGAGCAGCTTTCCTTTTATCTACCCTGCTCACCTCGCCTTGCGGGTTATCTTCCGGATATCCTTTGCCATGGCTTCCAAAAGGTCATTGCCTTTTCTTCCACTCAAAAAAAAATGGTCGCCCGGAAACAATTGCATATTAAACATACTTCGCGTCTGATCGCGCCATGCTGCCAATTCTTCGCGGCTAACTTCCTGATCCTCCGAACCGCCAAAGGCTGAGATGGGGCAGTCAAGAGGATCGTCAGGGTCATAAATATAGGTTTCGCAAAGGCGCTTGTCTGCTCGCAGCAGAGGTAAAAACAGCTCCATCAACTCTGGATTGTCCAACACGGCCTTCGGCGTACCGTTGAAACGACGCAAGGCCGCGATAAATCCGGCATCGGGCAACTGATGCTTGGGGGGACCCGGATCGGGTATTTGCGGTGCACGGCTGCCTGACACGAATAACAGTCGAGGGCAGGAGACCTTTTGACGACGAAGCCGGCGTGTCAATTCAGAAGCAACCAGCGACCCTAAGCTGTGCCCGAAAAAAGCAAACGGCAAATCCATGTAAGGGGACACGACATCAACGAGCACATCGACCAACGACGTAAGCCTATCTATAGGTGTCTCCGCTAAACGTTCTTCTCTTCCCGGAAGTTGGATGGCGCAGACCTCGATGTCGGGCCGCAATCTTTCCGGCCAGGTGCGAAAGAACGAGGCCCCTCCTCCGGCATATGGAAAACAAAACAATCGAAAGCCTGTTTGGGGATCTTGGCCGGAGCGTTTAATCCAAGCTTCATTTCTCATCTTGTTTATCTGGGCCCATTTTCTCCATCTGCTTGCGCAGGCTCAGCGGGCGCATGTCGGTCCAAACCGTCTTGATATGCGCCAAGCACGCTTCCTTGGTGCCCCTCTTGCCCTCGTCGGTCCAGCCAAGTGCATTTTCCCTGTCAGCGGGCCAGATCGAATATTGTTCTTCATGGTTGACAACGACCTTGTAAATCGTCTGGTCTTCCTGCTCATCCGGCGTCATCATATCCTCCGTCAGTATAATCGAATTAAGTGGGGTCAGGCAACGCGTCCCCTCTTTGCGATGTGGATTTGAATACTCAGGCTGCAAAGTCAAATAGTTGGTATCGCCAGCTATTGGGGGCAACCTTTCAAACGGGCCTGCGTGATTGGCGGGTACATGGGCCCACATAGATTTCCAGGACGCTCCAGGCCCACGGTGACGGCCGGGGCGCTCAGGGCCTCGCTGACGACGGCCACTCCCGTTGGGTGCTGGTTTTCCAGCTATTCGTCCCGGGCCCAGCCCTTGGCGCGTTCGACGGCCTTCTGCCACCCACGCAGGCAGGCATCCACTTTTTCCTGGGACTGGTTCAGGTGGAAAGCGCGGTCCTCCTGCCAGTAGGCCTTGATCTGGTCCATGTCCGCCCAGACCCCCGTGGCGAGCCCGGCCAGAAAGGCGGCCCCCATGGCCGTGGTTTCGACGTTCCGGGGGCGGCTCAGCGTGACACCCAGGATGTCGGCCTGGAACTGGCAGAGGTAGTTGTTGGCGCTGGCCCCGCCGTCCACGCGGACGGTCTTGATTCGGATGCCCGAATCGGTGGCCATGGCGCCGATCAGGTCGTTGGCCTGGTAGGCAATCGACTGGAGACCGGCGCGCACGATATGGTTCCTGGTCGTACCGCGGGTGATGCCCACCATCAGTCCCCGGGCGTAGGGATCCCAATAGGGGGCGCCCAACCCCACGAAAGCCGGAACGATGTAAAGTCCTTCGGTGGACGGTATGGCGGTGGCCATGGCCTCGGTTGCGGCCACGTCCGTAAAGAAATCGAGATCGTCGCGCATCCACTGCATCAGGGCGCCGGCGATGAATACCGAGCCTTCCAGGGCGTAGGTCACCTCGTCGCCGATCTGCCATCCGATGGTCGTGAGCAGCCCCGAGCCGGAGGCAATGGCTTCGGCGCCGGTGTTCATCATCATGAAAAGACCGGTGCCGTAGGTGATTTTGGTCATCCCCCGGGAATAGCAGGCCTGGCCGAAGAGGGCGGCCTGCTGGTCGCCGGCAACGCCGGCGATGGGCACCGCGTGGCCGAATATCTCCTTGTCGGTCGATCCGAACACACCGCTGGAAGGTTTGACCTCGGGCAGAATGTCCTCGGGGATCCCCATTTTCTCAAGAATTTCCTGCTCCCATTGCATCGCATGAATGTCGTAGATCATCGTGCGGCTGGCGTTGCTGGCGTCGGTGGCATGGACCTTGCCGCTGGTCAGGTTCCAGATGAGCCAGCTGTCCACCGTCCCCACCTTGAGCTTCCCCTGACGGGCCAGGTCCCGCGCCTCGATATTGTTCCTTAGAATCCAGCGGATCTTGGAGCCGGAAAAATAGGCATCGGTGACCAGGCCGGTCTTGGCCTTGATCACCGCGTCGAACCCCTCGGCCTTCAATTCGTCGCAATAGTCGGCCGTGCGGCGGCACTGCCAGACGATGGCCGGGCCCACGGCCTTACCCGTTTCGGCGTGCCAGGCAATGACCGTTTCACGCTGGTTGGTTATGCCGATGGCCGACACGTCCGCCAGGCTCAACCCCGCCTTTTCCAGGGCCGCCTCCATGGTGTTCTTCTGGGTTCGCCAGATGTCCTCGGGTTCCTGCTCGACCCACCCCGCCTGCGGGTAGTGGCAGGGGAATGCTTCGCTGGCCATGGCGATGGGATCGCCCTTTTCATTGTACAGAATCGTCCGCGAACTGGTGGTACCCTGGTCCAGGGCCATGATGATCTCAGGCATGATTGACCTCCCACACAAATGCGATTGTTGACATCCATCCCCTCAAGGAGCGGACTGATTTCATGGCCGCCATAGGGGCCGCTTTATAATTCGCCACCCGAAATCGATCCGAACGCAGCCCAATCAGGTGTGCCGCACGGATTGATACTTAGACGATTAACATTTCTTGCCAGACAATTTCCTCGTCTTCAAGCCCCTTTCCAGGACAATTGGCCCGAAAGCCCATCAAACCTCTCCAGCGGGTTTGAGGCCATCCCTCATAAAACCGAATGGCGCACCGCACGCCTGGCCATCCGCACCGCTCGTTGGTCCTACTGACAACGTGGCCGTTTTCATCGCGAATGAATAAGCCGTGCCGACTGCCTGCGCCCACGGGCCATCGACGAGGGATCTAAGGAAATAAAAAAGCCGTCTGGGCAGTGGTCAACTGCCCAAACGGCAAATGTTAGGTATAGAAACCTAGTAATAATCGGTGGTGATCCCACGGGGAATCGAACCCCGGTTTCCGGCGTGAGAGGCCGGCGTCCTAACCGCTAGACGATGGGACCCCATTTGTGTTAAACGACCAGGATGATGTAGCCAAAAAACCTCATTTAGTCAACTTCTAAGGCATTGCGGGCCGCAATCAAGCATTTTCGGGTTTGCGGCCTTTACGGAATCCGAAGAGCAGATAGATCACGGCGCCCAGGAAAGGAAATCCGGCAATCAGGGCCCACAGGACCTTGCGGCCGGTGGAGCCGAAGTCCTTCATGAAAACGTCCACCAAGGCCCAGACCGTGAAGATAAAAAAGGGCACGCTGGCCGCCAGCACAACAAGCGCCATCTTGAAATCCATCGTCAACCTTTCAACTTGTCCGCAATCTTGAGAATCGTGTTTGCGTAGGGTTTGCTGTAATTGTACTTGAGAATCACCTTATAGCGCTTTTGGTGGCTGAGCTCCGGCCGCCAGCCATGGTGCTTGAGATAATTGCCCACGCTGGCGATGGCGTCAGCATGGTCATAGAGATCGACACGCCCGTCGCCGTTGCCGTCCACACCCAGTTTAAGGGCATTGCTCGGCATGAACTGGCAGTAGCCCATGGCCCCGGCATAGGACCCTTGCAGGGTCAGCGGATCAAGGTCTTCCCGGCTAACATATTTCAAAAGGGCTTTCAACTCGAGGTAGGCCCAGCGGGATTTGCGGTCGGCCTTGGCATTGAATTTCTTGCGGGAGATGCGTTTTTCGGTGGGCATGGTGGCCCAGAAGGATTCCCGGGCCGCGCGGCCTTCAAGCGCCGCCATGGTGGCCAGGATATTGAACACCTTCTGGCGCCCGCTCATGCCGCCCAGGTTGGTTTCCACCAGCAGGATGGCGGTGATCACCTCGGGGGCTACGCCATAGCGTTCGTGGGCGGCATTGAGCTCGGCGGCGTGAGCCGCGAGATAGCGCCGGGCCATGCTGATCCGCTTGGGGCGCAGAAACTGATTGTAGTCCAGCCGGGCTTCGCTGTGGCGGAAAAAGAGGGATACGCCGTCGATGGCAATCTCGGCTTCGGGACGGGCAAACATGTCTCCGATCCGGTCTTGATCGAATCCGTCACCCACCAGGCGCTTCTTGAGGGATACGAAATAATCCGAGTTCGGGGCGGCACCCATCAACAGGATGCCGGCCAGGACGAGGCCCAGCCATCGGAGCCCGCGACCAATACCGCCCGGCATGGTACGTTTTAATCTGCTGTCCATCCTGCCTTCCATCTGTCGGTAAATGCGATTGGGAAATCGTTCGGCTTACAGACTGCTATCGGTCAGGCGGCCGCAAGCCTTTAGGCCGACGCGAGGGGTGATAACCGCCTCCCCTGAAAAACCTTAAAACCCTTGTTGCGTCTGGGCCGCGGGACCTGCCCGTGGCTGCATACAGAAACCGACGCCCGGCCCGACTGAAGAGAATGCCCGATCGTTGCCGCTTCCATTCTAACCACAACACCGTCTCAAGTCCATGGGTCACGCAAGAATTCGGCAAATCACCGTGGCTATTGGCATCCCTGATCGCCTTTGGTATCTAAAAGGCATATGAAAATGCCTGCGTTCATCCGCGGAGGCGGGCAGTTTACGATGGCCGGCAAACAGCAACCCCAGCAGTGGAGATTTCCCGGAAGCCATGGCCGCCAAGAAACCCCCTAAAACCGTTTTTACCTGCCAGTCCTGCGGCTACCAGACCCCGCGCTGGATGGGCAAATGCCCCGAATGCCAGCAATGGGACAGCATGACCGAAGAGCGCCCGGCCGGCAAGGGGCCGATCACGGCGCTGTCCGGCAGCCAGGTGGTGGCCCGCCCCGTGCCCATCGATGCGGTCACCCTGGATGCCGAGACACGCCGCCTGACCGGTATCGCCGAATTCGACCGGGTGCTGGGCGGCGGGCTCGTGGGCGGCAGCCTGGTGCTGATCGGCGGCGATCCGGGCATCGGCAAATCGACCCTCATGCTCCAGGCGCTCTACGGACTGGCCTGCAGCGACGCCCGTGTGCTCTATGTCTCGGGGGAGGAATCCGTTCGCCAGATCCGGCTGCGCAGCCAGCGGCTGGAAACCGTGGCCCCCGACCTGCTGGTGGTCTCCGAGATCGATCTCGACCGGATCATCCAGATGGTCGAGGAGCACCGTCCGGACGTTCTGGTGGTGGACTCGATCCAGACCATGTTCAGCCCCGAGCTGACCTCGGCCCCCGGCAGCGTCAGCCAGGTGCGCGAGTCCACCGTGCGTCTGATGCTGCTGGCCAAGCGCACGGGCACCCCCATACTGCTGGTGGGCCACGTCACCAAGGAAGGGGCCATTGCCGGACCGCGGCTGCTGGAACACATGGTGGACACCGTGCTCTATTTCGAGGGCGATCGCAACCACGTCTTCCGCGTATTACGGGCGGTCAAGAACCGTTTCGGCTCCACCAACGAAATCGGTGTATTTGAAATGCGCGAATCCGGACTGGCGGAGGTCGGTAACCCCTCGGCCGTGTTTTTATCCGAACGGCCCACCGAGTCACCCGGTTCGGTGGTGACCGCCAGCATGGAGGGCACCCGGCCGATTCTGGTGGAACTGCAGGCCCTGGTGAGCGGTTCGAGCTACGGCACCCCGCGGCGCACGATTCTGGGCCTGGATGCCAACCGCGTGGCCCTGCTGGTAGCGGTGATGGAGAAAAAACTCGGGCTGCACCTGATCGGCCAGGACGTCTTCATGAACGTGGCCGGCGGGGTGCGGTTGGACGAGCCGGCGGTGGACCTGGCCGTGGCCGCCGCCGTGGCCTCGAGCTTCACGGACAAGGCCGTGCCCGAGGGGACCCTGATCGTGGGCGAAGTGGGTCTCACGGGCGAAGTTCGCGCCGTGGGCCACGTGGACATCCGCGCCAGCGAAGCGTTCAAGATGGGATTCCAGCGCATCGTCGTGCCCCGCAGCAATCTCCGGCGCCTCGACAAGCGTACCCGGGGCGAGATCATCGGTGTGCGCAGCCTGGAAGAAGCCCTCGAGACCATCTTCTGACACCCGGCTGCAGATTCCCCCCGCCTTCCCGTTTGCACGCCTGCCTGTCAGACGGCCGGCATGATCCCGGTTGACGGGACACAACGAATAATTGTATAAAATTTCGCTTTGTTATTTGATGACAGCATGTTACGGCCGGAATGCCCCATGGCGGCGACCGGCTGAAAGCAGGACAGATGCGCACCAGGCGCCCCAAAAGCAAACGGCCCAAAAACCAATGGGCGGATCACTACACCCGCCGGGCGCAGAAAGAAAAATTCCCGGCCCGTTCCGTCTACAAGCTTCAGGAAATCCAGAAGCGCTTTGGGATTATTCGCCGGGGCGGACGCGTCCTGGACCTGGGATGCGCCCCCGGCGCCTGGACCAAATATGCGGCCGGGATCACTGGACCCGACGGCGGGGTGGTCGGTATCGATCTCAAGCCCGTCACCCTGCCCCTGCCCGGGCATGTCCGGGTGCTGCAGGGCGACATCCTTGCCCCGGATGCGGCCATCCTCGAAGCGCTGGCACCGGGCTTCAACGCCGTGATCAGCGACATGGCCCCGGCCACCACCGGGCACCGGGACGTGGATGCGGCCCGCTCGTTCAACCTGTGCGAAGCCGCGCTGGCGATCGCCAGGGACCACCTGCACCCGGGCGGCCATTTCATCTGTAAAATTTTCCAGGGCCCGGACTTTGAAGCGTTTGTCCGGCAGGTCCGGCATACTTTTGCGCAGCAACGCATATACAAACCCCAGAGCAGCCGCAAGGCCAGCCGAGAAATCTTCGTCATTGGCAAGGGCCGGCAACAGGAGGCATAGATGGCAGGACACAGCAAATGGGCCAACATCAAGCACCGCAAGGGCGCCCAGGATGCGCGTCGCGGCAAGATATTCACCAAATTGATCAAGGAGATCACTGTGGCGGCCCGCATGGGCGGCGGCGATCCGGCATCCAACCCCCGGCTGCGCCGTGCGCTGGATGCGGCCAAGGCCGAGAATATGCCCAAGGACAACATGGACCGGGCCGTGAAGAAGGGTACGGGCGAACTCGAGGGCGTCAGTTACGAAGAAAGCACCTACGAGGGCTATGGGCCCGGTGGAGCGGCGGTATTCGTGGAATCCCTCACGGACAACAAAAACCGGGCCGTCTCCGAGATCCGGCACTGCTTTTCCAAGTGCGGGGGAAACCTGGGAGCCGGCGGCTGTGTCGCCTGGATGTTCGACACCAAGGGCTATCTGGTGGTGGAAAAATCAGCGATCGACGAGGACCAGCTCATGGAAGCGGCCCTGGAGGCCGGGGCCGAGGACGTTCGTGAAGACGGCAGCAATTTCGAGGTGATCACCGCCCCTGAAGACTTCGAGGCCGTCAGGGAGGCCATCGACGCGGCCGGCATCACCCACATCGCCGCCGAGGTGACCATGCTGCCCCAGAATACCACCAGCCTCGCAGGCAAGGAGGCCCAACAGATGATCCGGCTGATGGACATGCTCGACAATTGCGATGACGTCCAGAAAGTCTACACCAACGCCGACATTCCCGACGAGATGGTCGCGTGACGGAGGGCTTCGCGCGCATGATTTATCAACCCGGAGCGGCCCTGGCGCCCCTTGGGCGCCTGGACGGCGGCGTGTCGCCGGCAAAACGCAATGCACCCCAAAGGGTGGAAACGCGGCATGGGGATCTCAATTCGCTTTAAGAAGTGACTTTCCTGTCCTGCATGTAAACCCTCGGCATCGCGGCCGAGATTATTGGCGATGCATTACCACGTTCGTTCCGGGGCTTGTCCGAATCCATGGGTTGACGGGTGCTCGCATGGCAAACCTTTTTCAAATCCGGTCAGCATGGCTGGCCAGCGTTGTTCTTGTCCTAAGCCTGGTGGTAGGCCCTATGCCCCCCAATACCCACGCCAGCCCCCTTGAAAGTCTGCAGCGTGACCTGCCGTCCCGTGTCGGTCCGTGGTCGGCAGCAGGAAAAGACCGCTTTTTCAATGCGGAAACCCTCTTTGGCTATATCAATGGCGGGACCGAAGTGTACCGGGCTTACAACCTGAGGCAGTGTCTTTCACGCCGATACAGCGTCAGCGGCGGACCATCAATCCTTCTGGATATCTTCGACATGGGGTCCTCGGAAGATGCCTATGGCGTCTTCACCCATGATCTCGACGGGGATAAATTCGCCATCGGGCAGGATGGCCGTCTGCGGCCGGGATGGCTCAGTTTCTGGCAAGACCGGTTCTTTGTTTCCATTTACACGGAGGAAGAAACCGAGGCAGCCCAAAACGCTGTGATTGAAATCGGTCAAAAGGTCGCGGCGTCGATTGGCAGCACCGGCGCCAGGCCCGAGTTGATTTCGCGGCTGCCGGCGGCAGGGCTGCAATCCGATCGTGTCCGCTATCTGCACCACCCCGTCGTGCTGAACTTCCACTACTACCTATCCGACGAAAATTTACTTCATATTTCCCCGGATACGAAGGTAGCACTGGCCGATTACCGGTTCGACAACCAAACCGCGACCTTCCTTCTGGTGCAATACCCCACCGCGGAGGCAGCCATCCGTTCCCAGGAAAAATTTTTGAAATATTACATTCCGGATGCCAATGCACGTGGCGTTGCGCTGTTGGAAAACGGCCGCTGGACGGCCATCAGACGAATAGATAACCTTCTGGCCATCGTCCTGGAAGCCGACAGCGAGGCGAGGGCGGAAGCCCTGCTGGATAATATGCCTTAAGCATTCCGGCAACACGCCGGAGCATTAGCCATGCGGTAAACGCAATTAACGGAGGGCCGTCATGACGCAAAAACGAAAGATCATTACACGTCGTGATTTTCTTCGCACCGGCTCCTGTGCCGTGATGGGAACGATGATGGGCTTTCCCCTGGTGGCCAGAGCCGCCGCCCAGGCCACGCGAAAAAGTACCGTGGTGCTGATCAGGAATGCCAATGCCACAAGCGGCTATGGCACCTTGGATGAAAAGATCGTGGTGCAAATGCTCGATGAAGCCGTAATGGTCATGTTGGACACCCGCGATCCCGGATCCGCCTGGCGGCAAATCGCCTCGCCCGACGATACCGTCGGGATCAAAAGCAATGTATGGGGCCGCCTGCCCACACCCGGTGCGCTCGAGAGGGCCATCACGGCACGCCTCCTGGCTGTCGGCGTCGACGGAAACCGTATCGCCGTGGATGATCGCAAGGTAAGAAGCAACCCGGTCTTCAAACGCGCCACCGTACTGATCAACATCCGGCCCATGCGCACCCATCACTGGTCGGGGCTGGGTTCACTGCTAAAAAACTACATCATGTTCGTGCCGCGGCCCTGGGCCTATCACGGCAATGCATGTGAACGACTGGGCACGATCTGGCAGGAACCACACGTGGCCGGTAAAACGCGGCTGAATATCCTGGTGATGCTCACCCCCCTTTTTCACGGCGTTGGGCCGCACCATTTCAGCCGGCGCTACACCTGGCCCTACGGCGGCCTGATCGTCAGCACGGATCCGGTGGCCGCCGATGCCACCGGCGCGCAAATCATCCAGGCCCAGCGCAACCGGCACTTTAATCAAGTCCGCCCCATCAGCCCCCGCCCTCTGCATATTGAAGCGGCGGATACCAAGTTCGGTCTGGGAAACAGCCACCCGGACCAAATCACACTGGTTAAACTCGGATGGGAAGATGAAGGTTTGATTTGATCCCGGCAGTGGAAATCTGGAGGCTTGGACTTAGATTGAATAGTATGAATTGATTAGCGCGTGATACACCTCCCGCAGAGCGGGGGGCATCAAGTGGCCCCCCTGAGGCGGGCTTGGAAACGCTTTCAGACGCTCGGCTTGAGCTACCCTTTGCCCCGCGCCGAGCATCGGTGGCGGGGGCGGATAAAGCGTGTCGGCCTGTCTGAGCGAAGCGAGTTCCGACACGCGCCGACCCTGGCACCGACGCACAGGATAAAGCGGGGCACGGGCGCCTTTTTTTGGTTACTTTTCTTGGGCGACCAAGAAAAGTAACAGAGAAAATCAACGGATCGGTCGAACCTCGAAGGCTCCTCAAACAGAGGTGGAGGGTTTAGATCAAGGCCAAAACGGCTAGCTGGCCGTCACTGCAATCATGCGCTCGACAGCCGTGAGCGCCGGCACCCGGATATCTTCCGGTACCTTGACCTCCCCTCCCATCGTTTCCAGGCAGCGCAGCACGTCCTCCAGACTGATCTTCTTCATGTCGTCGCAGTGCATCCGCTCCGAGACCATGATGAATTCCTTGTCCGGGCAGGCTTTCTGGAGGGGGTAATGCATGCCCACCTCGGTGCCCACGAGAAAGGTGCTCGCCTGACTGTCGCGGGCGAAGCGGATCATCCCCGATGTGCTCACGGCGGCATCGGCCAGGGCCACCACTTCGGGCAGGCACTCGGGATGGGCCAGAAAAAGCGCCTCCGGGTGAGCGGCTTTGGCCGCTAAGACCATCTCCGGTGTCAGGATGTCGTGAAAGGGGCAGCAGCCGTCCCAGAGGTGAACCTTCTTGTCGGTTTGGGCGGCGGTGTTGCGGGCCAGGTTGCGGTCGGGCACCATGAGGACTTCGTCGGCATCGAGGCTGTTGACCACCGCGGCGGCATTGGCCGAGGTGCAGCAGATGGTCGAGAGCGCCTTGACGGCGGCCGAAGAGTTTACGTAGGTCACCACCGGAACCCCCGGCAGGCTTTCGATACGGGCTTGCAATGCTTCGGGCGTCACCATGTCCGCCATGGGGCAGCCCGCGTCTGTGCGGGGCAGGAGCACGGTTTTCTGGGGCGAGAGAATACTGGCCGTCTCGGCCATGAAATGAACCCCGCAGAACACCAGAACCTCGGCCTGGGTTTCAGCGGCACGTATGCTGAGCTCAAGCGAGTCGCCGCAGAAATCGGCCACGTCCTGGATTTCGGGGGGCTGGTAGTTATGGGCCAGCAGAATGGCATTCTTCTGTTTGAGCAAGGCCTTGATACGGCTTTGAATTTCAACGTCCATGATTTTACCTTTCGTTTCCAATCCGCGTTTAGAATTGGAGCACGTCCGTCCCCGCCGGGATGTCGAACCGGAACAGGTCCTCCGGCAAAACGGCGTTGTGGTCGAAGTTCGTCAACGCAATACGGGTCTGGTCGCCATAGAGGTTGGTGGTGATGACCTCGACAATATCATAGGTATCGCGCCGAATTTTGAGGTAGACCTCGGCGATGTCGCTGGTGTCGCCCTCGGGAAGCAGTTTCAGGCGCACGATCTCTTCACCGCCGCCCGGATCGAGCGCAATGCGAAAGGCTTCGCGCAGCAGACGGATGTCGGACAGGAAGCTCGCGCCTTCCTGACCGCCCAGCACTTCAGAGGCCAGGCCCACGGTGACCTGGTTTTCTTCCGGCTGATACATCCACAGGCTATCGCCGTCAGTGACGAACAACATCGGGCTGGGCGTTTCGTAGGACCAGCGCATCTTGCCCGGGTATTTGACGAAGAGTTGACCCGCGGCCTCATCCGTAACTTCCATGGCCTTGAGCGTCGATGTCAGGTGGAAGCGCGCGCTGAACCCCGCCCGGGTGTACCGGGTCTCGACCCGATCCAGGATCTCCGCCACCAGGGGGTCTAGCTCCTCCTGGGCCGCCGCCGGCGCGACCCCAACCAGCATAATCACAGCCAAAGACCACAGAACGCAAACAACCATAACTCTGAAATTCATATCACCTGCCTTTCAGCGGCGCTCAGCGGTTTGGGCCGCCGCCCCGATCGATCACAGCATCCGGACGCCGCCGACGCGGATACGTCGACGGCGGGTGGCAACCTATGCGAAATCGGATGATTTGTAAACGCCTGTGCGCCAAGGGAAGCTGCCATGTCGATAAAGACGTGCCATCGGATCGGTTGGACGACAGCGGTCCGTGCAGGCCGTGGCCCATAGAACCTGCTATGCACCCTGAAATCAAAGCAGCCGCCGCACGACCCCTTCGATATCGGCAGCGCCCATCGTGCCCAGATCCGTGCTTACGGGGGTGCCGTCAAATTGCTCGGTGCGACCGTATACCGCCAGGGCGATCGCATCGATATATCCAAGAGCCTGTTCGGCCGCCGCCGTATCGAAATAGGCCGCACGGAATCCGGTCGCGCTCAAGGTTTCCATGTTGCTGCGCGACATCTGTTCGGCCTGCCGGCGGGCTTTGGCCAAATGGCGCAGCAAATACATCTTGCGGGCCATGAGCGCCCGGAAAAAATTGTGCGTATCCCCGTGTTCCGGCAGGAAGGCCATCAGAAAATCGAAGCATGCATCCCAACGCCCGTCGTCCGGTGGCATGCGTTCGAGAAAATCAACCAGCAGCCCCACCTGACCGTCGGTCTGTTGCAAACCGGCATTGCGCAATTTAACCTTCAGCAGACCGGGGGCGGCACCAGCCCCCCCCTGCCGGGCCGCGTATTGGACCAGCGCTTTGCGAAGACGCCCGTCGATCGACCAGCCAAGACGCAAACGGGCCAGGAAGGGTTTCACACCAGCCCTCGGCAGACGACAGCCCATCTGCCGGGGACAGGATGGAAACACCAAGCGGGCCCAGGCAGGCACATCCATCAAGCGCCCGGCCAGGCGGGACCGGTCATTCGCCTCCAGACCGCCTCCCATGAGCACCGTCTCGAGACCGCACTGAAAATCCGCATCCGGAAAAAACACCAATTCCAGAAGCGTATCGCTCTCGCTTTCACCGGGGCGGTCCAACAGATCCGCCACGATATGCGGGTCGGCCGACCCCAGGGTGGCTTCGATGTAAGCGACGACATCGCTCGTGATGGGCAAACCTTCCCGGAACAGCGCCCGGATCTTTGCTTCCACGCGATCGACGAGACTTGTACCTATCGGTTCTTTCACAGGCGCACCCATTGTAAATGTTCCACCGTCAGTTAAATTCGCAGACGGATTCGTCAAACGTTCGATAGACGGCTTGCGAAGCCCGAGGAATGAGGCTGTACAAGGCGTACGCCGCAATGACGGGGGCTTCGCGCAACCCAAGTTTCTTATTGGCCGTATTTCGAACAATTACCATTTTATATCTGCTTGCCCAAAGGGGGTGTGAGAAGGGGTAGTTTTCGGTTCTGAACAAGGCCGCAGCGTTTTGACAACCGAAGGCGTATTTTCACTACGTCGAGGACTGGCAAAACGCGAGAACGCCGTTCAGGGCCGAAAGATGCCCTTTCTCACGGCCCCTCAGATGTAGGAAGCCATGAGCATCATCATATCATGCTTCATCATCCCCCCCGGCAAACTCTGTCGCAGTTGGCCGTTGTCGAACACGAACATGAAGGGCACGCTCAGGATATTGAACCGGCGTGCCAGCACCGGGTTGGCGTCCACGTTCAACTTGCCGGCCCGCACCCGACCGCGTGATTCGACGGCAAAGGCATCGAACTGCGGCGCGATCTGGCCGCAGGACGGACACCACGGGGCCCAGGCGAATACCAGCACGGGAATGGGCGAACCCAGGATCTTTTCCTCAAAATTGGCATCCGTCACCAGCAGGGGCTGCTCGATCAGGACGTCCCCAGTACGGATGGCGGCACGGCACTTTCCGCAGCGGGCCGTGCCGCCGAATTTGGCGGCCGGTATGCGGTTGCGGGTTTTACATTCCGGGCAGCGGATCAGATAGGGATTGACATTGGTCGACATGGCAAGGCGTTCTCCTTGGCCGCGCGGGTGTTCCTGCCGGCGGGACGGCCCGGCAAGGATGCGGCCTTCCTGTTATCGCATTTGATCAGGGAATATAACGCAGGTGAATGCCAAAGTGAATCCCCAGAAACCACCGCCAACCATCATCGGGGGTGAAGGCCTCACCCCGAGGCCCTGTAATTTTTGCTCGCAGGGGTGCAGGGCACGGTTAAAGCGTGCGGGAGACGCGTCGTTCTCAGGTGATACGCTGCCGGACGGTGGCCGAAACGAATTCACTGATCAGCACCACGCCGAACACGGCGATCAGCATGAGCGAGACTTCCTGCCACTGGAACTGGTTGATGGAGGAGTACAGCAATATGCCGATGCCGCCGGCGCCCACGAACCCCAGGACGGTGGACTCCCGGATATTGATGTCCCAGCGGTAGACCGTGGTGCCGTAAATGACCGGCAGGACCTGGGGCAGAATCCCGTACCAGAGAACCTGCAGCCGGGATGCGCCGGTGGACTCGATGGCCTCCACCACCCCTTCATCGATCTCCTCGATGGCCTCGGCCACCAGCTTGCCCATGAAACCGATCGAACGGAAAGCGATGGCCCAGATCCCGGCCATGGGACCGGGGCCGAAGATGGCCACGAAGAGCAGCCCCCAGACCACGGTATTGACCGAACGGGAAGTCACCAGAATGAAACGGCCCACAAACCAGGTGGCGGCGTTGGGGCTCGTATTGCGCGCCGCCAGAAAGGCGATCGGAAAGGCGATCACCACGGTGGCCACCGTGCCCAGGGTGGCGATGTGGATGGTCTCCAGCAGGGGATCCACCAGGATTTCCAGAAATTCGAGATCGGGCGGCCACATCCGGTAAGCCAGGTCATAGGCCTGAAGGTGGGCGTCCAGGAAATAGAACCAGGGGATGTCGAGATTGCTGATCGACCAGACCGCCACGAACACGGCCCCCAGATACCAGATGTAGCGCAAGAGGGTTTCGCGCGGCGAAAAGCGACGCCAGATCTCGGGGTGGTTCTGGGCATGCTGTTCGGCCGTCATCGCAGCTTCCCCCGGACCCAGTTGGAGAAGAACTCGCCCGCGAAGACCAGCGAGACGATGGTGATCAGGATGGCCAG
>JASJCD010000109.1 GCA_030066135.1 Desulfobacterales bacterium | reverse complement strand
ACAATGGAAGCCTTTTTCTAAACAACATCAACTATCTATCCCTGGACATGCAGGCCACCCTGGTCCATGTCATTCAACACAAAAAACTTGTTCACCCAAGCACCCAGCAAACCATCAAGGCGGACATCCGCATCATCGCCGCCACCAGCCAGAACCTGAAAGCCCTCGTCGATGCGCGCCTGTTCAGCGGAGATCTATACAGCCGCCTGAGCGAGATGCCCATCGACCTGTCGCTTCTCAGCGCAAAGGGTGAAGACATCGGTTTGCTGCTCGAACATTTCATGAAGCAGATTGCACGCCGCAACAAAATGACGCGCAGGCACTTCTCCAACCGTGCCCGATTCTCCTTGAAAGCCTGTGACTGGCCAGGCAATGTGCGGGAATTTGAATTTCTGTTGGGACGGCTGTGCAACGTTCAACAGGATCTGATGGTAAATGCCGCCGATCCTTCCCGGCCTAAAACGCATCGTTATCCCCGCCCCTTCAACGGCATTGAACTGAAGAAGGCCATCCGGGCCTTTGAACGCCAACATATTCTGGCGGTCCTCAAAGCCGCGGATGGCAACCGTTCTCAGGCCGCCCGCAAGCTGGGCATTCATCGCAATACCCTGCGAACGAAAACCAAAGTGCTGGGAATCGATTATCTTTAAAACAGGGCCCGGGAGGTACAATTTCTGCGAAGGCCTTTTCCGCGGGTCAGGCCTACCGGATCTTCTGGATTTTTTCGTGGGCATCATTGGCAGCCGCCACGGGCGACCTTTTTAAATTGGAGACCCCCATAAAATCCCGGGACGACTTTTTCCAACGCATCCCAAATAGTTACAGAGATGGCGCGGTTTGAGGTGTACTTCGCATTAAGAACCCTCATGCGGGACGCTTGTTGGAGGTGTTCCGTAGAACCGTCCCTCTGTGAAAATCAGGTTTCGGCCTTGTTGCTGCCAGCGCTTTCTGATAATGGACATGCCTGGTTGTTTGGAACAGCCACAGCACCCGACACCTGAGCCCCAATCATTCAAGGCCATCAACCCAAATCCATGAAAAAACGCATTGCACTATCGATCCTCCTGCTGGCGGCCATCGCCGGCATTCTGGGCGGCATCAAATATCTGCAGATCGAACGCATGGTTGCCCAGGGCAATGCGCTTTCGCCCCCGCCCACAACCGTAACCGTCGCGGTGGTCGAGGAGATGAATTGGGAGACCCGCCTCACCGCAGTGGGCTCGCTCAAGGCCGTTCAGGGGGTTATTGTCACGGCCGAATTGACCGGCAAGGTGGAGCGGATTGCATTTGAACCCGGCGCTTTGGTCAACGCCGGCGATCTTCTGGTGCAGCAGGACATTTCATCCGAAACCGCCCAGCTGCGCGCCGCCGAGGCCACCCTGGCCCTGAACCGGGCCAATCATAATCGCGCCAAGGAACTGCGCAGCGAACAGGTGGTCACCCAGGCGGCCTATGACCAGGCCCTGGCCAACCTGAAACAGGCCCGCGCCGAAATCGACCGGATTCAAGCGATCATCAACAAGAAAACCATCCAGGCCCCTTTTACCGGACGTCTCGGGATCCGACGCATTGACCTTGGCCAGATCATCAAAGAGGGTGACCCCATCGTTTCGCTTCAGTCTCTGAATCCTATATTTGTCAATTTTCTCCTGCCCCAGCAGCAGCTGGCCCGGCTGGAGACGGGACTTGCCGTGCGCGTGCGCACCGATGTTCTTGCAGGCGAGGCCCTCAAAGGCCGGATTACGGCCATCAATCCCCAGGTGGAGGCGGATACACGCAACATCCGCATCCAGGCCACGCTGCAGAATGAGGACGAAAAACTGCGTCCCGGCATGTTCGTCAACGTGGAGGTTCTGCTGCCCGGGAAGGTACACGTCCTGACGATTCCTTCAACGGCGGTCCTCTACGCGCCCTACAGCGATTCGGTCTTCATCGTGGAGGAAACCGACGCGCAGGGCGACGCTCCCCCTGCGAAGCAACTGCGTCAGCAGTTTGTTCGGCTGGGCGCCACCCAGGGTGACTTCGTTGCGGTCCTCGAAGGCCTTCAGGCGCACCAGCAGGTGGTCAGCACAGGGGTGTTCAAACTGCGCAACGGCCAGAAAGTCGTTGTCAACAACGAACTGACACCAAATTTCCAAATGGCACCCAGCCCGGATGACAGCTGAGGCCCGTCATCGCTACGTTGCCCGCCCGCCACATCAGAGGCCGATTGGAGGAGGCCGCGACACGCTATAGTTTGGGGTTATGAATTTCACCGACATCTTCATCCGCCGCCCGGTTCTGGCGCTGGTGGTCAACCTGCTGATCATCATCGCCGGGCTTCAGGCCATCCGGACCCTCAATGTCCGCCAGTATCCCCGCAGCGACAACGCGGCGGTGACGGTGACGACCGTCTACGTGGGGGCCAGCGCCGACCTGGTGCGCGGATTTATCACGACCCCGCTGGAGCGGGCCATCGCTGCGGCCGACGGGATTGATTACATCCAGTCCCAGAGTGCGCTGGGTCTTTCCACCATCACCGTACGTCTCAAGCTGAATTACGATCCCATCAAAGCCCTGTCCGAGATCAGCGCCAAGGTCGACCAGGTCCGCGGCGATCTGCCCCCGGAAGCCGAAATTCCCGAAATAAATGTCGAATCGGCGGACAGCCGTTTTGCCTCCGCCTACCTGAGTTTTACCTCGGATGTGCTCAAGCAGAATGAAATCACCGACTACCTGGTGCGCATCGTTCAACCGCAGCTCTCGGCCCTGGAGGGGGTCCAGCGGGCCGATATCCTCGGCGCCCGCACCTTTGCCATGCGCATCTGGCTCAAACCCGAACGCATGGCTGCCCTCAACATCAGTCCCGTTCAAGTGCGCGAAGCGCTGGCCGCCAACAATTTCCTGGCGGCCGTGGGAAGCACCAAGGGTGCCCTGGTGCAGGTGAATTTGGTGGCCAATACCGACCTGCGCTCGGTGGCGGAATTCAAACGTTTGGTCATCAAGCAGGAGGGCGGCGCCATCGTGCGCCTGCAGGACATCGCCGATGTCGTTCTGGGGGCGGAGGACTACGAAACCGAAGTGCGCTTTTCGGGGCAGACCGCCGTTTTCATGGGCATCTGGCCTCTTCCCAACGCCAATTCCCTGGATGTCATCGACCGGATGCGGGCGGCCATGGCGGCCATCCAGCAGCAGCTGCCCAGCGGCCTGGAGGCCCGTATCGCCTACGATGCCACCAATTATATCCGCAACGCCATTCGCGAGGTCATCAAGACCCTGAGCGAAACCCTGCTGATCGTGGTGATCATCATCTTTCTCTTTCTGGGATCGATTCGTTCGGCCCTCATTCCCGTGGTGGCCATCCCGCTCTCCCTCATCGGCGGGGTTTTCCTGATGCAGGCCTTCGGCTTCACTGTCAACCTGCTGACCCTGCTGGCCATCGTTCTCTCGGTGGGGCTGGTGGTGGACGATGCCATCGTCGTGGTCGAAAACGTCGAACGTCATTTGAGCGAGGGCCGCTCCCCCGGCGATGCCGCCCTGCTGGGCGCCCGCGAACTGATCGGGCCGTTGATCGCCATGACGATCACCCTGGCCGCCGTTTATGCCCCCATCGGTCTGCAGGGCGGGCTGACCGGATCCCTGTTCCGGGAATTCGCCTTCACGCTGGCCGGCGCGGTGGTCATCTCCGGCGTGGTGGCCCTGACCCTGTCACCCGTCATGTCCGCCAAACTGCTGCGGGAAGGCATGTCCGAGCGGGGTTTTGCCGGAAGGGTGTCGCGTCTGTTCAACCGTATCCGCACCCTTTACGGACGGGCCCTGGACGCCACCCTCAACGCCCGGCCGGCGGTCTATCTCGTCTGGTTCGGCGTCAGCCTGCTGACCGTTCCCATGTTCGTCATGTCGGCCAAGGAACTGGCCCCGACCGAAGACCAGGGAGTCATCTTCGGCATTCTCGAAGCCTCGGCCAACGCCACGCTGGATCAGACCAGTCTCTATGCTGCCGCTGCCAACAAGGTTTTCCTGGGGGTTCCCGAAAGCGAATTCACCTTTCAGATCACCTCCCCGTCATCGGGTTTCGGGGGCATGGTGGTCACCCCCTGGGGCGAGCGCGACCGGACGATTTTTCAAATTCTCCCGGAGGTGCAGTACGGCCTCATGCAGATACCGGGAATTCGCATGTTTCCGGTCACCCCTCCCGCCTTGCCAGGGGGCGGCCAGTTCCCGGTGGAATTCTTTATCACGGCCACGGCCGAACCCGAACAGATCCTGGCATTTGCCCGTCAGATCCAGTTCAAGGCCATGCAAAGCGGTATGTTCGCCTTCCCGCCGATCATCGATGTCAAGATCGACCAACCCCAATCGCAGCTGGTGATCGACCGCGACCGCGTCGCCGATCTGGGTCTCAATCTCCGGCAGGTCGGTGCTGATCTGGCCTCCATGGTGGGCGGCAACTTTGTCAACCGCTTCAATATCGACGGGCGCAGCTATAAGGTGATCCCCCAGATCAAAAGGCAGGAACGTCTGAATCCCGATCAACTGCAAAACATTTATGTTTCCGGCCCGAACGGCCAGCTGGTGCCTCTGAGCACCGTGGCCGCCATCGAAAATACGACCGTGCCGCGCTCACTGAACCGCTTCCAGCAGCTCAACGCCGTATCCATCAGCGGTGTCCCGGTTCGTCCCCTGGATGAGGCCCTGCGGTTTCTGGAAACCGAGGCCGCCAAAATTCTGCCCAAGGATTATATATTGGACTATACTGGTGAGTCGCGCCAGTTGCGTACCGAGGGCAATACCTTCATCCAGGCGTTCGGCCTGGCCGTGGTGCTTATCTTTCTCGTGCTGGCCGCCCAGTTCAACAGCTTCCGCGATCCGTTCGTCATTCTGGCCGGGTCGGTCCCGCTGGCCATGTTCGGGGCGCTGGTCTTCACTTTTCTCCAAATACCCGATCCCAACGTCCCCTTTTGGACCACAGGCTGGACCACCACGCTCAATATCTACTCCCAGGTCGGCCTGGTCACCCTCGTGGGTCTGGTCTCCAAGAACGGCATCCTCATCGTGGAGTTCGCCAACAATCTTCAGGAGCAGGGCGTCGCCAAGCGTGCGGCTGTCCGTGAAGCCGCCCTGACCCGGCTGCGGCCGATCCTCATGACCACCGGGGCTACTATCGCCGGCCACTTCCCGCTCGTTCTGGTCACCGGGGCCGGCGCGGCGGCCCGCAATTCCATCGGCCTTGTGCTGGTGGGCGGAATGGCCATCGGCACCCTTTTCACCCTCTTTGTGATTCCATCGATTTACATGCTGATCGCACGGGACCATTCAGCCCGCCTGACGGCGCCGCCATCGACACAAGGTGCCCCAGAATAACAGCGAGATCTCTTTTTGCAGGATGTGGACGGAACGCTGGGGGCAATAAAAGCGCCCGCGCGACGACAACGGGGAGTGGGTGGTTGACTAAAGGAAGTAAAATCCCAGGGTAACGTCGTACCGGTCCGATCCCAAAAACTCGCAGCCCGCCGTGTCCCCCTGAATGGATTTCACCTGGGCGGATTTTTTAATCAGGGTTTTGGCACTGTTATCGAGATAAAACCGTAAATGGACCCGATCGCCGTTGCGTAAGAGGCTGGCTTTGTCCGCGGTGAATTTCAAACCGGTCTTGGATATATTCGTCACCACCATGGGTCCCCAGACATTAACGACCGCCATTTTGTTGAGGTCGCTCACATCCTGAGCAAAGAGGCCCTCGAGCCTGACCGCTTTGCGGTAGGTATGCCGCATCTCGCGAATGATGCGGAAAGAACAATTGCAGGGACAATTAACCCTCAGAACCGCCCCCATCTTCTCGAATACAACCGGCGCAATCGCTTCCTGGCGGCCGCATTTCGGACAGGTCATCTGATAATCGGCGCCATCGGCCGCGAAAAGACGCAATCCGCCATCGGAACCGTTTTCAGCATCCGATACGATTTCCATCCGCTCGGGTGCCGGACCGGTTTTCTTGGAAACATTATCTTCATCGATAATGATTTCTATTTCCTCCACATCGATAGGCTTCGCTGCCTGGCGTGGCTTTGGTTCCGAATTGTCGATTGCGGCCTTTACATGCGCAGGTTGAATAACTGCCTTGCCGGGGCGGGCCCGGGGCAGTGTGTCCGCCATGAGGCGGCCTGCCAGCTTGACCAGGAGAACAGCGTCGCGTGTCCAGGGTTTGGGTTCCAAACTGGCCAGACCAATGACGCCGACAGGCCTTTGGCGACGGTAGATCATTTGGCACACAACGGCACCCGTATCCTGGAGGGGCCACGTTCGCCACACACCGCGTTCCGCACCTGGCAGTTTGGTGATATCCCCGGCGACATAAGAGCGGCCCTTGAGCAGTTTTTCCAGGATGACGCGTATGCGCTTGAATGGAATGGCCGCATCACCCGGTAAGGCATTTCGTGCGGATGAGGCGTGCCATTGGAATTCGGTGACAAGCTGCTTGCCGGCCAGGTCGAACCGGGCGATAAAGCCGTATTGCCCCTCCGAGACCAGGCCGATCTTCTCCAGGGCGCTGCCGATGGTTTTGCCGCCCGGACTTACGACCGGAAGGTGAAAGGTTTCGGTCAGGCTGCCAATGAGCTCGATGAGGTCCTGTTTTTCTTGGAGCGCCTGCAAAATTTGGCGACGATCGGTAACGTCGCCGATTTCCATACGGATGCGTAACGCTTCGCCTTGCGGGTCGTCCAACAGGCGCAAGACGAGCTGGGCGTGGATCACGGTGTCGCGGTTGGGGTTGAGTTCAATTTCCAGATTCTGACGGCGGGTCGATCGGATCAGTTCGTTCCAGTGAGAATAGTAGAGCACCAGATCGTCTAGATTTACAAAAAGCGAAAAGGGCTTGCCCACGATGCTGCCGCCCTTCGGGGCGAGCAGGTCCGTCGCAGCGGCGTCAGCCTCCTGAATCAGGCCGGCCCTGTCCAGCAGCACGGTGCCGACGTCCGCCAGATTACGCCCGCACTGGCCGCAGAATTTAAAAAAAGGGGGATTGATGGTGCCGCAGCCAGAGCAAACGTTTTTCAGCTGGTGGCCGCAGCCGCCACAGTAATTCTGCCCTTCGTCTATACGCGCACCGCATTTTAAGCATTTCATGCTGCAATTAATAGTCAAAGCCAACCGTGAGTGCAAGGTCCGGTTTCCGGCCGCCTTGGCCTTACAGCACGGCGGCGACCACGCCGGTTGCGCAGCGGGTTAGAAAAGCTCGGCCAAACGGGCATGGCTTGCATTTCCTTTGTCATGCCGGGCCGGAACTGGTAAAAGACACCCTTATGAAGATGCCCATTATCCGAAGCGCGGTTTTGCTCTTTAGTCTCGTGTTGTCGGCCGCGCCCCTTTGGGCCCAGGGGGGGGAAAGCCCCGGGAAAGCCTATCGCCAGTATATTGACGCCCTCTTCCGCGCCGATCCCGATCAAGCTCTGGCGGTCATTGCCGGGCGTGCGGAGCAGATCGACTTTATCCGCACCTTCATTACCTGCCTGGGGGCCAGCAATGCTTTCCGCATAAAATATATCGCGGCCTACGGGCAAAGCGAATGGGACAAATTCAGCCAGGATGAACCGGCCTACGGCGTTCGCGCGTTCAATCTGCCCGATACCATCCCGCTGAACACCTACCGCGCCCTGTTAAACAAACAGCCGGCCCCCAGCGGCCGCGGGTACATCGTCTCCCAGGAAAACGGCAACATGCGCATTATACAGCAGGGTGGGCGGTGGTATTTAAAGGCCGGTACACTCGGTTTCGAAGGGCGGTCTTCACAATACAAAATCTTGACCGCCGTCCTGCGTGAATACCAGACCCGGATCGGTGCGTCTCAAGAAACTCCCGCAGGGTTGCGGGTAGCCATGAAAAGGGCGCTCCGCCGAACAGGACAATGGTAAAAAAAAGGCCCAACCATCGGCGCAGACCATCCCCGCCGTATCACACCAGAACATGCCCGCAAGGGGATATGGGTTCCGGGCACGGCCCAAACCAATCTCTTAAGAATGAGCCGACCTGATCTATTCACCCACATTGCGGCAGGAGGTGCACATGGCATTGGAACTTGATTTCAGCCGGAAAACAGTGGTTGTCATCGGGGGCACCAGCGGGATCAACCGCGGCGTGGCCGAGTGTTTTGCCGCCCATGGTGCGCGGGTGGCCGTGGCCAGCCGCAATCCAACCAAAGTGGAGGAATCGGTCGCGGCACTCGCGGCATTGGGGGCCGAAGCCACCGGATTTAGTGCCGACGTGCGCGATTATGAAGCCTTGCAGACCGGCATTCATGACGTGCATGCGCGCTGGGGGGATTTCGATGTCGTCGTATCCGGTGCCGCGGGCAATTTCCCGGCGCTAAGCCGGGATCTGTCGGTCAACGGGTTTAAATCCGTTGTCGATATCGATCTGCGTGGTACATTTCATGTGATGAAAGCCATATACCCCTGCCTGAAAAAGCCCGGTGCCAGCGTGATCAATATTTCGGCACCCCAGGCCTTGCTCCCCATGCAGGCCCAGATCCACGTCTGCGCCGCCAAGGCCGGCGTGGACATGATCACCCGCACGCTGGCCCTCGAATGGGGAGGCCTGGGCGTACGGATCAACTCCGTCATTCCGGGCCCGATCGACGGAACCGAGGGTATGGCCCGGCTGGCCCCTGATCCTGCCACCCGCGAACAGACGGCGGCAGGGGTGCCACTGGGCCGGCTCGGAACGCCAGCGGATATCGGCAAGGCTTGTCTGTTTCTGGGATCTGACCTCGCCGCTTACATCAGTGGTGTGGTGTTACCGGTGGACGGCGGATGGGTCCAGAACAACTGCGGCGGGATGAGCGACCATCTTGGACAACTGATGGCGGGATCCGTTGGGAAGGGGTAGCGCACCGGCTGACAATGCCCGATATGGCATCGCGTCTTGGACGGGAGGCCGTTTCGGTACGAGCAAACCGTCAAACAGCGTCATCTTTCGAGGTGCTGTCATATGACGATAACGCTACCGGATTGGGCGGCTCAAGGCGGGTAAGGGGCCTGACGGGCGATTTGAAAAGGAGTTGTACCCTTAGCCCCACTTTCGGAGAAGCTGCTCAGGGGGTCGGAGGCCCTGTCATTGAGCCGGGCAATCAACTGATCAAGTGTTCCGCTCAGAAGCAGCCAGCGGAACTGAGCCCGGTAATTTTTTACGGCACTGATGCCAATGACGCTGATATCATAAATTTTCCAGCCGGCCTGGCGCCTGACCATATGGACGCTGAATGGGATTTTTCGCGTTTTCCAAAAGACATAAGCCTCCACCACTGCCCTGGATGGCGAAAGAATCTGCTGACCCTCATAGTAGAGCCGTTGGCCGCTGTAACGCTCCAAAAGCCGCGGCACGTAAGCGCGACGTAAAAACCCCGTGAAAGCATTAAAAAACGCTTTCTGCTGCGGGGGGGTGAGCTCGTCCCAATACGATCCCAAAACCAGTCGCGACATCACCGGATAATCGAAAAGCGCCTCTGACAACCGCCAGAGCTTTTCTTCCTTCTCCGCCCGGCGATCCATGCCCGCCAGCTCGGGATTATCAAGAATACGGACCCCCTCGTCTATTTTCGTCCTGAGCGTTTCCAGTGGATCACCATCGGCGAGCGCCGATGAAACAATCCCCAGCGCAAGCGTTAGACAGATAATGGAATATATGTATGATGACTTGAAGAAGACCTCCCCTTCAGCATTTTGCCGTCACGGGTGAAACGGCCGCGCTATGTTCAGATCCAGCGCAGCTTGATTAAGACTTTGTAGATGCGCTCGAACATCGGCCCATAGGGCGGATACAGAAAAGCCGCCCCCAGTGGCCAGGCGGCCTGCCTGAAAATCGGCCGGAGTTTGGAAAATTCCACGAACCCCTCGAAGCCATGGTACTGGCCCATGCCGCTGTTACCCACGCCACCGAACGGCAAGTCATGCTGGGCCACGTGCATGGCACAGTCGTTGATGCTGACGCCGCCGGACATGGTCTGCTGCACCACTTTTTCCTGGCGGGATTTATCATGTGTAAAAAGGTACAGGGCCAGCGGTCTCTCATGGGTGTTTACATAGGCAATCACATCTTCCAGGCGTCGGTAGGTTTTGATCGGCAGCAGCGGTCCGAAAATTTCAGCTTGCATCAGGGCCATTTCGTCGCGGATCTTGAAAATCAGGCTGGGGGGAATACGACGTGCAGCTTCATCGGGCTGGCTGCCTGGCAGCAGATTGATGATCTCCGCCCCCTGGGACTGGGCATCCTCCCATAGGGCTTTCAGGCGTCGATAGCTTTTGGCATCGACGATGGAGGTATAATCCGCCGAATCCAGTTGTGCATAGCGTGCTGGCAAGATGCGCCGGGCAGCATCGATAAAGGCGTTCACCTGTTTTTCGTGGAGAAACAGATAGTCGGGTGCGACGCAGGTCTGGCCGGCATTCATGAATTTGGCATGCAGGATACGCTCTGCCGCCGTGGTGACGTCAAAATCGTCACAAACGATTGTCGGCGATTTGCCGCCCAGTTCGAGTGTCACCGGTGTCAGGTTGTCCGCGGCCGTTTTCATCACCGTGCGTCCGGATGCCGGGGAACCGGTGTAGATGAGATGATCAAACGGCAAGGGGGTGAAATCGCCTGCAGATACCCCCGGCAGAATCGCTACCCGATCTTCGCTAATGACCCCGCTGAAAAGCTCGTGCAGGAGGGTACAGAGCCGCTGGGAATTGGCTGCCATTTTGATCATGCAGCGATTTCCGGCCGCCAGTGCACTGGTCAGGGGACTTAGCACCAGAAAAAGCGGATAATTCCATGGCGCGATGATGCCGACGACACCTTTGGGCTGAGGTATCAACCGGTTACGGGCACCGGCAAAATGAAGCGATGTATGCCGCCGCTGGGGTTTCATCCATTTTTTGAGATGCCGGCGGGTATGGCGCAAACCGGAAACCGTCGGAAATATTTCCAGTATCCTGGTTTCATGGGGCGAACGATGACCAAAATCACTCGAGATGGCCTCTGCAATAGCGTCTTGGTTCGCGGTAAGTATCGACTCCAGTTTTTCAAGCCACTCAAGACGCTCCGCCAGGGACGGGAAGGGCCGCTGGCGGCTGGCGGCGCGCTGGCGATCGAATACCACCTGCGCTCGGGTTCGAAAGTTCAGGATTTTTGCCTCTTGACTCATCAGAAACGTCTCTCAGTTACAGTACAATGTTAGAGAATAGTCATAAGGCGATTTTTTGAAATTTCAAGAAGTCCGTTCCGATTCGCTGCTATCGCCGCGGCCCAATAGGACTAACGTATGGGGTTTCGCCGATACAATTGGGGCCGGAAGATAAAAAAGGGCCGCCCGCTGCCGGGCGGCCCTGATAGAGATCATGCGGTCTTGGTGATTATTCCGGGACCAGGTGCTTCCGGCGCCGGATGCCCACCACGGCCAGAAGTCCGGAAGCCAGCAACCCGATGGTTCCACCAATGGGGTTGGGGATTGTCGAAGTGAAATTGTTGTCCCAGGAAGCCCAGGCGTTCCCATCCCAGTAACCGGTGCCTGTATCGACAACGATATCGTTAAGCAGGTACGCATATTCCATGGTGAAGGGCAGATTGTCATTGATGACATTGACGGTGAAATGCCCTCGGCGCCATCCCGTGCCAAAGGTATCACCGGAAGCGGACAACAAATGGCCCTGCGACATATCGGTTGTCCAGGGATTGGTGATGGTGGGCCAGGAAAAAGGGGTTTCCGGTGTAAAAAACCACTCCCGGGCCCACCCATCGAAACTGACCTGGCCGTTATTGTCATCCACCAGAAGTAAAAAAACCTGGTCGGTGGCCACACCGTTGTGGAAAGTGTCCACAGGCGCGGCCAGAACCGGAAAATTGAATACCAGAAATAGAAATATGCAGGTTGCAATCCAGCGCTTTTTCATCTCGAATTTATCCAATCCAGGTGAGTACGAATTTCTGCCAACCGAGCATACGGCCACTTGATGCTTATGGAATATGCAATAATTAAGCCTGTTTATAACAATATTTTGCGCCTATTTTTCAGCCAAGGGCCTATTTCCATGTCATACCGAAATCATTAAGGATTCCAATCTCTGATTTCCATGTGTGAATGCCGCTCTGGCAAATAAACACTTAACCAACACCCTTTTAAGGTATTAAAATACTTAAATAGATGATAAAAATTCTTTTCGTCCTGGCATTCAGGGCGCCGTATTTTTTTCCCGCCTCATCTGACCAGAAATGACAGAATGCCGACCCGTGAGCCCCAAGCAGGCTCTGCGCCAACGCAGCGCCCTGATTTTGCCCTGCAGGCGGTCTGTCTTGCGTATTGCCGCCGCCCTAACCGGGGCTTGCCATTGATTACGTTTGGGGGTAATAAGTTAACCTGCAAACAATAAATCGGCACCCGATGACCGGTGCCCAGAATTATGAGTTATGCCATAGGCCAACGCCACCCAGACTCATCCGGGCTGGCGTTTCTTTTTGAGGAGAAGGTTGATGGCCGCACGCTTGCTGGTGATCGACAATTACGATTCGTTTACCTTCAATTTGGTGCAAATGTTCATGCTCTACGATCTTGACATTCAGGTCTTCCGCTCGGATCGGCTGTCGCTGGAAGCGGCGGAAACGCTTTCGCCCGACTATCTTCTCGTCAGCCCGGGCCCCAAAGACCCGGCCCACGCCGGTTTGTCCATGGCCCTGATCCAGGCCTGGTACCAACGCATACCGGTTCTGGGCGTCTGTCTCGGCATGCAATGTCTAAACGAAGTTTTCGGCGGCCGCACAGTGCGGGCCCCCTCGCCGCGCCATGGCAAGACCAGCCCAATCCACCACGACGGCAACAACCTTTTTAAGGGGCTTGCCAGCCCGTTTGAGGCCGCCCGCTACCATTCGCTTATGGTGGATGTCCTTTCGGATGATCTGCACGTGACCGCCACAAGCGACGACGGTGTGGCCATGGGCCTTTCCCACCCCGATTTTCCGCTTCATGGGGTTCAGTTCCATCCGGAAAGCTTTATGACACCGGGAGGCAGCGTCATTATCAGCAACTTTCTCGCACTGGGCCCCCTGATGGTCGCTGCAGGCGACGACCGGAACGCCGCGCGGGGGCGGCTTACACGTCATTCATCACCCGACACCGGAATCACATGAAAACGATACAAGCGATCTTAGACGCCGCCGGCCATCAAACGATCAAGCGTCTTGAATGCGCGCCATCCCTTCCCCTCATCGATATCGGCGCCCATCGCGCCCACCGGGAGGGAACCGTTCTGTTGATGAGCGGCGGTCGCCAGGATAGCGCCCGGCATCATATTCTGGGGGTCGACCCCTGGCTTGTTTTAAAAAGCCGGGGGCGCAAGCTAACGCTGACCGTGGATGGAAAGACCTACAATCTCGAGATGGATCCCTTCGAAGCACTGCGCATCATCAATGATCATTGCTGCTGTGAAGCTGATAGCAGCGACGCCCCGCTGAAGGCCGGGCTGATGGGGTATCTGGCTTATGATTTGAAGGACCAGCTGGAAGATCTGCCGCGCACATCGGTTGACCGCTGGCGCCTGCCCCAGATCTGCCTTTATGCGCCGTCCGCCATCGTGGTGCAGGATACGCATACCGGCAAAACGACGCTGCACGAAAGTCTTCGGACCCTTGCGGACGGCCGGACCGAGGGTGGCCATTTTGAGGCCGCCATGAGGGCATGTGAAGGACGCCCATTGCCGGATGAAATATTTTCCATTGATGCCACGGTGCGATCCAACTTCGACCAGGATGGCTACGAGGCCGCCGTGGAAAGGATCCGCGAATATATCGCGGCGGGCGACGTCTACCAGGTCAACCTCTCACAGCGCTTTGAGGCCCCGTTCAAAGGCAGTGCCTTTGGTTTCTTCCGGACCTTGTTCGAGGCCAATCCGGCCCCCTTTTTCGCCTTTATCAATGCCGGCGATCACACCGTCGTGTCGTCATCGCCGGAGCGGTTCATCAAGCTGGAGGGGGGGCGGGTGGAAACACGCCCGATCAAGGGAACACGCCCCCGATGCGCGGAGCCGGCCGCCGACAAGGCCATGCAGGACGAACTGCTGGCCAGCACCAAGGACGACGCCGAGCTTTCCATGATCGTGGATTTGCTGCGCAACGACCTGGGCCGTGCCTGTCGCGGGGGATCGGTGAGGGTGGCGCGCCATAAAGCGCTGGAAGCCTACCAGAATGTCTACCACCTCGTCTCTACGGTGGAAGGAGAGCTGGGAGACAATCAGGATGCTGTCGATCTTATCCGGGCGGTGTTCCCCGGCGGCTCGATAACCGGCTGCCCCAAGATTCGCGCCATGGAGATCATCGACGAGCTGGAGCCCGACCGGCGCCACGTCTACACCGGCGCCATTGGCTATCTGAGCTTTCATCAAACCCTGGATTTAAACATTGCGATCCGCACGGCGGTGATCCACCGCCAGCGCATGGCGTTTTCGGTGGGTGGCGGCGTGGTTTACGACTCCGATCCGCGGAGCGAATTCGAGGAAACCCTTCACAAAGGGCAAACCGTGTTCAAGGTCTGCGATACCTGCCCTCCGTTGAATGAATCAACGCAATGGGTGTGGTTCAATGGCCGCCTGTGTAGCACCCAAGATGCCCGCCTGCCCGTAAGTGACGAAGGGGTCCGCTACGGCAACGGTTTTTTCGAAACCATCCGGGCCGATCAGGGGCGCGTGCCGCTGCTGGCCGAGCATATGGCCCGTTTCAACCGAACCTGGCGAGCCTTTTTTGAAACGGCACCTCCGGACATTACCTGGGCGACAGTGATCGCGCAGGTGCTGGCCGCAAACGATCTGAGCGACCGCACGGCTGCGCTGCGCCTTACGGCCACCGGAGGGGATCAGGCGACCGGGAGCGCGGGCAGCTTATGGGTATCTGCCCGGCCCTACCGGCACCGCCTGGCAGCCCTTGAAACCCGGGGACTGGATCTGAGGGTCTACCCTGAGACGCGGCAATCGCCCTGGGCCGATTTTAAGACGCTCAACTACCTGTTCTACCTGCGGGCCGGTGAATGGGCGCGGCAAAACAATGCCCATGAAGCCCTTATCCTCAATCCGGACGGCAGCCTGTCCGAAACCAACACGGCCAACCTCCTCGTCATCCGCGACCGCACGGTTGTGCAGCCGCATTCCCCCCACGTCCTCGCCGGTGTCATGGAAGCTCGCGTCTGCCGGGAGTTGAAGGACCAAGGTTATAAGGTCGAACGCAAACCCATGTTTCCGGTCGACCTCTATTCGGCTGACCAGGTGCTATTGACCAACGCTTTGATGGGGGTTGTTCCGGTCCTCCAACTGGACGACACTCCGCTGGCCGAGCCGACCGGACTCAGCCGGAACCTGAATGCCGCCATTTTCAAGGTTCCGGATATTACCACCGCCCAATAGCCGTCAAGGCTGCGGTCAACAGGTGAGCCCCGATCGGGAGCCCAAGCAGGCGCCGTTCAGGCAGCCGGTAGGAACGAGAAGCAAGCGGCTGTGGCAACGCGTGGTTTTCACCCTCCGCGGACGTGTTTGGCCAGATGCCCCAACTCGGGGATTATAAGGGCTTTGCAGGCCAGCTTGCAGGCATTGAGGCTTCCGGGCAGGCAGAAAACCACGGTCTGGCCGATGACGCCGGCCGTGGCCCGCGACATG
>JASJCD010000108.1 GCA_030066135.1 Desulfobacterales bacterium | reverse complement strand
CGCAAGCGCATGGAAGCGCTTCTGGCCGAAACCGCCCGCATCCTGCTCAAGCGCGAGTCCGTCAACTACGGTGAAGTGGCCGCACCCTACGTGGAGCTCAAGGACATGCTCGAGGACTTCGACCAGGCCCAGATCGAGCGCATCCGCTCGGGGGTGTCCAAGACCCGCTTGAGCATTCTTTACTACGGGCTCACCAATGCCTGCCTCAAGATCAGCGAGCAGACGCTGCACCTGGTCACCCTCTTCGACGAGAGCCTGCCCCGGGAACGGCAGGCCGAACCGCCCGCCGCCCAAGGCACGCCTTGACACGCGCTTGTCGTGTGTGGTGCGTGCCGGGGTGTGACCGCGAGGCTAGGAATGAAGTTTCGGGGAGGGGGCGGTGAGAATTCAGGTGCAGGCAATTAGGATTCAGGCGTCAGAAGTCAGAATAAAAATGGAGCCGATATGCGCTGGCTTGTTATGAAAAAAGATAAAACCGAAGGCGCGACATCCTACTGAATTCTGTCTCCTGACTTCTGGCTTCTGAATACTCTTTTTTCTCCTGCCCACTGAAACCCATACCTTTCAGTCCTTCAGAATCAGGACGATCAGTTCCTTGGGTCCGTGCACGCCGAAGGCCAGGGTCATCTCGATGTCGGCTGTTTTGGAGGGGCCGGAGATCAGCAGCGCGTTGGTGGGCATGCCCGCCGTCCAGTTCTGGGCTTGGATGATTTCACAGAAGCTGTTGTAGATCTGGTCGGCCTTGAGCACAGCGATGTGCACCGGCGGCACCAGCGACAGGGTGCGGGGTTCGCTGGCATCGGTCCACAGCACGATGGCGCCGGTCTCGGCGATGGCGCCGCAGGTGGTGGTGATGCCGGCCTCGATTTCAAAGAGTTCTCCCTTGAAGTCTTCGATCGGGCGGTCGAAGGGGATTTTCGCCGGCAGATCGGTGCTGTCGTCATCCCAGGCCTGCCCGATATCCGGGGCCATCCAGGTGTCGGGTGCATACACCAGGGTTTTCAGTTTGCGGGCCTGCAGAATGGTTTTGAGCGTGGCGATCCAGGCGTCGCTCTGCACCAGGTGGACCTCGGTGCGCATGGCTTCCATCCGTGTCCGCAGGTTCTCGATTTTTTCTTCAGGGCTGAAAGTGGCGATGGGCATACAGACGGTGGGCGGTGCCGGGACCGTGTCGCCGATGGCGGCTTTAAGTCGCGAGAGGATTTTTTCACGGGTCACGTTAAGCATGGGGCAGTCCCTCCTCGTCGGCCAGCTGGTGAAGGCTTTTGGGGGCAAAGCGCGGCGCCGTGCGCCCGGTCGTCCAGGCCGCCAGGGGCCCCAGACGGGGCATGCGGTTGCCGACCCGGCTCAATACCAGGTTGTTGATCGCATTCAGACGCGGATAGCGGTTGACGAGGGCCCAGGCCTTCCAGGCCAGAACCTCTAACAGATGGCGCTTGGTCCCGAATCCCCGGACACAGCCGTCCTCGCCCTGTCCGACGCCTTCGCGCCGCATACGACGGATCAGGTCCGGCAGGGGGATCTTCACGGGGCAGACTTCGCCGCAAGCCTGGCAGAGGCTGGAGGCCGAGGCCAGGTCGCCGGCTTTTTCGAGCCCTTCGAACTGGGGCGTAATGACTTCGCCGATCGGGCCGGGGTAGACGAAGCCGTAGGCATGGCCGCCGATGCGCACGTAGACCGGGCAGTGATTCAGGCAGGTGCCGCAGCGGATGCATTGCAGCGAGCGCCGCAGTTCGGGGTCATCGAGGATGGCCGAGCGGCCGTTGTCCAGGATCAGCAGGTGGACCTCAAGGGGGCCATCCTTTTCGCCCGGCCGCCGGGGTGAGGTGATCATGTTGAAATAGGTGGTGATGAGCTGGCCCGTGGCCGAACCGGTCAGCAGCCTTAGCAGGGGCGGCACCTCCTCGAGCTTTTCAACCACTTTCTCAAGTCCCATCACGGCGATGTGCACCGGGGGCACGGTGGTGCACATGCGCCCGTTGCCCTCGTTTTCCACCAGGCAGAGGGTGCCGGTTTCGGCCACCGCGAAATTGACGCCGCTCAAGCCCACCTGGCCGCTGAAGAACTTCTGCCGCAGGGTTTTGCGGGCGATGGCGTTAAGCGCGTCCACGTCTTCGGTATAGGGCGTATCCGGGATTTTTTCCTGGAAGATGCGCGCGATCTGGTCCTTGTTCTTGTGCACCGCCGGCACGATAATGTGGGAGGGGGGCTCGCCGGCCAATTGGATGATGAATTCACCCAGGTCGGTCTCGAGCACCTCCTGCCCCTGATCTTCGAGAAAGTGGTTGAGCCCCATCTCCTCGGATAGCATGGATTTACCTTTGACCATCAGCGTGGCGTCGTGGCGCTGCATGATGTTGAGCACCGTGCGGTTGGCCTCTTCCACGGTCTCGGCCCAGTGCACCTGGATGCCGTTGGCCGTGCATTTGGCCTCCAGTTGGGTCAGGAGCTCGGGCAGCCGGCTCAGGGCCCTCTGCTTGACGGCCTCACCCTGGGCACGCAGGGCGGCCAACTCGTCGGTATCGGCGAACACCGCCCGGCGTTTGACCCGCAGCCCGTCCATGGCCGATTTAAGATTTTTCCCCAGCTGCTTGTCTGCCAGGGCTTTTTTGATATTGGCCTTGAAGTCGAAGGGTTGGGTTTCAGGCATGGGTACGCTCCCAGATAAATTCGGCGATATGTTGGCCCCGGACCGGTATATGCCGGTGCTCCAGGTTGCCGGTGATGTTCAGCAGGCAGCCACAGTCCCCCGCGATCACCCGTTCGGCACCGGTTTGGCGGATGTCTTCGGTTTTGTCATAGACCATGGCGGAAGAGATGGCGGGCTGTTTCACGGCAAAGGTGCCACCGAACCCGCAGCATTCGTCTTCGCGCTCCAGTTCGATCAATTCCACCCGGCCCAGCTGACGCAGCAGCGCCTTGGAATCCTCGGTGACCTGCATTTCGCGCATGGCGTGGCAGGACGAATGCCAGGTCACCCGCAGCGGCGGCCCTTTGTCTTCGAAGGTGGCCCCCATCACGTGGCGCATAAATTCGGTGAACTCGAAGACCCGTTCGGCAAATCGCCGGGTCTGCTCCCACTCGGGCCGGCCGGCGAACAGGTAAGGGTAGTGATGGCGCATCATGCCGGCGCAGGAGCCGGAGGGCACCACCACCGGGTAGTCCCGGGGAAAGGCCGCGAGCTGGGTGCGGGCCACCTGGCGGGCCTCTTCCGCAAAACCTGAATTGTAGGCCGGTTGTCCGCAACAGGTCTGCTGCCGGGGGAAAACCACCCGCAGGCCCTCTTCCTTGAGCAGACGCATGGCCGCCATGCCGGCTTGCGGGTAGGCGGACTCCACCAGGCAGGTGCCGAAGAAATAAACGCTGTCGGGTTTGGCAGGGTAGGTGCGTTTGGAATCCATGGGGTCACCTCTTGAGGATCATGTTTCTGGAGAATGCCATACCCGCAGTAATCGCTTGGCAGCGATCGACTCGGCGGGCATCCCGGAGGCGGTGCCGCCGTCATGGATACCGGCGCGGCCGCTTCAGGGCCAGCGCCCGGGCAGCCATGGCCGTTGACCTGTGGCGATTACCGGGTGGGACTTCTCAACCTATCCGCAGACGATAAGACCTCAAACGGCTTCCGGCAACGGGCTTGCGGGGCGATGCCGTCACCGCCCCGGTCCGGCGTGTTGCATCCCCGCCGGCCGCCATCGACTGCGGTCATGATTTGGCCTGCGTGACCCGATCCACCAGGTAGAGGATGGATTTATAAGGGATGCCGCCGTGCAGGCCGAGGCCGATTTCGCAGGTTCGGCTGGTGGAGTAGCCCTCCCTGATCTCCCCCGGGAGCTGGGCTTTGAGCCGGCGCAGGCCGAAAGCGTTCAGTTCCGGCACGTTGAAGCCCTTGTCGCCGGCAAAGCCGCAGCAGTTCACCTCCGGCAGGACGATATCCGACGCGCACATGCGGGCCAGGGCCACGAGCTTGTCCTCGAGCCCCATCTTCTTGGCGCTGCAGACCGCATGCAAGGCCACGGGCGTCTGCTGTGGATCGAAATCCAGGCGCTCCACCAGAAAGTCGAGGGTGAATTCAATCGGCTCGTAGAGCTTGAGCGATGGGTCCAGTGTGCTTTTCATGTGGTAGAGGCAGGGGCTCGTATCACACAGGATCGGCAGATTTCCCCCTTCGGAGGCGGCGATCAAGGCTTCCTCGAGTTCGGCCGCCTTTTCCGTGGCCGTACGTGTGAAACCCTTGCTGTTGAACGCCATGCCGCAGCAGAGGTTGTCCATCCCTTCCGGGTAGACGATCTGGTAGCCAGCCTTGCGCACCAGGTTTTCGGTGACATGCACCAGGGATTGCTGCGGATCGTCCTGGCGGGCGGGCCCCATGGTGCGGGCAATGCAGGCCGGGAAATAGACGATCCGGTCGACGCCTTTGTAAAAAGCCCTTTCCGGGCGAACGGCATCCGCCCGGCCGGGCATGTAGGGGTTCCACTGGGGCAGGCGATCGAAGGTCAGGCGGCGGGTGCCCCGGGCGGCACCATTCATGACGGTGCTGCCGAGGAGGCGGTGCACGCGGTCCACCATGCCCAGGGAAGCGCGCATGGCCCCGGTCACGCGGTCCATGTTACCGCCGATCTGGGTGGCCATGAAACGCCCGATACCGCCGGTCTGCCGGGCTCGCAGGTCTTTTATCAGCAGGCCGGTATTGATCTCCACCGGGCAGCTCAGGGCGCACAGGCCGTCGGCCGCGCAGGTTTTATCGCCGTAATAGGCGTACATGCGTTCCAGTTTCTTTAGGCGCGGCGAATCGGGCGCGGTCCGCCGCAGTTCGCTGATTTCGCGCCAGATCACGATGCGCTGGCGGGCCGAAAGGGTGAAGTCGTTGGACATGCAGTTGCGCTCGCAGAAACCGCATTCGATGCAGGTGTCCACGATCTCGTGGGCGGCCGGCATGGGTTTGAACTGTTTGACGAAGATATCGGGGTCGTCGCTGATCATGACATCCGGGTTGAGCAGATGTTCGGGATCGAAGATATCCTTGATCTCGCGCATGACCGCGTAAATTTCCGGGCCCCATTCCTTGGCCACGAAGGGTGCCATGTTGCGTCCCGTGCCGTGCTCGGCCTTGAGGGAGCCGTCGTAGCGGTCCACCACCAGATCGACCACCTCGTTCATGAAGGTTTTGTATTTGTCGATTTCGGCTGCATCGCTGAAGTCCGGCGTGAGCACAAAGTGCACGTTGCCGTCGAAGACGTGCCCCCAGATCACGCAGTTGCGGTAGTCGTACTGGGTAAAGAGCTTCTGGAGCTCGAGCAGGCAGTCGCCCAGGTTCTCGACGGGTACGGCGATGTCCTCGATGATGACGGCCGTGCCCACGGGGCGCTCGGAGCAGGCGCTGGGGAAGATGCCCTTGCGCACCGTCCAGAGGGCGGCGGCCTCGGCCGGATCGGTGGTGAAATGGTATTCATGGGCCATTTCAATGGGCTTGAGCTTCTCCTGGATCTCCGCGATGTTGGCTTCCAGGCCCGCGGCATCGCCGGCGGCGGTTTCCACGAGCAGGGCGGTGACGTCGGGACCCAGGGACTTGATGTACGCCGGCACGCCGGGTTTTTCCTCGACCGTCCGCAGGGCCAGGCGATCCATCAGTTCCGCGGCCTGGACCGGGCACTGCTGCAGGATGAGCACGGCTTCGCACATGGTGGTGATGTCCGGGAAGAGCATCAGGCTGGTGGCCTTGGTGGACGGCTCTTCCGCGGTTACAAAGGTTACGTCGGAAATAAAGGCCAGGGTGCCCTCCGATCCCACGATGAGATGCTGGATCATTTTGATGGGGTCGTCTTGTTCGATCAGGGCGTTGACGCTGTAGCCGGTGGTGTTCTTGATTTTGTATTTGCGCTGGATTTTATCCACCAGGGCCGGATCGCTCTTGAGGCGCGTGGAGAGTTGCTGCAGACGTTCGACCCAGTCTTTCTTGAGACTCAGGAACGCTTCCCGACTGTGTTCGTCGCGGGTGTCCAGCACGGTGCCGTCGGCAAAGATGAGGCGGATATCCTTCAAGGTGTACTGGCTGTTGAGTTCGATCCCGCTGGCCATGCCGCAGGCGTTGTTGGCCACGATGCCGCCGATCTTGGCCGAATCGATCGAGGCCGGATCCGGACCGATCTTTTTACCGTAGGGGGCCAGCAGGCGGTTGGCCTGGACACCCCGCAGGCCGACCTGCAGGGTGATCTCGGAATAATCATCGGCGATGGCATGGTCGTGCCAGCCCTTGTCGCCCAGGACCATCAGCACCGAATCCGTGCAGGCCTGACCCGAAAGGCTGGTGCCGGCCGCCCGGAAGGTGACGGCCAGGCCGAGGGCACGGCAGGCCTGGAGGGTGGCCGTGACCTCGCGTTCGGATTCCACCTTGACGATCAGATTGGGCACATAGCGGTAAAAGCTGGCGTCGGTGCCATAAGCCAGGGTCCGCAGATCGTCGTGAATCAGGCGATCCTCGGGGATCAGGGTTTTGAGCTGGTCGTAGAGTCTCTGATAAGCATCAGTGAGCATGGTCTTGCTCCTTTATGGCGGTTGCAAAACAGATGCTTCCGGTCGGCGAAAGCAATCGAGCGTTTAGGGTGATTCTTTTTAATGGGTCCGTTTTCACAAGTAAACTAAATTTAGGGTAAACAATTGTGTTTAGGGTTTTACCTGCCGGCCGGTGGCTTGCGCCCGGGGCCGGCGATCCTGTGTCTGCCTTGCCTTAAGGTCCGCAGGGGCGAGCGTCAGAACCGGAACACCATCGGGGCCAGCACCAGGGTGACGGCCGCGACGATCAGGGTCATGAGCGTACCAATACTGACGAAATCGCCAAACCGATAGCCGCCCGGTCCCCAGATCATCAGGTTGGTCTGGTAGCCGGTGGGCGTGATAAAGGCACAGGAGGCCGACACCATGAGGGTTACGGCAAAGGGCATAAAGTTGACCCCCAGCTGAGCGGCCGTGGAAAGGGCGATCGGGAACATGAAAGCCGCGGCCGCGTTGTTGGTGATGACGTTGGTCATGAAGGTGCACCCCAGATAGATCACGCCCAATGCCAGGTAGGGATTGTTCCCACCCATAGCGGTCAGGAGCCCGGCCAGCTGGTCAGCCAGACCGCTGCGGGTGACGGCCGATTCCAGGCCGATGGCACAGGCGATAACGACCAGCGTGGCCCAATCGATGCTGCGGCCGGCCGTGCGCAGGGTCATGCAACCCGTCGCGAGCATGGCCCCGCTGGCCAGCAGGGCGGCATTGAGCATGCTCATCCATCCCAAGGCCACAACTGTAATCATTGTAAGCGTGATTAGCGAGGCTTCCACGGCCCTGTCCGTGCGCTGCAGATGATAGCCCTCGAGGGGTTTGATCAGCGTGAAGTCATGCTCCAGATAGCTTTCGTAGAAAAAGGCATCGTTGACCTCCAAAACGGCTTTGTCGCCGGCTTCGATGCGGGCATCTTCCAGAAGCCCGCGCACAGGCTGACCGTCCCGGGACAGGGCCACGATTTTAAACTGATAGGGACTGTGTGGAGAGGGCAGATAAGCGATTTTGCGGTTCACCAGGCGGCTTTGTCGGGAGATCACGGCCTTGGCGAGTTGGTGGGTGTGCCGGGCGCTATCCATGGTCTTAAGCCGCAGATGTGGAATAAGTCCGTTGGTGCGCCAGAGTTCGGTCAGGGCGTCGATGTTGGCCGAAAAGGACAGCAGGTCCCCGGCTTCGAGGATTTCTTCCCCCAGGCCCTGCTGTTTCAAGTCACCCTGTCGGCGGATCGAGAGCAGGTCCAGCCTCTCGGCGCCTTCAAGGCCGGACGCGGCCACGGATTTACCGACCAGCCGCGAGTCCGCTTCGACTTCGAACTCGGCTTTGTACATCCGGGGCGGCGGCACGTCTTCTTCCGCCGACTTGTTACCGGAGAGCAGGAAGCGGCCGAAGATGATCATGAACCCGATGCCGATGACCGCCGCCGGCAGCCCCACCCAGGCCGGATCGAACATCTTCAGGGGGCGCATGGCCGGCAGGTTGGCCGGTGCCTCGGTCAGCGCATCGGCCACCAGGCCCGCGATGACCAGGTTGGTGGACGTTCCGATGACAGTGCAGACCCCCCCGAGGATGGATGCGAAACTTAAGGGCAGGTAGAGGTGCCGGGCCGACAGGCGGGCGGACTGGGTCAGGTCGCGGATCACCGGGATCATCATGGCCACCAGCGGCGTGTTGTTCAGAAAAGCGCTGCCCACGGCGATGGGCGGCAGGATCTTGACCTGCGCCCGGGTGACGCTCCGGGGCCTTCCGATCAATTTGTTCATGATGATCGTGATGGCGCCCGTGGCGTACATGCCGGCGGCCACCATGTACAGGACGGCCACCGTGTGCATGCCCTGATTGCTGAACCCCTTGAGCAGTTCCTGGGTCGGTGCCAATTTCAGCGTGATGGCCGCCGCCAGCGCGCCCAGGAAAATAGCCACCGCCGGGAGCTTGGTTTTAATCAGAAGACCGAAGGTGACGATCAGAATGGCGAGCGTGAGATAGGCATTCACTGTCATTTAGAGAACTCCAGAATTTTAATCAGGGGGTGAGCTGTCCGGGCGGCAAACACCGAAAATCCGTCACTGTCTAACCCATTTTGGATTAAAAGACCAGAGGTGCGGGGCGTGGATGGCGGATGATCGCGCCCCGCGTGTGGCGGGAATGCGGTGGGAACAAGTCAGAGGGATTTGCTTGAATCCAAGGGTTCAATGCTTTAACATCCATTTTATATTTGGCGGGTGGGCATGGCGTGCGGCATGGACCGTGTGGCGCCGCAAGCGCGGGTATTGGAAAACAGGCAGGCTAAACGTTTCAAAGGAGGGGGCATGCAGAATTTAAAGGGATTACTACTCCTGACATTGGTCGTCGTGGCCGCCGCCTGCTCGAGCGGTGCCAAGAAATATGCCGACGATTACTATGAGCAGGGCCTGATCTTCTATGAACGCATGGAATACGGCCGATCGGTTGACAGCTTCAACAAGGTTCTCGAACTGGAGCCCGACGGTCGGGACAATTACAAAGTTTACTACAACCGTGGCAACGCTTATCTCAAAAAGCGCCAATACGACCAGGCGGTCTACGATTTCACCAAGGCGCTGGAGCTAACGCCGCCCGATAAAAAACAGATGCGCTATTTCATTCTGGAGTCACGCGGCAATGCTTTCCAGAAGAGCGGCCGGATAGACGCTTCCATCGATGATTACACCCAGGCCATCGACCTGATACCCCGACAGAAGAATGTCAAGTTTCTCTACCATAACCGGGCATGGTCCTATATCAGCAAAAGCCGCTATGACGAGGCCGTCAAGGATTTCAGCCAGGCCCTCGACCGCGACGCTGACTTCGCCCCGGCCTATTATGGACGGGCCATGGCCTGGTACAAGAAGGGGGATCATCAACGCGCGGCCATCGATGCCAAAGACGCCGTTCAACGCGATCCAGGAAAGAAGGCCTACGACGATCTGCTTTTTAAGATCCGGTCGGATACAAACGCGCAATGATGATGAACACGCGCACAGCGCGTGATACGGCTCATGAATGATGAGGCCTGATTGGTAACGTGCACACTGCGCCCCTTTTTTGCGTGACGGTCAACAACCAGCCCAAAATTACATCAGCAGCAACTATCTACAACCCTGGCAACGGGGCCCAAGACCATGACGGACTTGATGCCCCTTTCCATGGCGTGCTGTGACGAACAGAGTTCCCCGCACCCGAGCACCCGGCCCTTGGCCGCCTTCAAGACGAAATAGGCCTGATTTTCAGCCGCAAGCCGGCGTTCGAACCACTCCGGCCGGCCCGCATTGGCTTGGACAAATTTAATCCCATCGAGCGCGCCGGTTCGCTGCCGGAAAGGCTCACTGGTCAGGATGACCCGCCCGCTGCCGGTTTTGAGCATGAAGGTATAATGCCCGCTGGTGGTTTTCTGCATTTCAAATCGGGGTGCCATGGCGATGTTTCCTACCGTAAAATGATGTCCTTCACGATTGATAATTAACTGCCGGTGGGATGCCGGTCAGTGAACTCGACGGCAATGCCGGTACGTTCGACCCTGACAATTTTACCGGAACGTTTTTCTTCCGAGCCGTCGCGTTTAAGAATACCGGCCACGATAACCGCTTGGCCGATCTGGAAGCGGCCACGGGCCTGGATAAAAGTCCCCCCGGTGCTCATATCTTTGAAAACACCCTCATGCAGCTGCCGATCGGCGGAAAAGCAGGTGGACTCACAGCATAGCCAGCGTCGGTGCTGTCTTTGTTCGGCTCCGCGCCAGCGCCAGACTTGGCGTGTATTTTCGTTGGTCATGGTCATGAGGCTTCCTTGGGTAGAATTATTATCGGGCAGCAATAAATAGATATACGATCGCAACGGCCATATGGTCACAAGTGCTGCGCCACCGGAGCCTTGTGACAGGCTTGCCATTCGGCTTTGGCCGGGAGCTGGTGCAGGGCGCGGTAGCTGACCGTGGACGCGCCCCTCACCGGACAGACGGCCGGCAGTTCGTTCAGGACCAGAGAGCCGGACTGCGCGCAGATATAATAGATCGTGGCGCGGCGCCGGACTTCCTCTTGCAGGCGCGAATAGAAGTAGCGGGCTCCCATGCGGATTTCACGCATATCGCTACGGCGAAGCCGTTGCGCGCGCAGGGCCTCTTTCAGCAGATCCATGGCTGCACGGTGCCCCTCGCGGCTGATGCGCGCCAGGGCCTGTGGAAGAAGCTTGTCGGTTTCACGGATCTCATGCTGCATGGCGACGATGAGGTTCTGGCGGGTGGTCGTTGCCCGCGACGGCGATTCGGTACAGAAAGCGATGTCACCGCCCAGTTCCGCCAGAAGCGCGCGGAAATTGCGGTTCATGACCGTCTGGGAAGTGGCGACGGCCCTGAAAAGGTCGGCGATATACGGCTGGCCTTCGACCCGTGCCTGATGCTCCGCCAGGCGATAATGTGTCAGTGCGGCCTGGCCTGAGGCCAGGAGTTCGCCCAGCACCTGGCGGGTCAAGGGGAAGGGGGCCGGCGCTTCGCCGTCGGCCGCTGCCGATCCGATCAGCGCACAGAACACGGTGGCGCCCATCAGAACGATGAGGGTTATCCGTTTGCGTCTATACATTCTCATTTCCCCTTGTTGGCATCCCCTGCCGATTGCCCGTTTCCGCGGGAGCCAGCGGCTGCAAGCGCCGTGCTGCGGAGACATGGGGCGCGAGAAGAAGCATTCGGTGGCAATGGTCGCAAACGTAAATCCGCCCCAGCAGGGCTTCCGGGTGTGTCGTGCCAAGACGATGGCAGTGGGGACATCTGATTTGCATCGGTTTGCTCCTTGTAGGTGATCGATCCAGTGACGACGATCAATACAAAGATCAAATTCTGTGCCATATTGAAGTGTAATGGGGGCGTGGTTCAGAACACCTTGAAATTGATAGCAATAATGGGAGCCGGTCTGCGGCCGGGATTTCGGATGACGGCGCTGGATGGGCGTTATGCCCCGCAGGCGGGGGATATCACCGGGGGCGTCGGGCGTGCGCCGGTGGCGCCGGGCGGGAAGGGCGCGATCTCAAAACATCGATGTCTTCGGCGGTTTCTATTCCGGGCCTGGTGATCTGACCTTATTCTTCGGGTGGGGTACCCAGTTTTTCCAGGCGGTAGCGGAGGGTATCGCGCGAGATCCCCAGGAGGCGGGCGGCGCGGGTCTTGTTCTGACCGGCGGTTTCCATGGCGGAGCGGATCAACTGACGTTCGACCTCCGGCAGGTTGAGACCGGTCGGTGGGACTTTCCAGTTTTCTCCGTCGGGTTGCGGGGTCGTGGCCTGGAGGGTCAGATCGTCGGCGTCCACCCGGGGTTGATCAAGAAAAATCATGGCCCGTTCGATGCAGTTGCTCAATTCGCGCACATTGCCCGGCCAATGGTAGCGGCGAAGTTTTTGACGGGCGGGGGGCGTGAACCCCTCGACGCGGCGTTTGAACTCGATACAGAAGAGCGCCAGCAGGTGATCCGCAATCAATAGCACGTCATCGCCCATTTCCCGCAGGGGCGGCAGGTTCAGGGCGGCCACATTGAGGCGGTAGAACAGGTCCGCCCGGAAACGCCGCTCGGCGACTTCTTCGGCCAGATCACGGTTGGAGGCGGATATGATGCGGGTCTGGACCGAAACGTGCTTGTTGCTGCCCAGACGGCGAAAGCTCTTGGTCTCGATCACCTTCAGGAGCTTGGCCTGCAGGCCGAGGGGCAGTTCACCGATTTCGTCCAGGAAGAGGGTACCGCCCCGGGCCTCTTCGAACAGGCCGGCGCGAGAGGCGGTGGCATGCGTGAAGGCCCCCTTGGCATGGCCGAACAGTTCCGCCTCGATCAGATTTTCCGGCAGGGCCGAACAGTTGATGTCCACGAACGGGGCGTCCGCCGGCAAACTGCTGTAGTGGATGATGCGGGCGGCCAGGCTTTTGCCCACGCCGCTTTCGCCCGTCAACAGCACGGTCGCCTGGGGGGCCTGGCTGATTTTGCTGATGGCGTGGCGGACCGCCTGGATGGGCGGCGAATCGCCCAGCAGGCTTTGCTGAACGTAGCGGTTGCGAAACAGACGACTGTGCTTCAGGAGCAGCAGTTCGTATTTCTGCTGGTTCAGCGCCTGGATCATGCGGGCCTTCTCGCTGACATCCTCGACGATCAGCGTCCCGGTGGCTTCGGCATCGCCCCCCAAAACGGCCAGGTCGTAATAGATGATCTCCTGCTGATGATTGTGGCGATTGACGTACGAAAGGTGGAAACCCCGGGATTCACCCGCTGCTACCGCCTTTAAATCCTCTTCGCGGCCAATCAGCTCAGGGAAAAGCTCCGTCAGCTCTTTTTCGTCTGCAGGGAGATCCAGTGCTTCCATCAGGGCGATGGCCGCTTCGTTCTGATCGCCGATGACCAACTCGGTGTCGAACGCGAAGAGCGCCAGACCCCGGTAGGCCGCGTATGGGTAAAGGGCTGATTTCATATGGTAAACAAATGCGATAAAGATCTCGTGGTATCGAACAAACACCGACCTGCCTGCCGGAATGCCCTCCGGACCGGTAGCCTCGCAGGGGGGATTCACGGTCGGGCAGAACGGATTTCAGGTTGGCACAGGGGGCTGATTTAGTCAACTTGGCAGGTGGACGGGTTCCGCGCCGCATTTACTCTGATGATTGTCGCGATTTCTGGCGGGGCCTGTGGATAACGGGTCTGCCGGCCTTCACCATCGGCCGGCCGGCGGCGGCATCGAGGCTGCAGCGACGGTTCAGGCCCAGCCATTCGGCGGCGGCGCGCATATCCCGAAAAACCTCGATGCGCTGCGAGTGGCCGGCGGAAAGGATTTCGTACATGCGGCACATACCATAGGTCAGATTGTTGTCGGTCACAAAGGCCTGACGCGAGCAGGCAGCGAAGACGGGATGAAGCGCGGTGAGACGCAGGGTTTGCGGCGACAGCCGGCATTCCACGACCGGCCGGAAATCCAGAAGCTGGTCGAAATCGGGGTCAAAATCCGGCAGGTCGCGCAGCGCGGCGTGATGCTGCAGCCAGTCCCGGTCGGTTATCACTGGTTCCGCGGTGGTGAATATCATTCCCAGCCAGCGGTCGATGGTTGTGGTGATCGGCATGGCCTCCCTCCCTAGCGGCAGTCGTCGTGGTGTGAGATCAGCAATCGCGTTCGGGTCGGCGGGCTGTCCTCTCACGGCCTTGATGCGGGATGGGGACAACCGTCAAATTTCGTTGATGCAATGACTAATCAAGTTTTGTGCCAGCCGGCGCTGGAATTTGGCAACCCTAAGGAATGCTTGGAGAAGGATGCGCTGATCGCAATCGGCCGTCGGGGGGAATCCCGGAACACCGGGGCCGCTCCGGGGTAATTGCCCCAGCCGCATGGGGGAAATCACCGGCCGCCGTGGCGCTTTCTTGCGGCCGTGCCCGATTCAAACTTTCAATGGTCGGCGATAGGATAGCCAGTCGGCGAAGATGGGGTATTCCCTGGGAAACAGGGCAATGCGGTCGCCCGCGCGGACGGCGGTGTCGACGGCGACAGCCCGGTGGTTGACCATCGCGAGTTGCACCTGTTCGGCGCGGACGCCGAGAGCCGCCAGGACGTCGTTGAGGGAGCGAGCCCCTGCCAGGGGGTGGTCCAGAGCGCCGCCGGCTGAAACCGAAATGGTACGTCCCAATGAACCGTAGGGTATAATTTTTACCGTTGAACCCATGTCTTTCACTTTTTCCTTTCAGGGCTTCATGCCCGTCCGGTTTTCGGGGATGGTCTGCATCATCATCAGCCCTATGCGGAAGTCGCGCGTGCTCAGGCGGCTTTTCCAGTGCCCCGTGATCTGCGCCAGATAGACACTGCCCACAAACAGCAGGACAATGGCCGTGCCCACGGTCCCCGGCCGCCAGACATGCGTGACCGGAATCCGCGATTCGAGCCCCAGGGTCCGGGTGGCCGGACAGACCTGAATACAGTCCAGGCATGCGCTGCACTCGGGGCCGGCAATGCTTTGCTTCGCGTGAACGGCGATCTGGTGGGGGCAAGCCCGCGTGCACTGACCGCACTGAATACAGGTCGCCTCCCGGCGTCGGATTCTAAGCGGGCTTGCCAGGGCCAGCAGACCCATCAGCGCCCCGTAAGGACAGAGATAGCGGCACCAGAAGTTACGGATCAAAAGTGAGAGCACCACCAGCGCGGCGATCACCAGGGCCGTGGTGGCCGACATGCGGGTGAAAAAATGAAGCATTTTGACGTCGGCCATTCGGTAGTAGGGGCTTTCCAGAAACCGCGTGATGGTGGCGGTGTCCATGCGCATGATGATCACGACAAAAAATCCGAGCAGCGCGTATTTGCAACCGCGCAAAAGCCAATCGAGCTTGCGGGGCAGTTGAAAATTACGGCCCAGCAACCGCCGGCCCAGCTTCCACAGGCCCTCGGACACGGTTCCCACCGGACAGAACCAGCTGCAGAAGCTTTTGCGGGCCAGAAGGGACACCAGCGCGGCGAAGCCAAGGATCACCATGCCGGCGGGATGAACCGTATCCCACCGGCCGTTCACCAGAAACCGTTTCCACCCCATCAGCGCGCCGATGGGTAGAAAACCCTCAACCCCGGCCGGCCGTGCCACGGTGACGGCGGCGCCGCTGCCGGCCTGGAGCACGTGGAGGTAGAATTGCAGGCCGATGCCGATGGTGGCGGCCAAAACTCCCAGTTGAATCCAATTGCGAACACCCCAGGGGGTTCTGGTGTCAGGCAGGCTGGTTTCTGAATGCGTTCGTATTGGCATCGCCGGTCAGGCCCATTGTGATGGTGTCGGGTAGCGTAAGCGCCACTATAGCTGGCCCGGACACGGTGATCATTGACCTAGATCAAAAGGCGGTCCCGCCCGGCCACAATTGACAGGCGCCTGCAGGACGATCCCCCCTGGCCGTACCGCGCCAGCATCCTCATCGGCGTGCGCATGGCAGGCCCCTAAGCGGTGCTTTGCCGCCGGACTTGAGCCTGATTCTGCGTGCGCCCTACGTCTCAAGATACCTGCGGATGCCGGGCCCACGACCTCGCGATCTTTCTTCAAGCCCCGGGTTTGACATGGATCAATCCCTGAACATCTTGGTTTGTGATAGATCCGGGGATAAAAAGAA
>JASJCD010000107.1 GCA_030066135.1 Desulfobacterales bacterium | reverse complement strand
TTGATGATGCCCGGCAGCATGTACCTGCAACTCGTGATCGGCACCGGCATCGGCCCGGCCGCCCGCTGGGTGACCATCATCCTGTTTGCCGAGATCGCCAAACGCTCCTACACCGAACTCAAACAGCAGGAAATCTTTTTACTTTACTACATGGCCGGCGCCGCTCTGGCCTCCCCCTTTCAGGGGCTTTTGTGGAACCAGTATCTGGTCCAGTCGGATGCCGCCCGGATGCTGGGGCTGACCGAATTCATCCCGGCCTGGATCGCGCCCGCGGTGGATTCGGCTTCGCTGGTGGAACGGACCTTTTTCCACCGTGACTGGTTAATTCCGATCCTGCTGCTGATCGGGGCCCAGATCATCCAGCGCATCGACCAGTTCGGTTTGGGCTATGCTCTCTACCGCATCACCTCCGACGTTGAGAAGCTGCCCTTTCCCATGGCACCGGTGGGGGCGCTGGGTACCATGGCCCTGGCGGAGTCCACCGAAGACAAACAGAAAAGCTGGAAGTGGCGCCTATTCTCCATCGGGGGCATGATCGGTCTTGTCTTCGGCGCGGTCTACGTGCTCCTGCCCACGGTTTCCGACCTGCTCTTCACCCAGCCCATCCGCCTGATCCCGATTCCGTGGATCGAGCTCACCCGTCATACCGAAGATGTCCTGCCGGCGGTGGCCACGGGTATCCAGCTGGATCTGGGCCTGATTTTCATCGGGATGGTCCTGCCGTTCTGGGCGGTTATCGGCGGTCTGGTGGGCCTGATCATTACGCTGGTGGCCAACCCGGTGCTATACCGCCACGGCATCCTGCACCGCTGGCACCCGGGCATGGGGACGGTGGACACGATTTTCGCCAACAACTTCGATTTCTACATGAGCTTTGGCATTGGTCTGGGGCTGGCCATTGCGGCCATCGGCATCTGGCACGTGATCCGCTCCTTCAGCCAGACGCGCGGCCAAGAGCGCGGCACCTGGCAAGATCTCTTCAAACCGCCGCCCGGACGCGGCGATTTCAATTTTTGGATATCGATCGGCATCTATGTCTTCTCGACCCTGGCCTACGTGGGGCTGTGTGTCTGGCTGGTGCCCACTTTCCCCTGGATCTTTTTCATCTGCTACGGTTTTATCTACACCCCCCTGGTCTCTTACATCACGGCGCGCATGGAGGGGATCGCCGGGCAATTCGTGAGTCTGCCCCTGATCCGCGAGGCGAGTTTCATCGCCGGTGCCAAGTTTTTTGGCTACCAGGGGATCGAAATCTGGTATGCGCCCATACCGATCCACAACTACGGCGAGGCCACGGTCAACTTCCGGCAGATCGAACTCACCGGCACCAGTATTCGCGGCATCATCAAGGCCGAAATCGTGGTGTTTCCGGTGGTCATGATTGCCAGCCTGCTGTTTTCCCAGTTCATCTGGCGTCTGGCCCCGATTCCTTCCAGCAGCTATCCTTACGCCCAGGAGCTCTGGCACCTCCAGGCCCTGAACACCCTGCTGATGCAGACCTCAACCATTGAGGGCAATTCCCTCTTTTTTCAAGCTTTGAATGCGCTCTATGTGCTATCGGGCCTGGGGTTCGGGGTCGTCACCTATGTGATCCTGTCTTTCCTGGGGCTTCCGGTGATGCTGATCTACGGGGTGGTGCGCGGTCTGGGGCAAAGCGCCCCCCACGGCCTGATCCTCGAGGTTTTCGGCGCGCTCTTGGGCCGCTATTTCTTCTTCAAGCGCTACGGTGCCATGTGGCGCCAGTACGCCCCGGTTCTGCTGGCCGGCTTTTCATGCGGGATGGGACTCACGGGTATGCTGGCCATGGGATTCACCCTGATCTTGAAATCGCTGAGCCGGTTGGCATATTAAAGTGTAAATCCATAAACGGCATCATTCGGCCCAGGCCGGCGGCCTTGCGCTTTTAAAATCCTCGACGTCGCCTAAGCTACGCCTGCGGTTTTAAAAACACGGCGGCTTTGGCCTGAACCAAAATCTGCCATTTCTGGATGAACACTGTGGGATAGGTCTGTGGCCCTACCCTCGCTCTTATTTTTCACCGTAATCAAATTGACCAGATATCGAACAACAAAAATTGAAAGGCGCGTATGGGCATGCAATCGAAATGGTCGATTCCGCTACTGATCATCGCACTGGCGGTTGCCGGCACGCCGGCGGGTGCCGGAGAATCATCAATCCCCCAGGCCATTGGTCCGTTCGCGCTGGGGCAGGACATGTCCGAGCTGGCCCCGGCCGTGCGCATGGAGTCGGTCTTGCCGCTGCGCTACCAGGAATACCTTAACGAAGTTGCCATTCAGCCACTGGCCGGCTTCAAAAGCGGTTTGATCACCTACGGTTTATGCGCCCAGCCGGGAAAGGTCGTGCGCATCAAACTCAAATACAGTGACAACAGTCGCAAATTCTACGACGCCCTGCTGGAACGGATCAAACAGCGTTTCGGGCGCCCCACCGAGTACAACGGCGATCCCTTTCACATCGTGATCAGCTGGAAGTGGTCCTTCGTGGATCCGGCCGGGAAGCGTATCAGCCTGAACGTGGCCCACAACACCAGTGACGTGGAAGAAAAATTCGGCAACACGATCAAACTCACCGCGGGCAGCGCCATCAAAAAGGAGCGGGATTGCTTTCTGCGTCGGAATCCCGCGGTGCGCGCACGGGAAGCCGACCGGCGCATTCCCCTGCGAGAGATGTCGTCCGAGGACTGGGACCGTCTGGTACCGCGTTGATGGAACCTGCGAACGGACCGGACCCGAAGCGCCAACCCGCCTGCGGCGCAAAAGTGTTTGCCTGGGCCGGGCTGCGCTTTTGTCTACCATCGGGCTGGGAGACCGGCCAGCTGGAGAAAGACCACGGTTGGCTGGAGTCGGATTTCAAACCGGTCATGGAGTTCAAAACCGCCATCGTACGGGGCCGGTTTTCCTTCCGGCGGCATCTGAAGCAGCTTGAAACGGCATCATCCCTGCGGTTGAAGCGAGTCGATATGCCGGTCGCATGGCGCTCGCATCTTAACGGCTTTCATGCCCGGGCTTTCACCTGGCAGGGTCCACGGCTGGGCGGTGACGGCCTCTTGATCTACTGCCCGGCCTGCCGGCGGGCCACCCTGCTGCAGTTTTTCCGTAACGGCGGAGCGGTGGTGGACGCTGTGGTTTCGGTACTGGCGTCGTTTAGCGACCATGGCACGGCGCCGCGCCCTACGCTGGCCGTCTATGATATTCAGGCCACGGTTCCGCTTGCGCTGTCCCTTAAGCGTTTCCGCTTCGACAGCGGCCGGTTCGAGCTGGTCTATGGCGACCGCCGCCGGCTGTTGACCCTCTGGCGCTGGAGTCCCGCCGATGCCGCCCTGCGCCACCATAACGATTCCTTGCCGGACTTCGCCCGTTTTAACGGCCTGCCGGCCGATGCCGATCCGTCGGCGCCGTCCCGGGAGGTGAATCAGGGTGTGGAGTGGTGCTGGCCGCTGCGGCGCACCTGGCGCAATCGACTGCCGCTAAGGTTCAGGCGCCGGCTGCCGCCGGCCGCCTTTCGCATCTGGCATCGACCGGCAGTCAATCGTATCCTGGCAGTCCGCGCCGACGGCCAAATGGATTACGATCTTTTTGCGGAAATCTGTCGCGATTATGAGATTGTTTCGTAAACGACAGGCAGCTTCGGTAATGACGCGTGAGGCCGCCCTTGCGTGTGTGCCGGTTAAAAACAGCGCCGTCAAGGAAGTGCGTCTTGAAAACGGATTGGTGCGCCTTTGCTATCCCCTGCAAATCAAGCCCTGGCTGGCAGAGCTGCGACGTCGTTTCGGCCCGGCCGAGGCATCTCCTCCTGAGAAACAGCTCGAGTTGGACGAATTGGGCACGCTTACATGGGATTTGATGGATGGCACCTTGCGGTTTGACGAGATTGTGCGCCGGTTCTGCCGTGAGACGCGTGTACATCCCAAGGAAGCTGAAGCGGCGGTGGCACAGTTTGTCAGGGAACTGGGCAGGCGGGGTCTGGTCGGCCTCAAACCGTTCGAGCCATGACCCCCTCGATCCAGCCTGTGCCGCTCAGATCGTTTTGACGGCGTCGTCAAAGGTGGGAACGATGGGGAGAAACGAGTCGAAGCCGGAGATCTCGAAGACTTCCTTGACATAATCCTGCATTGCACACAGCACGAGTTTGCCGTCCGCATTCTTGAGGTTCTTGGTGGCTTTGAGGATTACACGCAAGCCGGCACTGGAGATATAATCCAGGTCCTTGAAGTCGAGAATAAGCCGCTGGTTGCCATCCTCGATGCATTCGAACAGCTTCTGTTCGAATCCCATGGCCGTATTGGAGTCCAGCCGACCATTGAGTTTGAATACGCTGTAGTTGTCGTGTCTGGTTTCAGTGATGTCCATGCTTGCCTCCCTTAGCCCTCGTCATGGTCGCGGACAGCCCTTGCGGGCGGGTATGGGCGGCGCCGTCGGCCGCCCGGTGCTTTTGTTGCCAACGCGTGCCCCCGCCTGCGGTGCCGGAAATGCAACGGCCGGGATATTATTTTGGGTGCACTGTTCAGTCAATCGTTTCTTTCTGCCGCAACTGCCCTGCCGTCACCGGGATTTACGCTGCGGGCCCGTCTGGTCATCCGTTCTTTAATATTTTCGTCAGGGTGAGAACGTTGGCATCGGCATCACGCTTGTATTCGATCTGGTCGATGTAGGCTTTGATCAGATGAATCCCGAGTCCGCCGATCTCCCGATCGCTAAACGTACATTTCAAATCCGGCTGCGGCGCCTGGAGCGGATTGAAGGGCACGCCGTCATCCCTGATCGTGATTTTCACGATCTCGTCGTTCTTGGCACACGTCACGTGAATCTGGTGTTCCGCCTCGTCGTCGAATCCGTGATTGATAATATTGGTGAAGAGTTCATCCAGTGCGAGATTGATCTCAAACTTCTGCTTTTTGGCAATGCCGCAACTTTCGCAAAAAGTCGCCACCTGCTCGCAAAGCACGTCCAGATCGGCCAAACGATTTCTCAGTTCAAATTGGATTTGGGCCATGTAGACACCACTGATTGTCGGGTTGGCGTCCTATATTTGCTTACAGCGCACTGATCCCGGCCATCTCTTCGAGGGAAACGCCGCGGGCTGCCATTTCCAGCATGTGACGTTTTTCCCAGCTGCGAATACCAACCACCACACTTTTCAGCAGTCGGGGCATGAGCTCGGGGAACTGCTCGATCGATTTGGTAAATTTCTCGCGGGTCAATACCAGACAGACAACCGTATCCGCGGCTTTGAGGGAAAAAAGCCGCGGCATGCTGCCCAGAAGGGCCAGGCTCCCCAGAAACGCGCCCGGTGTGAATCGGCGGACTTTTATTTCGGTACCATCCACCTCATGCGCCAGGATGGCGTCTCCGGAAATCAGATAAAAGGCTTGGCCATCATCATCGTCCTGGGTGAAGAGGAAGTCTCCGGCCTGGTACGTTTCCCTGGCACACAAATAAGCAAAAACCTTCAGGGTTTCAATGGGTAAACCGGCAAAAAAATCAATTTGCCTTAATATCTCAAGGTTTTCCTGGAATTCGCAACCGGCATCGGCTTTATTTTCGCCCGCTGACGAGTTCATAGAGCACTCCTTTGTGGGCCATCAGGTCTTCGTAGGTTCCGATTTCCATCAGTTTGCCCGCTTTCATTACTGCAACTTGGTCAAAGTTTTTTATGATGTCAAGTCGGTGCACCACCGCGATCACCGTGGCCTTGCCCTTGAGGCGGGTATCCAGAAAATTCTGAATGCGCGCCTGGGACTTGTTGTCCAGAGCGCTGGTGGCTTCATCCATGATCAGCAGACGGGGTGATTTGAGGAACACGCGGGCAATCGCCAGTTTCTGGCGCTGACCGCCCGAAAGCTTGTCACCCTTGCTGCCGACTTGATACTGCATGCCGATGCGGACAATGGTTTCGAGCAGGTCCTCCTCGATCAGCAAGTGGATGATGCTCTGAACGATCTTGTCCTGGGCCTTCATATTGGTGGTCGTGGTTTTGCCGAAAAAGATGTTGTTCTGGATGGTCTGGGAGAAGATATACTGCTCGTTGTCGTAAAATGAAAAGGCGCCCGGATCGTCGGTGCTGATTTTTTCCTTGAATAGCGCGCGCCCCTCCAAGATGAGCCGTTCGAGCAGTTTGGGGAAGGACACCATCTTGTGCCGCCCGGGGGTGAAACGCAGGGCCAGTTCGAGAAGCTTGGCGCGGTCGGTTTCATCGAGCTGGTGCAGTTTCTTACGGCGGGTCTGGCCGGCCAGGGCCTTGAACGTATCGAGCTCTTCGGGCGCGATTGGACTTTGTTCGAAGAAAACCTTGTCGGGGGGCAGGTTGCCCAGAATGTCGATGGTCTGACGGGTCAGATCGGCCCCCAGCTCGATCAGCGGGCGCTGCAGGTCGGCCTGGTTCAGAAATTCCAGAAAGTAGGCATTGGCCGCCAGTTGGGCGCCTTTGAACTGTTCACGATTGGGACTGCCAAACAACAGGTTGGCCGCGACACTGGAGTGGACCAGATAGCGATTCTCATCGAAAAATTCCACATACTGCGCCAGACTGTCGCCAAACTGGCCCTGGAAATTCTTGCGCACCCGAATGAGCTGCTCCACCAAGTGATCGTCCTGGCCCGGATTGAAAATGGTGTTCAAACCGAAGCGCAGGGTATCGGTAAAAAGCCCTGTCTGGTGAAGCACCTGGATCTTGTCGTCAAGCGAGGGCTGCGAGGCATCGCTCCGATCGCCGTTCATGGCCTCGCAGGCGTAGAGCAGGTTCTCTTCGATCGTGCCGTCGAAAATGAAGGGCGACTGGGAAACAAAACCCATGTTCTGGACGATATCCCTTTTGGTCAATGCGTTTACCTCGGCATTGCCCAGCAGGACCTGGCCGCCGGTGTAGGCATAGAGCTGCCCGATGCATTGCGCCAGGGTGCTCTTGCCACTGCCGGAAAATCCGATCAGGGCCAGGTGGTCACCGGGGTTTAGCGACAGGGATATATTGTCGAGCAGCTTGAGGCCGTCGCCGGTGGCGAAGGTCAGGTTTTTGACTTCCACCATCCCTTCCAGTTCCAAGGGGTCACGCTTTTCGGGGATCAGGTCGTAATCCGGTTCGGCGTCGAAGTAAGACATGGTTTTATCGTAGCCCACGCGCCCGTCCTGATAGCTCTGGTAGAACTGGATGAGTTCCTTCCAGGGGTCGTATAGCTTTTCCTGGGCCGACAGAAAGGCCACCAGGGCGCCCAATTCGAGCTGGCCCTGGATGGTGAGATAGCCCCCGAGGATAAAGACGATAAAGGGGCCCAGGCTGGTGAAGAAATTGTTGGAAGTCTTGACACCGGCGCGCAGCAGGTCCCAGCGCAGGCGGATGCGATAGAGGCGCTTGATAATCGAACCGACCTTCCGATTTTCGATGCTGTAAGCCCCGTTGCCATGGATTTCATGGATGCCGGAAATGGATTCGGCCACCTTGTCGGATAGGCGCCGCGTCAGATCCACGCGCTTTTTGTTGGCCACGTTGACCCTTCGCTGCAGCAGCGGCACCAGAAAGATCACCGCCGGGTAGATGGAAAGGGACAAGGCCGCCAGCCAGGGGTTGAGCCAGAAGAGATAGCCGGCGAAAGCCATCAGGGTCAGCAGGTTGATGACCGGTACCGCCAGTGCCATCCCCACGAAATTGGAGGGCAGCGCCAGTTCGGAGACGATCGAGGAAACCACCATCCCCGGCTGGGTATTGCGGAAAAAGCTGAGGGGCAGCGAAATGATGTGGGCAAACAGCCCCTCGCGCATGCGTGCCAGGGTGCGTTGGCTGATGATAACCTGGATCGAATTGATAATATATTTTAACAGGCTGGCCGAGACTACGGACACGAGGTAAATGGCGCAATAGTTGATCAGCAGGTCGACATTGCGCAGGCGGATGGCCTCGTTGACGATACGTTTCTGCATTTCCAGCGGCAGCACGCGGGCGAACACGGTAATCGCGATCAGTACCAATAGCAGCAACTGCAGCTTGGTGTTGGGGCCGAAGACCCAGGAAAAGAGCGAGCGCTTGACCACCGCGGCATCTGGTTTGGCCATGGAGTGAGCTCCTCAGGCGCTCAGGCCGGCTCAATTGAACCGCCCTGGCGGCATGGTCCGGAAATCTAAAGATTCGGTCGGGGATTGGATACCGTAAGGGTTTTTACTATCGATCAGACGATAAAGACAAGCGCATTTTTGAATCCCGGCGGCAATCGCCCGGCAAGCCGCTTGCCCGCCCGCCGTCCGCGGGTCTATTTCAGTTTGAGGATCACCATGGTGATATCGTCTTCCGGGGCACGATGGCCGCGAAAGTTTTCAAGGGCCTCGACAAGGGCGGTGAGGATGTGCTCGGCCGGCTGGTGGGCATGGGCGCGCAGGACAGACTGTATGCCCTCGGGGCCGAACATGACGCCCTCATCGTTACGGGTTTCGCGAATGCCGTCCGTGGCCAGAAAAATGATGGTACCGGCATTCCAGCCCTGATGGGTGTAAGTGGTGATCGATGGATCGGTCACCGCCCCCAGGGCCACCCCCTCGCCTTCCAGTTTCCGGAAGCGATCGCTTTGCGGGTCGTAGCGCCAGCCGGGTTCGTGGCCGGCCCGGATCCAGGTCAGTCGTTTGGCGCGGGGATCGATTTCGAGCAGAAACAGGGTGATGAACCACCCGGTCTGGTGGCTGTCGCGGACCAGGAAATGATTGGTCTGCCGGACCAGAGCCTCGGGGCCCGAATAGGCCGTGAGCCCGGCCCGCAGATAGGCCCGCGTGCTGGTCATGTGGATGGCTGAGCTGACCCCGTGGCCGGAGGAATCGGCCACAACCACACCCATCCGGCCGCCGGGTAGTTCAAAATGGTCATAATAATCCCCTCCGGTATCCGTGCAATACTGGCTGGTGCCGGCAACTTCCGCGGCCGGATGGGAAAAGGCCCCCCGAGGCAGCAGGTTGTGCTGCACCTCGTCGGCGAGCTGCAGGGCGTCGATCAGTTCGGTGCGATGCCGCAGGCCGCGAATCATGTCGTTGGTATGGCCGGCGATAACGCCGAATTCATCCCGGGTGGCCACGGGCACCATCTGGGTCAGATCGCCCCGGGAAACCTTCTCGAGCACCCGGGTTTCATTGTTGAACAGGAGCTTCAGGTTGCGCGAATAGGAAAAAATAAGATTCACCACGATGCCCAGCAGCACGGCCATGATGAAGAACACTTCCAGCATGACCGTACGCTCCGCCGTTTTCAGCGCGGCCGGGTCACTCTGATCGGCCAGCCAGGCGAAGTCGCGGGCGATGACCATGGCCAGCGTCACACAGATGAGCAGGATCGTGGTGAAGGCCACCAGCGAGAATTTGCGGGTCAAGGGGTAGTATCGGCGGGGGGGGCGCATGCTGGCGTTTATTTCCAGCGCCCGGTAGATGGCACCGCGCTCCCGGGCCAAGGCCATGTCCAGCCCCATGAAGAAGCCGATAAAGAGACATCCCGACAACAGGCTCAGCGCACTGATCAGATAAAAGTCATGCACCAGCTTGTTGAATAGGCCCACGGCGCAGCCGGCCGCTAGACATGAGAGCATCTCGAGGGTAAACTGCCGGCGGGGCTGATCCTCTATTGGTGCGGCGTGAACAAAACGACGCATCAGGACGGGACGCACAGCCAGGGCCATGCCAAAGGCGACCAGAATTGTTATCCCCAGCGTCACGGGGGACAAGGTCTCCAGGAACGGTCAGACCTGTCCGCCGTAAAGCGTCAGCACGATGACGGCAAAGGCATAATGATAATAGATGCGCATTGCGGATTTACCTTTAGAGCAGCTTGATCACGACATAACTGCCGCTGAATTGAGAAAAAAATGTGACGCAGCCACTGCGCCCGTCAAAGTATTCGTCCACCGCCACGCGGTTGCCCAGCAGTTGGGCGTGGCCGTAATCTTCGAAAATCATGATGCCCCCGGGACTCAAGACCTCCGGGTAGATTCGCCGGATCAAGTATTCGGTTGAGCGGTAGGCGTCGCAGTCCACATAGGCCAGCGCCAGGCGCTGGATGCCGGCATCCTCGAACGTCCGGGTAAAATCGCCCTGCACGAAACGCACAAAAGGAAACGCTTTAAACTTGGCGCGCACCGCGGCGAAGTCCACCGGGTGGGACTGGCTCCAGAAACGGTCGATGCCGTAAGATTCATCCGGAAAGGAGGAAAAGGTGTCAAAAAGATAAAGGCGTTTCGTGGCCTTTAAATTCTGGAGCAGCGAGGCCATGAGGTAGCCGCTGTGCCCCCGGTAGGAGCCGAATTCGGCAATATCGCCGTCGATCGCGTTGTCCAGCGTATTTTTAAGCAGCTGACACAGGTCCATGAAATCCCGAATGTCGCATTTCTTTTCAAAATGCGTCAGGGCTTCCTCGTAGATCGCGAATACATCCACGGGGTAGCCGGGCAGGGGCGAGACCAGATCGGCGGCCGTGATGATGGTATGCTGTTCAAGGGTGGCATAGCTGTCCCGGGGAAAGGTGACGTATTCGAATGCCAGGCGGCCCAGGACCGGGTCGCGCAGAATCTGGCGCGCCGCGGCGCCGGTGCGGCGGATATCGGTATAGGTGCAAACGATGCAGGCATAGGATCCGGGCGCCGTCACGCCGGTGGTTTCAAGCTCGGGCAGGGCCAGGCGCCGGGGCACCATCCCATGAGCGGTCAGATCGCTTTCAATGGCGTCCGTGTAGGCATCTTGGGCGCCAACCAGCAGCACCGCGCGTTTGCCTTCCTGTTTGGAAGCATTGCGGGCTTTCTTGGCCAGAAACTGGATCGCTTCGGCTTTGGTTTGAATATGCCAGCGGTTGATTTTACGTCGGGGTTCGGATGCCATGGGCAGCATCAGGGCCTTTCCGGCGGTTGACCAGGTTCATGGACTGCCCTCTCACTTACTTGATTTGGGTGTATCTGTAAATCGCGGATCTACCGGCCTCCGGGATTGTGTCCGGCGCAGGGATGGTTTTGACAAGGATTAAAGGTTGGGGCTATAAAACGCGGTTACGCCGGTCCTCAAGTGGTGAGGCGCCCGGTGCCATAAGAAAGTGGTAAGCCAATGAAATTTTTTCTGTGTGTCATCGGCATGGTCATGATATTCGAGGGGCTGCCCTATTTCGCCTTCCCGCAAAAGATGAAACACTGGATGCTGCAGATCATGGCCCTGCCCGAAGACATCCTGCGCCGCTTCGGACTTGCCCTGATGATCGCTGGGCTGGCCCTGGTGTACTTCGGTCGGCACGGTTTTTCCTGATGTTTACCCTCGACGATTACGATTTCGACATGCCGGAGGATCTGGTTGCCCAGCAACCGGCGAGCCGCCGGGAGCATTCGCGCCTGATGACGCTCGACCGCCGTCGGGGCGAAGTCGGCCACCGTCATTTTTTCGAATTGCCGGATCTGCTGGATGCCGGCGATCTACTGGTCTTGAACAACACGCGTGTCATACCGGCGCGGCTTTTCGGCCGCAAGGCGACCGGGGGCAAGGTCGAAGTGCTGATACTGGACTACGCCGGTGGCCTGGCGGCCCAGCAGGCCGAGGGCCATTTTGTGACCGATTGCCTGGTGCGGGCCTCCAAACGGCCGCAGCCCGGCAGCCGCTTGTTTTTCAATGACCACCTGCAGGCCGAGGTCCTGGCATCGCATGCCGAGATTCAGACCCTGCGGTTTTCCTGCCCGGGGGGAGATTTCGAAGCCCTTTTGGCCCAAGTGGGTGAGATGCCGCTGCCGCCTTACATCCGTCGAACGGGCGGCGGTCAATCGGCGACGACCGACAAGCAGCGCTACCAAACCGTATACGCCAAGCAAGCCGGTGCGGTTGCCGCCCCGACCGCCGGACTGCATTTCAGCGAACCGCTGTTGAAACGCCTGGCCGACGGCGGGATTCAAACGGTGGAGCTGACCCTGCATGTGGGCTATGGGACGTTTCTGCCGGTGCGGGTGGATGATATCCGCGAGCACCGCATGCATGCCGAATATTTTGCCATCGCCCCGGAAGCCGCCGACCGGATCAACCGGCACCGCCGCCGGGGCGGGCGCATTATCGCCGTGGGCACCACCTGTGTCCGCGCGCTTGAATTTGCCGCCGATGAGGACGGTTGGCTCAAGGCCGGCAGCGGGCGCAACGATCTATTCATTTATCCGGGCTACCGGTTCCGGATGGTGGAGGGGATGATCACCAATTTCCACCTGCCCCGGTCGACCCTGATGATGCTGGTGTCCGCCTTTGCCGGCCGGGAAAGCATCCTGGCCGCCTACCAGGAGGCCGTGACCCGGCAATACCGGTTTTTCAGCTACGGGGATGCGATGTTGATTCATCCCGGGCTAGAGGGGCGCGCCACGTCATGCTGAAGTTTGAGCTTCAAGCCCGATCGGGTGAAACGGAAGCCCGCTGCGGGCGATTTGAAACCGCTCGCGGCGAGGTGCGCACCCCCGTGTTCATGCCGGTGGGCACCCTGGGCTCGGTAAAGGCGCTGACGCCCGACGAACTCCAGGGCGCCGGTGCGCAGATTATTCTGGGCAACACCTATCATCTCTACCTGCGGCCCGGCATGGAGGTCATCCGGCATTTCGAGGGTCTGCATCGGTTCATGAACTGGCCGGGTCCCATCCTGACCGACAGCGGCGGGTTTCAGGTGTTCTCCCTGGCTAAACTGCAGAAGATCTCCGAGGAGGGGGCGGCGTTCCAGTCGCATATCGATGGGTCCCGGCACGTGCTGACACCGGAAAAGGCGATCGAGATCCAGATCGCACTGGATGCGGACATCATCATGCCGCTGGACTGGTGTATCGGCTATCCGGCCGGGCGCGACGACGTGGTTGCGGCATTGGAGCTGACCACCCGCTGGGCGGCGCGCTGCCGGGCGGTGTGGCAGGCCAAGGCCCGCCCGCAGGCGGCCCTATTCGGGATCGTGCAAGGGGGGATGTACGATGATCTGCGCCGCCGGTCGGCCGAATCGCTCGTGGCCCTTGATCTGCCGGGGTACGCCCTGGGGGGCCTGAGCGTCGGCGAACCGGCCGACATCATGCTGGCGGTGGCCGAAAAGGCGCTGCCGCTGCTACCCGCGGATCGGCCGCGCTATATCATGGGGGTGGGAACGCCCGAAAACCTGGTGGAACTCGTGGCCCGCGGGGCCGACATGTTTGATTGCGTCCTGCCGACCCGCAATGCCCGCAACGGCCAGTTGATCACCGCACGGGGCACGCTCAACATCAGCAACGCCCGTTTTCGCGAGGACACACGCCCCGCCGATCCCGGATGCGGATGCTATACCTGCCGGCACTATTCACGCGCCTACCTGCGTCATCTTTACATGGCCCGTGAGCTGCTGGCTTACCGCTTGAATTCCATCCATAATATCCATTATTATACGCATCTTATGGCGGGCATGCGCCAGGCCATTCGGGAAGATGCGTTCGAGGCTTTCCGTAAAACGTTTTATGCGGGTCGTCAGGCAGCGGATTGATATGCGGGCATGACCGCATGATCCGACCGTGCCCGGTCGATCTGGAGGCCAGGGAGGGAACCATGGAAGAGCAGGTCAAAACGGTACTCGAGAAGATCCGGCCGTCCCTGCAGGCCGATGGCGGGGATGTTGAGTTTGTCGCCATTCACGGGGGCGTGGTCCAAGTGCGGCTCAAAGGTGCCTGCGTGGGCTGTCCCATGAGCCAGATGACACTTAAAAACGGGATCGAGAAGCTCCTCAAACGCGAGGTGCCAGGCGTTCTCGCGGTCGAGGGCGTCCCCTGACCATTGAGTGGGACCACACGGGCGGGTGTTTCAGCCCCCCGGAATACAGAACTTTAGGGCGGTTGCCCGCCGTGGCGTATTGAGGCGGGGCCTATGACGGTTACGACAATTATGACGACAGGGGTATGACCATGACGATTGCCACCAAGATCGATACGATTCTGCAGCGCTCATCCTGGATCCGTAAAATGTTCGAAGAGGGCGCCCGCCTCAAGGCCGAGCACGGGCCCGACAAGGTGTTCGATTTCAGCCTCGGCAATCCGAACATCACCGCCCCGGAATGCTTCGACAAGGCGCTGGCCGAAACCGCCTGCAGTTGCAGCGGCGAGCATGGCTACATGCCCAATACGGGTTATCCCCATGTGCGCGAATCGGTGGCCAAATACCTGACGGATGAACAGGATGTGGCCGTGACCGCCGACGAGGTCATCATGACCTGCGGCGCCTCCGGGGCCCTGAACGTGGCCCTCAAGACCCTGCTCGACCCCGGGGATGAAGTCCTGACACCCGTCCCCTGTTTCGTGGAGTATGGCTTTTATGCCGACAACCATGGCGGCGTTCTCAAAACCGTTGCCACCCATCCTGATTTCAGCCTGGATCTCGATGCCATGGCCGCGGCAATTACCGCCAAGACCAAGGTTGTCCTGATCAACTCGCCCAACAATCCCACCGGTCAGATCTACAGCCACGAAAGCCTGACGCGGCTGGGGGAACTGCTGGCGGCCAAGAGTGCGGACCACGAGCGCACGATCTATCTTATCTCCGACGAACCCTATCGCAAAATTGTATTCGACGGCCATCGCGTGCCGAGCATTTTCACCGTCTACGCCGACAGTATTCTGGCCACTTCATACTCCAAGGATATTTCGATTCCCGGGGAGCGTATCGGCTTCGCCGCCCTGAATCCGGCGGCCAATCACCGTGACGACGTCATGAACGGCATGGCCCTGGCCAATCGCATCCTGGGATTTGTGAATGCGCCGGCACTCATGCAGAAAATCGTGGCCTGTCTGCAGGGCACCAGCGTGGACATCGGTCTCTATCAGCGCAAGCGCGACATGCTCTGCCAAGGGCTGGCCGCGGCCGGGTACGAATTCGTGACCCCGCCCGGCACGTTCTATCTCTTTCCCCGATCCCCCATACCCGATGACGTGGCCTTCGTGCAGGCGCTGCAGGAGGAGCTGATTCTGGTGGTGCCGGGCAGCGGCTTCAATGGGCCCGGTCATTTCCGGATTGCTTTCTGCGTGGACGATGACACGATCGCCAATGCCTTGCCGGGTTTCAAGCGGGTGATGGCGCGTTTCCGCTGATACCCGCCAAGGATTGGCGGTCGCCGAAGCCTTGCCGGCGACCACCTGCCCGGAGCGGGTATGATTCCTGCAGTGATTCGTCCGCGAGATGACCCGCGGTGGTTGCGGACGGGTAGCACGCGCCTGGCCGTCTGCTGCGGCATGGACCGTAACCTGCCGGCTTGTCGGTGTTTGACGGGCCGCGTGCGGTGGCCGCCGATGATGATCGGCCCCTGGATGGAGGATGCTCCCATGCATCTGCCTCGGCATTTTCGTAATCTTCGCATCCGGCACAAACTGCTGGCCGGCTATACGCTGGTCTTCGTTCTCTGCCTGGCCCTGGGCAGCATGGTGGTCTACACGGTGGTGCGACGTACGCTGGAGCAGAATATCGAAAGCGAGCTGAAGAACACCACTACCACCATTCTCAACATGGTGCGCACCTCGGCGGACACGTCCATAAAAAATTATCTGCGGGCCCTGGCCGAGAAAAA
>JASJCD010000106.1 GCA_030066135.1 Desulfobacterales bacterium | reverse complement strand
AATACGACAATCTCTGGCTGGACACCACCATGGTGTTAACGGACTACTTTTCGCTGCCGCAAGCCGTCGATCTTGCGGTCTACCGTCCCGACCGCGTTATGTACGGCTCCGATTTTCCCAACATTCCCTACGCCTGGGACCGCGAACTCGTCTACCTTGCGACCGCCGGTCTCGAGGCGCGCCGTCTCGAGCAGATTCTTTTGACGAACGCGGCCCATTTCTACGGCTTCGCGCTCTGAGTACGGGGCGGCGGTTCGGTCGGTCTGCACCCGATTGGGACCCGGTGTCAGCCCTGCCACCGGTTGCGGTGAATGCGCTCCGGCCGGAATCGATCCTTGCGCTGTCCCGGTTTGGCGGGCCAGCCCATCACGGCCAAGCCGAGCGGAATCACGGGATCGGGCAGCGCGAAAATATCACGAAAGCCCTGGACGCGTTCCTCCACCGGATAAACCCCGGTCCAGACAGCCCCCAATCCCTGATCATGGGCGGCCAGAAGAAGGTTCTGCATGGCGGCGGCACAATCCTGGACCCAGAAACCCGGGTATTTTTCCAGGCGCAAATCACCGCAGAGCAGGATGCCCAGCGGGGCCTGGACGGCCATACCGACATAGGGGTGAACGTTTGCCACCCGGGCCAGCTTTTCCCGGTCGTCCACGACGATGAACTGCCAGGGCTGAACATTTCCGGCACTGGGGGCCATCATGGCCGCGCCCAGGATGGTGCGAACCGTTGCCTCTTCGACGGGTTGGTCCTGATATTTACGAATGCTGCGGCGGGTATAAATGGCTTCCAACAACTCCATGGCGTTTCCTCTCGATCAACCGGCATCATCTCCAACAGGTCTTCCGGCCCCAGCCCAGTGCAGGGCGCTGATCATAAGGCCTCGCGACTCAGCTGCTGGTCCAAGGCTGGCGCCTCACTGACCGCGAGCATTCCGGCAGGGCGTCCCGCACCGCGGGAGAATTGGCAGCCGACTTCGAAAACCCGGATGTTTGACAGGGGACCTGGAACCAGAACCCTCATTCGAGGTGTTTCCTGTAATGGCCCGGACCGGATTTTGACACCGGAAGCGAGGTCTGATATCGGGGATGGGTGCCCTTTACCCCTTTTCAAGCTGCATGGCAATATATCGCATTGGATTACGGCGGTGGCCGAGATCATCATCAAAAGAGTCGAAGGCGAACTGGACCACGACCGCGTCATGCGTCTGGTCCGGGAACTGGCCGTTGATGCCGCCAGCCAGCCGGATTGCAATATCCTGATCGACTACCGTGAGACGACCACGGGCCCCAAGTCCATGCTCGACCTCATGAAGATCTCGGCGGAGATCAAATCATTTCAGTACTTCTTCACCAACCGGGTGGCCACCGTGATCCCTTCGGAAGAAAAGCGCTACGAGGTCGCCACCAAGATGAAAGCCTGTCTTGTTATCATGGGATTCGACTACGAAGTTTTCACCGACTACGATCAAGCCCTGGCATGGCTGGATCAATCCTGAATCATCGCGCATCGCCCGACCTGTAACGGATCCTGTGGCCCCGCCTCCCGATTTGACAGTTTTGATCGCTCGGTCGGGGGCAGGTTCGCGACGGCCCCATCGGCAAGGATGGCCGGCTGTCCTGCGAATTGCGGACCACGGTCGCTTGGGTACGCTTTGAATTTACAGCGGCAGGGGAGAGGTACAGGAGGAGCGTTCAGGCCTACCAGAGGAAGCGGACACCGGCGCCGGACGAGGTGGTTCGTGTGATCTCGCCGCAAATCTCCATGCCCGCGTGGCTGTTGCGGAAACGGAAATCGATGCAAAGCCGCTCGCCCGCGGTCAAAGGTGTCGGGGTCTCAAAAAACATACCGAGGGAGCTAATATTGATGACGGTTCCCAGGCCGTCGACAACGCTGGAGCGATAGCGCATGTCCGTGGGATAGGGCATGCGGTCGGCATTACGCCGGTCGGAATGCTTGCCTGTATCTTTGTTCACGGTCGCCATTGTTTTATCCCTTTTATCTTTTCAGGAATCTTATGAATGATTTCCAGTGGCATCAAGTAAAGCATTTATCGTGCCATAATTAACTATTTGTTCGCCAAGCGTGGAGGCGATGAATAATCCCAGTGAATCCGTGCTGGATCGCAAGGCGGAAAAACATACCGCACCGAAGAAGCCGGATACCGGCGTCAATCATGTTTGCAGATAGGGGCCGCGAACGTCCATCGATTTTACACCCGGCGCTGTCCCTGCGCCCGGCGGCGACCCGTTGCGACCGGCGTATTGATCGTCTTCACTTAGGCGTTATGATGGTTAAAAGTCAACCGACCAAATCCAATTTGGCAGTGCCGACAGGTTGGTCGCGCTTAACGCGCCTTTTATTCACCATCGAAAGGAACCCTGCATGCCACCGACATTGAACCGCTACAGTTCTCGAATTACCCAACCCAAATCCCAGGGCGCTTCCCAAGCCATGCTCTATGCCGCCGGCCTCAGCGAGGCGGATATGGGCAAGGCCCAGGTGGGCATCAGCAGCGTCTGGTACGAGGGCAATCCTTGCAACATGCACCTCAACCAACTGGCGGCGACTGTCAAAGAAGGGGTCGATGCGGCCGGCCTGGTGGGGCTGCGATTCAACACTATCGGGGTCAGCGACGGGATATCGATGGGCACCGAGGGAATGAGCTACTCGTTGCAGTCCCGCGACCTGATCGCCGATTCCATCGAAACGGTCATGCGGGCCCAGTGGTACGACGCCAACATCGCCTTGCCCGGCTGCGACAAAAACATGCCCGGCTGCCTGATCGCCATGGCGCGGGTCAATCGCCCGGCGCTCATGGTATACGGCGGCACCATACGGGCCGGTGATCTCGATGGGGAGCCCCTGGATATCGTTTCCGCCTTTCAGAGTTACGGCGAATACCTGGCCGGCCGGATCGACGAAACCCGGCGTCGGGCAATCGTGCGCCATAGCTGCCCGGGGGCCGGGGCCTGCGGCGGGATGTATACCGCCAACACGATGGCCTCGGCCATCGAGGCCATGGGGATGGCGCTGCCGTTCAGCGCCAGCCGGCCGGCGGAGTCGGCGCATAAATTAGACGAGTGCCGCCGTACCGGACAGGCCATCCGTCGGCTGCTGGAAGAAGACATCAAGCCGCGGGACATCATGACCCGCGAAGCGTTCGAGAACGCCATGGTGGTGATTACCGTCCTGGGCGGCTCGACCAACGCGGTTTTGCACCTGATCGCCATGGCCCGGGCTGCCCGGGTTCCGCTGGAGCTGGCCGATTTTCAGCAGGTGAGCGATCGGATTCCCTTCCTGGCGGACATGAAACCGAGCGGGCGTTTTGTCCAGGAAGATCTCGACGGCGTCGGCGGCCTGCCGGCCCTGATGAAATACCTGCTCGAAAACGATCTGCTCAACGGCGATTGTCTGACGGTCACCGGGCGGACATTGGCCCAGAATCTGGCGTCGGCGGAAGGCCTGGCCCCCGGCCAGGAAATCATTCGCCCGCTCGATCATCCCATCCAGTCCCAAGGTCATATCCAGATCCTCAAGGGCAATCTGGCCCCGGAAGGGGCCGTGGCCAAAATCACCGGCAAAGAAGGGCGAACCTTCCAGGGTCCGGCCCGCGTATTCGATTCGGAAGAAGCCATGCTGGACGCCTTGGAGCAGGGGCGAATCGTGCGGGGCGACGTGGTCGTGATCCGTTTCGAGGGTCCTAAAGGCGGGCCTGGCATGCCGGAAATGCTGACCCCCACGTCAGCCATCATGGGTGCCGGCCTGGGCGCCGACGTGGCCCTAATCACGGACGGACGCTTCTCGGGCGGCTCGCATGGATTCATCGTGGGGCATGTCACGCCCGAAGCCCAGGAGGGCGGCCCCATTGCCCTGGTTCGCGACGGCGATGTGGTCACCATCGATGCGGGCAGGAGAAGCATCACGGTCGCGCTAACGTCCGAAGAGATAAACCGGCGTCGTCGGGAATGGGTCGCACCCCCCTACAAAGCCGACAGCGGCACCCTCTACAAGTATATCCGCAATGTCGCCTCGGCCTCGGAGGGATGTGTCACCGACGTTTAGAACTTCAGGTCAATCGCTTTGGTGACGGCCCCTGCATTCATCCGTGCCGGCCGGTATTACAACCAGGTATCATGGTCCCTTTCGAAGCGGTGGATGTCATCCGCATGGGCCAGGGTGAGGTCGATCGCGTCCAGCCCCTTCAAAAGCTGCTCCTTGGCACCGGGATCGATTTCGAACCTAAATCTGACCGGATCAGGGGTCAGCAGCGTGACCTCCTGCGCGGCCAGATCCACCGAAGCTTCAAGACCGGGCTGATTGGCGACCGATTTGAAGATGGTCTCGACCTCGGATTCCGCCAGCTCGATGGCGAGCAATCCGTTCTTGGCCGTGTTGCTGCGAAAAATGTCGGCAAATGCGGGCAGGCGCTGACCGTTTCGCTCGATCCAGGGCGCGATGATGACCCGATAGCCGTCCTGGGCCAGCGCCCAGACCGCATGCTCACGGCTTGAGCCGCACCCGAAATTGTTGCGGGTCACCAGGATGGAGCGGCCATCGAAGCGGGGCTGATTGAGCTCGAAATCGGGATCGGGCTGCCCGTCGGCGGTATAGCGCCAGTCAAAGAAGGCGCTGGGGCCGTAGCCGGTGCGCTTGATCGACTTGAGAAACTGCTTGGGGATAATGGCATCGGTATCCACATTGGACCGGCTCAGGGTGGCGACGAGACCGGTGTGGGTTGTGAACGGTTGCATGGCGTTTCCTCGGTATGCAGTTGGCATTCGTGCCCTGTGTTAGGCGCCTCAGGTTTCGAGCCAGGTGCGGACATCCACGAGCCTGCCGGCCACGGCGGCGGCGGCGGCCATTTCGGGGCTGACCAGGTGCGTGCGGCCATCCTTGCCCTGACGGCCCTCGAAATTGCGGTTCGAGGTGGAGGCGCAGCGCTGGCGCGGGCGCAGCTGATCCGGGTTCATTCCCAGACACATGCTGCATCCGGCGAAACGCCACTGAGCGCCGGCGGCCTTGAAGATGCGGTCCAGCCCCTCGGCCTCGGCCTGGCGGCGGACCTGTTCGGATCCCGGCACCACGAGCAGGTCGACATGGTCAGCTTTGCGGCGACCGTCAAGAACGGCGGCGGCCTGGCGCAGGTCTTCAATCCGGGAGTTGGTGCAGCTGCCGATAAAGACCACATCCAGATCCACATCGGTCAGGTGCGTGCCGGGCACCAGCCCCATGTAGTCGAGGGCCTTTTGAACGTCCTCCCGGCTATAGCCGGGGACTGCATCAGGTTCCGGTACCGGCTGACCGATATCCATCACCATGCCCGGGTTGGTACCCCAGGTAACCTGGGGGGCGATGGTGCCGGTGTCGATGGTGAGGGTGCGGTCGAAGACGGCATCCGCATCGCTGGGCAGCGATCGCCAGTAGGCCATCGCCCGGTCGAGGGCTTCTCCCCGGGGCGCAAAGGGGCGCTCATCCCGTGTAATGTATTCGATCGTCGTTTCGTCCGGGGCGATCATGCCGGCCCGGGCGCCCGCCTCGATGCTCATGTTGCAGATGGACATGCGGGCTTCCATCGAGAGGGCCTGCACGGCTTCACCGCCGTATTCGAGGACGTAGCCGGTACCGCCGGCTGTGCCGATCAGGCCGATCATTTTGAGGACCATGTCCTTGGAGAAGACATGTGGCCCCGGGCGGCCGCTGAAATCGATTTTGAACGTTCCGGGTTTGCGCTGCACCAGGGTCTGGGTGACGAGCACATGCTCGACTTCGGAGGTCCCGATGCCAAAGGCCAGCGCACCGAAAGCGCCGTGGGTGGAGGTGTGCGAGTCGCCGCATACGATGGTAAGACCCGGCAGGGTCTGGCCGAGCTCGGGGCCGATCACGTGGACGATGCCCTGGTGGGCGTCACCCAGACCGTAGAGCTGGATATCGAAATCATCGCAGTTGGTTTGCAGGGCTTCCACCTGGGCACGCGAGACCGGGTCGGCGATGGTCAGGCGGTCGACCGTGGTGGGCACATTGTGGTCCATGGTCGAAAAGGTTAAATCGGGGCGCCGTACACGGCGTCCGGCCAGGCGCAGGCCTTCGAAGGCCTGGGGACTGGTGACCTCATGCACCAGGTGCCGGTCGATGTAAAGCAGTGAAGACCCGTCCGGCATTTCACGTACCACGTGGGCCGACCAGATCTTTTCGAAGAGTGTCTTTCCCATAGGCCATCATCCATTTGCAGGGGTGTGATATAAGGATCGAATGCACGGCTGAAATGCAGCGTCCGGACTCTCCGTGGACAAAGGCTAAAATGCCTATGATGGCCAGAGACGTCAAGTTTTTAAAGTCTAGTTGGTGGCCATCGGCCAAAAAGCGATTATAGTAGCGACTTGTACGCAAAATGTGTTAACGCTGCACCGCAGATCGGTGCCGGTCGATTGTGCGCTCAGAGGGCGCTAACACGAGAAAGGATCAACCACGACCATGCAAGGCAAAGAACTGGTGCTCAAGGCACTGCGTGACAAAGGGGTGCGCTATATCTTCGGCTACACCGGCGGCGCGATCATGCCGGTGTTCGATGAAATGGAAAAACAGAAATGCTTTGATTTTATCATGTCCCGGCACGAGCAGGGCGCCGCTTTTATGGCCATGGGCCTTTCGCGCGCCTCGGTCGGCACGGATCGGCCCCAGACCGGCGTTTGTCTGGCAACTTCCGGCCCGGGGGCCATGAACCTCGTCACCGGCATTGCCGATGCCGGGATGGATTCGGTCCCCTTGCTGGCCATCACCGGACAAGTGCCCACCGGCGTCATCGCCACGGACGCCTTCCAGGAAAGCGACGTGGTCGGCGTGATGCTGCCGCTGGCCAAACAGACCTATATGCCGCTCAAGGTCGAGGAAATCGAAACCACCATCAACGAGGCCCTTTACGTCGCCGTCACGGGAAGGGGAGGGCCGGTGGTGGTCGACATTCCCAAAGACATCCAGATTCAGGAGGTTGATTCCGGGTACCGTTTCGATCACGAGCGTTTCGAGCCGGATCTGCCCGGATTCTATTACTCGCCCACGCCCGACCGCCAGCGCATTCGCGACGCGGTGGAGATGATCAACCACAGCGAACGGCCCATCATCCTCTGCGGCCATGGCATTATTAATGCCAATGCCGGCGCTCGCCTGGCCGCTTTCGCCGAAAAGGCCCGCATCCCCGTGGCCTTCACCCTTCACGGCCTGTCAGCCCTGCCCGTGGACCATCCGCTGAGTCTGGGCATGGTGGGGATGCACGGCACGGTGGAGGCCAACCGCGCCTTGCTGAATGCCGACCTGATCATTTCCTTGGGTATGCGTTTCGACGACCGCGTGACCGGCAATCTGGATCAGTTCGCGCTCGAGGCGAAAGTCATCCATGTCGAAATCGACCCTTCCGAAATCGACAAGAACGTTCGGGCGTCGGTGGACATCAATGCCGATGTGGGCCAGGCTCTCAATCTCTGGCTGAAAGCTCCGGAGTTGACCCCCAAACCGCGGCAGCGCTGGTTTGCGCAGATCGACGCTTTCCGGGCCGAAATCGGAGAAACAATCGAGCGGGAAATCGGCGAGGGCGTCGGTCGTGAAGGGCAGCTTCTGATGAAGCGCGTCACCCGCGAGTTGTCGGAGGTCACCGCGGGGCGCGACATTATCGTCGCCGATGTGGGGCAGCACCAGATGATCATGGCCCGTTTCTACGATTTCCAGACGCCCAACAGCTGGTTCACATCCGGTGGTGCCGGCACGATGGGATGCGCCCTGCCCATGTCCATCGGGGTCAAACTGGCCCGGCCGGACGAGCGGGTATGGTCCGTCAGCGGCGACGGGGGGTTCCAGATGAACATCCAGGAGTTGGGCACCATCATGGAACACGACATCGATGTCAAGATCCTGCTCATGAACAACGGCTATCTGGGCATGGTGCGACAGTGGCAGACCCTTTTCTACGATGGCCGCTATGCCGGAACGCCCATGCGAAACCCGGACTTCGGCGCCATCGCCGGTGCCTACGGGATTCCCCACCGCCGCGTAACGGCAGTGGAAGACATCCGTGCGGCGCTGGAGGCGGCCGCCGACCACCGTGGGGCCTATATGCTGGAGTTTCTCTGCGATCCCAGTGAAATTGTTCTGCCCATGGTGCCTGCCGGCGGCGGCATTGCGGATATGATCGTCACTCATCCCGGCGCCCGCTAAGGGCCGGTTTTTCACGGAGAGGTGTTTCCGGGCCAAGTGGCCAAGCGCTGCCCGGTACGGGCGAAAACCAAATGGCCCATTAACATTTTGTAGTCAGTGGAGGAGACCATGACCGCTGCGCCGATGAAACGACGCGCCATTCTGCTTTTTACGCTCAACCGTCCCGGCGTGCTCAACAAGATCGCCATGCTGATCCGCCGCAAGATGTACAACGTCGAAACCATCACGGCCTGTAAAACCCGCCAGCCCGGCATGAGCCGCATGACCCTGACCCTGCGCGAAGATGACGACGCCAAGGTCGAACAGGTCCTCCGGCAGATCGAGAAAATGACCGAGGTCGTCTCGGCGCGTGAACTCCAGTCCGACGCCAGTTTCTGGCGCGAAGTGGCCATCGTCAAATTCGAGGCTGACGATGCCCGGATCGAGGACCTTGGCACGCGTTTCCGGTTCGAGATCCTCGACCACCAGAATCACGAAATCTACATCGTCCAGGTGGCGGGGACCTCGCAGATGATCGATGATTTCACGGCCGCGGTTGGGGGTGAGCGCATCATCGACATCGCCCGTTCGGGTTTTACCGCGCTGGAGAAATAAACCCCGCCGGAGGACGTTCCGATCAAACCACCTGATGCTTGCGTGCGCGCTGACCCGACGCATCCAATCTTTCCCCAGGCATCCTAAACCAGACCCTACGCTTGGTATGCTTCGACACGCGTGCCTGATTTCGAAAGCAAAAAGCTCACTATCTCAAATTAAAGTTCAAGGTTCCTGGACGGCGTGAACCGGCGAAAAAGCCGAGCATACATGCAGTCTGTATAAAGATCTGTAGGGCAGGGACCCTACGGTTCTGCCAAGAGCCGGTTCACGATGCACCCTTGTATTAAAATCGGATGCTGAATCCCGCCATGCGGGGACTCCCGTGTATGAAAATAGACGAGGAATCCAGCAACGCGGGGAACACCGCCAGGGGAATTTATTTTTTTTGAGATAGGTTCGCCAATATATCACTTGCAACCCACCGGCATATCCGTTAAAGCCTGAAGGCGGACTAGGTTAGGGTCGGGCGTTGGCAGGTCGGATTTAAAAAGGACGCGGAAACACCGCGCGCCCCCGCATACGCCCGACAAATCCGGGATTTCCGTTCCAATTTGATTATCCACTTTCATCCTGATGACGTTCCCGGGAATAGCGTCAATCAGCGATGGATTGCCGTTTTGTGCGGTGGTCCGACCAATTTTCAAAAAAATCCAAGGAGGATCGAGATGAAACAGAGGTTTGCATTGGTATTGCTGGGCGCATTGATGCTGCTGGCGGCAGGCATTCCGACGGCGAGCGCAGCCGACTGGGGGGTGGGTGGCGGTGTGGCCGTCGTGCCGGATTACATCGGCTCGGACAATTATGAAGCAGCACCGTTGCCCTATTTTACGGTTGATTTTGACAATCACATGAATGTTCACCTGGTGGGCAACCGCATTCAGAGCAACCTGCTTCCGCATCCCGTCTGGAAAGCCGGCTTAGTGGGCGAGTACATCGGCGAGCGCGACGACGTCGATAACAGCAAAGTCGATGATTTGGATGATGTGGACACATCCTTCATGCTGGGCGGTTTCATTGGGTTCGAGTATGAGGGCTGGAACGGACGCTTCGAGACCATGGCCGACGTGGCCGACGGCAATGACGGGGTCCTGACGCGCGTTGCCGGGGGATGGGGCACCGCCATGTTCGACACCATGCGGCTCAACCTGGAGGCGTTTGCAGGATTCGGCGACGGTGATTTCATGAGCTCCTATTTCGGCGTCGACGGCGCTGATTCGCGCCGCAGTGGGCTGGATACCTACGATGCGGACCCAGGCATCTACGAAGTGGGTCTGAACGTTACCCACGCCTGGAACTTCACGGGGGCCTGGAGTCTGATTACCTTCGGCGGTATTTCACAACTGGTGGGCGATGCCGACGACGACAGCCCGGTCGTTGACGAAGGCAGCGAAACCCAGGGGGTATTGGGCGTGATGGTCACCTATCGTTTTTGAGATAGATTGTTCTACATAAAGATTTGAAGACGAACACCGGCTGTGTGCAGTGCACGCAGCCGGTGTTGTTTAGAAGGGGGCACCATTCCCTGAAGACAGCCGGTGGCCTAATCTGCGCCGTGCAAGTGCGATGACCCCGAAGGTCGCCGGGGGAGGGTATCCGGCGTTTACTTGTGGCAGCGGTGGTGCTATGGATACGCGATGGATCGCGTTTCCCTCGCCCGCATCGGCAATTCACCCTACCTGCTCCTGACCCTGGCGGTCCTTTTCTGGTCCGGCAATTTTGTTCTCGGGCGCGCTGTGCGCGCCGAGGTGCCGCCCATCGGACTTGCCTTCTGGCGATGGACCATTGCCGCCCTCTTGGTGGTATGGCCGGCGCTGCCATGGATCCGGCGCGACTGGCCCATCATCTACCAGCATCGCGTTATCGTCATTTTACTTTCCGCGCTGGGCGTGACCATTTTCAATACGCTGGTCTATGCGGGCCTTCAGCACACCATAGCACTCAATGCGTTTCTGATGCAGACCATGATGCCGGTTATGATCGTGGCCATGTCTTTCGTTCTCTTCCGGGACCGAGTCTATGGGCTGCAGTCGGTGGGCATCGTGTTTGCGCTGGTGGGTGCCGTGACCATCATCATAAAGGGCAATCCGCAGACGCTGCGCACCCTGTCTTTCAATCCCGGCGACATCATCATCTTCGTGGCCGTCATGGCTTACGCCGGCTATTCGGTCCTGCTGCGCAAGCGGCCGCCCATGCATCCTTTGAGTTTCGTGGCCATCACCTTTATTGCCGGGGCGCTGATGCTGCTGCCTTTCTATGTCTGGGAAACGATGTATCGGCGCGCCGTAAGCTGGGATGGCATTACGATTGGGACCGTTGCCTATGTGGCCATATTCCCTTCGATCATATCCTTTTTATGCTTCAATCGCGGGGTTGAACTTGTGGGCCCCAGCCGGGCCGGGCTATTTCTCTACCTCATGCCGCTCTTCGGGGGGTTCATGGCCCTGGTCTTTCTGGGGGAGCAACTCAGTTGGTTTCACGGCACCGGTATGATTTTCATCTTGGTCGGTATCGCGCTGGCCGTGCGCGGCGGCTGCCGCGGATGAGCGGATCCAGCCACGGCCAGCATCCCATCAAAGGTCGACTCAGCGACGCTGACTCAGGATCACACCGCATGGCCACGAAGGATCCACCCAGAAAAAGACCGCCGTGAGGACAGCCGCCACGGGCAGAAACGATGAACGTGGTCCGGTTGCCGGGCGCCTGTGGGGGATGGTATCGGGCAATGAGCTTGCATCAGGAATGGCGAATTCCCTCCAAGGTTTTGATGGCGCGATTTTAACCGATGGAGGGTTGAGGGGATTGCCAAAAATTGCGTTATGCTGCCGGGGCGTGTGACCGCAATGCAAGACTTCCCGCCGCCGCATGGGGGAGGTGAACGAAGATGGGCCAACTGATCGATCATTTTCTTCCCGATTACCAGTTCCAGGAATACCACACCTGCATGGTGCGCGGTCGGCCCGAGATCGTGATGGCAGCGCTAGATGCATGCAATCTGGGAGCGTCCGCGCTGGTGCGTTCGCTTTTCAGGCTGCGGGGCCTGCCGACGGGTACCATCACCCTGGCGCGCATGGAAGACATCGGTTTTCGCGTTCTGGGTCGGCAGGCCGGGCAGGAAGTGGTGATCGGGCTGATTGGGCGCTTCTGGACTTTTTCCGGTGGAATACATCCTTTCGCGCCGGAAGCGTTCAAATCTTTTGATCGACCCGCGTTTGCCAAGTGCGTCACCAATTTTCGCGCCGTGCCGTTGTCTCCTGCCGTCACCCGCCTGACCACTGAAACCCGGGTGTGGTGCCCCACGGCGGCCATCCGCAGCCGCTTTCGATGGTACTGGTTTCTGATTCGTCCTTTCAGCGGGCTGGTGCGCGTCGAGTGGCTGCGCCTGATCAAACAGCTTGCCGAGCGCAGGCAGCATTCCCCGGGGTCTTGAGGTCCGCTGCGACGGATGGAACCCCTCACCGGCGCGGCGCGGCAAAGCGATCGAGGGTATAATCCAGGCCGTCGGCCAATGTTCGGGCAATCCCTTGCGGGTATACTGCAAACTTGGCGGCCCAATGGAAAGGTTATGATTTCAGCGATAGGTAAAGGTCATTCGATCATGAAAACAGCCGTGATCTGCCGTTCGATGATCAGCTGACCGACCTCGATCGGTGTCGCCCCGGTGGTCATGGCCATCTCGGCACGCATGGGGCCGGGTCCCCGGGAATCTGTGTAGTGTATGCGGTGAAGGCGCGTGATTTTAACACCTGCCGCCCGGGCCAACGCTTCGGCCGTGCGGCGGGCATCCTCTACGGCAAGTGCAGCAGCCTTGCGCGCCAGTTCGTCGTTGTTTGAATGGCTGAAACGCAGCTGACCAATGCGGCCGCTGCCCGCTTGCGCTGCTGTATCGATAAATTTCCCCAGATCGTCCACCTGGTTCGTTTCCAGGCGAACACTGTTGCGGACCCGAAAACTGGAGGGGGCGATTCGCATCTTCTGGTCGTAAACGGGATTGAGCTGAAATTGGGTGGTCGCTATGCGATCGTCCTTTTCCATTTTCTGTTTGAGCATCGTGATCAGTTTGTCGGACAGGGCCGCATTCTGGCGAATGGCATCATTGGCACTGGCAGCGCTGGTTTCGATCGCAAAGGTTAACACCGCCTGGTCGGGGCGCGCTGAGACCGCGCCCTTGCCGATGACCTCGATGGTGGCCGGGGTTTCCGTGGCTGCAGCCGCCAGGGGAGTGAATGCAAAAAAGAAGAGCAGGGCCATATAAACGGCGTGGGTTCGAATCGTCATGTTGGTTTTCCTTTGAATTGCAAGTTGATGGAGTAGGGAGGCAATACCGGCTATGATCAGATGTTTTCAAAGTCGGCGGCTTTCAGCACGATCCCTTCACGCTTGACCTGTTCACTGAATGCCTCCAACAGCCGGTTGAGCACAAGTTCCTGATCCTCCCGGTAGAACAGAAAGAGGCTACTCATTTTTTTTCGGGGCACCGCCGCGTCGGCGATTCCCAGCCCCAGTTCCGCGGCCAGCGGTGTGAGTTCCCCCATGGCCTGCGATACGTTTGCATAACGCTCGTCTGGTTGGCGGGAGCAGGCCTTGCGTATGAAGCTTCGCAGTTCGTCGGGGATCTCCGGAACCCAGAGGGCGGCATCGGGGATCGGTTGCTCCACGTGGAGGTTCATGACTTTGAAGGGGTTTTCCTCTTCAAACGGCCTAGTCCCGGTGACCATCTCGTAGGCGGTCAGGCCCAGCGCAAAAATATCCGCCCGTTCGTCCACCGGCAGGCATTCGATCTGCTCCGGCGCCATGTAAAAGGGCGTTCCCACGAGAAAGTTTTCAGCCCCGCAGGCGCAGGCCAGACCAAAATCAAGGATTTTGACGCTACCGTCGGGAAGAATGAAGATGTTGCCGGGCTTGATGTCCTGGTGCACGAGTCCCTGGGCGTGGGCATATGTCAAGCCGCTGCCCACCTGCAGAATGACCTCGACCGCATCGCGTATGGCCAGTTTCCCGGTGGCACGGAGCAACTGACGCAGGGTCTTCCCCTCGAGCAGTTCCATGATGATGAAAACCGTTCGATAGCGCGCTTCGATATCATAGATCTTGATAATGTTTTCGTGGTTCAGGCTGGCAATGGTGCGCGCTTCCTTGCGGAAATTATCCAGGAAATCCTGGTTCAGGGCCATGTCATGATTGAGCATCTTGATGGCCACCGGCCGGTTGAGGTCCATGTGGCAGCCCTTGTATACGATGGCATAGCCGCCCCGCCCGATGATGTCCGTAACCTTGTACTTGCCGATGGTGCGGTCCGCCGTGAGCGTCCGGGAAGCAAACCGCTCCGCCATGATTTCCGTCAGAAAGGTGCCGACCTCCGGGTACGCATCGATCAGACCCTGAAAAGAATCCCGGCTGATCGTCCATAGTTCGACATCGCTTTCGGCGATCACATGGGCGCTTCGTCTTTCACCCGTGAGCAGGGCCATTTCACCGACGAATTCCCCCGGACCGATCCGCGAAATCATATGGCAGCAGTCGCTCTTCTCGATGACCACCCGGCAGCGGCCGCTCTGCACGATGTAGCAGGCTTCGCCGGCATGATCCTGGGTGATAAACTGCTCGCCAGCCCAGGCTCGGCGATAGGTCATGCTGTTTAACAAGGGGCAGACCGCTTCCCGGTGGATCGCCTTCAGGAACGGCACAGACCGGAAAAATTCATAGTCACCCAGAAGAGGGCCGACCATGTCGCCCCTTGTATGCCACGGGCAAAGCTTGGATTCATCCGCCAGGGGCGAAATGGTGGCGGCATAACATTGATAGGTGTGTTTAAACGGGTCGGCCGCAACCCATTGAACGACGGCTTGCCAAGATTCCCATGACTTGTTTTGGGGATTAAAAACAGTGAGATAAAATGACGGTTTGGCATCAATGGATCGATCTGTACGGATGACGGCCAAGTCCGAGTGAGTGCTGTAAACGTCGAGAAAAATAATGCGGTTTTGAGAAGCGCTTTCCGGCGGGAAAGTATTTTTAGCGGTGTGCGGCCATATGGCGGCCACCTGCGGCGATTGGAGAGTTTCGCGAAGCCATTGCTTCCGATTTACTTGATCTCCTGGGTTCAACACCATGCCTCCTTTCGTGATGAAACCAGCGAAAACAGGCTATCCGAAAATGTCCCCGCCCCCGATGGTGTAGTTGGCATTATCGAAACTCACCTGGGTATTCATCTTACGGTCAGCGGAGATGGCGTCTTGTCCCAAGGCGAGGGGGGCGAAAGGGTGGAAAGCAAAAGCAACGGGAAAGCAAGAAAAGTGAAAACCCATTGGTTGAAGAGATGTTTATCCGTTGGTGACGGCATGATTCCATCCAATGTGCTTCGTGAAAAGGCAGGTGTGCTGCATCACATTCTTCCCGGAAGAATTGTATCGCGATGATGGCTGTTTGTCCGATGTGAGACTTCTGGGTATCAAAACCAGAGATCGGCATTAACGGCCAGGAAAAGTTTTAGTATACAGTTTTGAATGATAATTTCGAATATGACAGCTATATCCAACAGAATGGCGCTGGACGCAAGTACACGTGCAGAGGGTACGCTCAGTATCTGTTGTGGGAGTTGATTTCGAGATTAGGTCGCATTAAGGCCAAATGTCAATAAAAAACACTAACAGTCTAATATCAATGTCAAAATTAATCAATTTCCTCGGTCGCTCAATTGGTCGATTAAGTGAATGAGTTGTTGTTCTGATTCCGGTTTTTGGCCGGAGAGGAATTC
>JASJCD010000105.1 GCA_030066135.1 Desulfobacterales bacterium | reverse complement strand
ATGGAGGGTGGGTAATTACGGGAAGACCGGGGGGGCCGGCCTTCCCGTTAGTCTGTGAGGGGGGCAATCCAAAGGGCGCCACTGTGGTCCACACGGCTAGTTGGTTTGTTTTATGGCTGGTACGATGTCCGCCTCTAAGCGTTTGACCAAGTCCAGCGAGTTTTCCAAAGCATCGTTAATTTTGAAAAATTGGATTTTGAGGGTTTTGAGACTGGCCGGTGTGGCCTTGATGGCATGCTCGCCCCCGAGCCATTGCTGAAGCCCTCTGGCTTTGTCACTGAGCGCCAGAAGCCGCTCGGCAAAGGTGCCCACCTCGACGGCCCATTTTTGGCGCTCTTCGGCCGGGAAATCGATTGTGCTGCCACCCAAGCCCTCCACCATCGCCTCGATGCCGTAGTCTTTCGGGTTCGCAATAATTTCATACTCCGTCATTGGCCTGCCTCCTTTTCCCCGATAGCGGGTCAGTTCGCGGTGCGCTCAATACAGGAGAATGCGGTCGAGATGTTTAATGCAAGCGTACTATCACATGTTGTCACAACTGTCACGAAAAGTGATGGTGACGGTTTTTTACTATCGTAATGCCCGATATCGCCCCACTTGCGCAGGTGCAGCAATGCGTTAGCATATAGTACGTCATAATTCGCTGGCGTAAACCAAAGGTTGCGCCCGTCAGGTAATCCAATGAAATTTGCGGTTCTGACAACACTAAGACTTTTCCTATCAGTCGTGTCGATTGGGCTGCTTGCGTCCATCGCGACAGTCAATACGGTCGATGCCAGCTGTGCGGTTGACGGCGAGATTGAACCGGCCAAGATCGAGCGTGTTCGTATGCCCGCCGGCGAGGGCGAAGGATATCGTATGCGCTATTGTGTGCCGGTGCCCCTCGAAATCTATTGGCAGTTCAAGACGGATTTTCGAAACGACTTCTTGATCGACAACCCGCACATCAAGTCACATCAATTTATCCGTCGTCAGGGCAATGCGGTATTGACCGAGAACCGTTACACCCACAATTCAAAACGGCTCTTCCGCTGGCAAACAACCGTTTTTGCCCGCGAGTATCGCTTGACATTCGAGCTCCTCAATCCAGAGGAGGCCGGGCAGAAATTTCATCACGGCAGCATTCATCTCGAGGCCCGCGGCCGCAATACGCTCATTTATCAGGAAGCCCGTTTCCAGTTTTCAGGCGCCGCTTTCTGGGCCTTCTATCCCTGGCGTGGGGGCATGCGCTCTTTTCTCAGCTCCTTTGTGGAATGGGAGCAGCAGGCGGCCCAGAACTGGCAAGCGGGATATGAGGAAAACCGCCTTCTGGAGGCGCGTGAGCAGGACCGAATGCGGCGTGTCTTTTCGATAAGTACACGTTATCCCGAGAGATGAATCTTCCGGGGGATCGGTTTTCAATGCATCCCGATTCAATAACCCAGCTTTTTGGAACCCGTACCAACCTAAGGCCAGCGTTGGCCTGAAAATGCCAAGCCGACCGGAATTTTTCACCAGAATTTCGGCAGCAGGAAGGAAAATAGGATGCAGACCAAACTTGACAAGATCATCAATGCCATCAGTGAAGACTACAAGAGCGATATCATGGCGTGCGCCCGCAACTATGTGGAGGTAAATATCGGTCAGACCGCTGAGAAAATTGGACACCCTGAATTAAAGGATAAATATGCAGCAGTTTTCGCCGTTGTTCCCCTCAAGGCGCCCAAACCGGGCATGAAGGTGCGCATCGACGGGCGCACATTTGTTAATTACGCCCTTTTTGATTCCGGTGTGGCCGTACCCGGATACATCGCCAACGACGCCTCACTGCCCCACGAAACCTATATACCGAATGACAGCATGATCTGTAATTTTACATGAGCACCAGCTGGCGCGTGGTTATCCACGTGCCAGCGGATGATGAGCAATCCCGTCGAGCGGAGAGGAGACGATCGTCATGAAGGTTCCGAAGCCTGGGGCACCTGATGCCCTCGTTAAACTGGCAGATGGCTCGCATCGTCATCTAAGTGAGTTCTGGCAGGATGGCCGGCTCTTGCTGGTTTTTCTGCGGCACCTGGGCTGACCGTTCTGCCGCGAGCAGGTGGCGCAGTTGCGTCACGCCGAGGCGGACATCCGTAATGCCGGTGCCCAGGTTGTTCTGGTGGGCATGGGGACGGTCTCGCAGACCCGGGATTTTGTGGCGCGCTTTGAAGTCCCCTTTCCCATGGTCTGCGACCCCGATCAGCATCTTTATCGGGACTTCAGCATCGAACGCATGTCACCCTTGGGTTTCTTTTCGCCGACCATGGCCCTGCGGGGCATCGCGGCCATGGCCCAGGGGCATACGATGGGGCTGCCGGAAGGTGACGTGCGTCAACTTCCGGGCGTCGTCATTATTGACCGCGACGGCAGCATTCTGTTTCGCTACGAGAGTAACGATCCCGCTGACCACCCGTCGCCGGAAGTGCTCGTGGAAAGGCTCGAAACGCTGTCGGCTCAGACTGCAGATCACTGACCGCTGGCGTCCCCGCGCCGGACCGCAGCATAATGGGGCACGACAGAGGGTGGTCGAAGTCTGACCGCAATCAGCGCATGGTTTTCAACTGCGCATGGGTCGAGCGGATCAGTTCCTCGGTGGTGTCCCATGAAATGCAGGCATCTGTAATGGAGACGCCGTAGCGCATGCTTTCAAGATTACCGCTATTATTCTGGCGTCCTTCCTCCAGGTGGCTTTCCAACATCATACCGATGATGGCGTCCGTGCCGCTAATGCGCTGTTTAACGGCGTCATTCCACGCCACGGGCTGTTCTTCATAGCGTTTACGCGAATTCTCGTGTGAGCAGTCCACTACAATGGCTTCCGGCAGTCCCTTGGCACGCAGCAGATCCACAGCCTCGCGGATACTGACGGAATCAAAATTGGGGCGGCCGCCGCCACCCCGCAAGACGATATGGGCATAAGGATTGCCTGTGGTGGTAACCACGCTGGTCTGCCCCTGGGGATCGATGCCCAGGAAACTCTGGGGAGAACCAGCGGCGATCATGGCGTTGATGGCGTTGGTCAGGCTTCCATCAGTGCAGTTCTTGAAACCCACGGGCATCGAAAGGCCGCTGGCCATTTCACGGTGGGTCTGCGATTCGGTCGTGCGTGCGCCGATGGCCGTCCAGCATACGAGGCCGGCAATATACTGAGGCGTGATCGGGTCGAGGAGTTCGGTCGCGGTCGGCAGGCCCAATTCGGTAATTTTCATCAGGAGCGCACGTGCCCGCCGCAGACCCTGAGACATGTCGCACGATCCGTCCAAAGAGGGGTCGTTGATGAGACCCTTCCATCCAACCGTCGTGCGCGGTTTTTCGAAGTAGACCCGCATAACCAGCAGCATTGTATCCTGAACATCACGGCTCAGCTGCAACAAGCGGTCGGCATAGTCCAGCGCCGCCTTCTCGTCATGGATTGAACAGGGACCGGTGACGACCAGCATGCGTGAATCTTTCTTGTCGATAATATCCTGGATGGCTTGGCGCCCCTGGACGACCGCCTGAGCGGATTTGTCGGATACCGGCAATTCCGTTTTCAAGGCGGCCGGGGCTACGAGGGGGATGAACTCCTTGACGCGGACATCGTAAGTTTTCATATTGCGCTCCTATCGGACGATGCGTGGGCTTGCGCGCGATTCGCGGTTGATTGCACGACCGCTTCCAAGGAAGCGGAAATAAAAAAAATGGTGCCTATTCTTATCCCCATCGGATGAATATGCAAGGAATAATTTGACATGGGGCCCTCCTGGCTATGGAGGCGGGTTGACGCCACCGGCGCAACCTGAAAAAATGCCGCCGGCATGTCCAGCAACGATCCCTAACGACCAAACGGAGAGAAAGGCCAATGCTCGATATCGTCAAACGCTTTTTCAGTCCCGCCGATGAAAAACCATCCACCCGTGGGAACGCAGGGGCGGGCCACGAACTGCAGATGGCTGTTTGCGCCCTTTTCGTTGAAATGGCCCGCATCGACGAATCCTTTACCGCCGAAGAGATGGCGGCGGTCATCGATATTCTCAAGGCCAAATACGGACTGTCCGCTGAAAACGCAACGGCCATGATCGCCGCGGCCGAAGCGCAGCTGGAAGAAAGTGTGGATTACTGGCAATTTGCGCGCCTGATCAATGAAAATTACAGCATGGACGAGAAGGTCGCCATCATCGAAATGCTATGGCGCATTGTCTATCTGGACGGTAATCTGGACAAACACGAAGATTATCTCATGCGCAAACTGTCCCGACTTCTGCGCCTACATCACAAACAGCTGATCGATGCCAAAAAGAAAGTCCTGTACGGCCCGTCGGATTAGGGCTCAAATTGGTTGCAACACCACGAAACCACCCCCCTATAGACCCATCGAAATGAAACGCCGAGAAAGGTTGCCTTCAGCATCCGGATGCGCTTTTATGCCGGTTTTTTCATCTGGGCTGGGCCCTAAGACCTCGCACGGCGGGGGACATGAATAGTAGACCACCCTACCCATTAGACCACCAATAAAACCACATTGCGCACAAAGTGTAGCGGTTTAATTATTTTGACTAAAGATAGTTGCTTAGCCACGGAGTTACGGTGAGTTACAATCCTATAAAAAAGCGCTACAATACATGGAATGTTGTGCATAAGAAGGTGGTTTTTATTTTATTCCTTTGCGCATCACTGCTGCTGCTCACGGGCTGTGCCAGCAACGGCTGGCTTGGCTGGCAGGGTCGGCTGACCAAAACGGACAACCGTGTACCGCTCGAATTGGGAGGCCCGTACGCAGACGTCTGGCAAACAAGAGATATCGCCATCCAATATAGCTTTGTCAGGGAGCAGGACCGTCTCATGATCGACGGGCAGGTGAAGCGCGGCAAGCGCATCAAATACTTTCACCGCTTGAACGCGTGGGTGTGGATTCATTTCCTGGATAGCAATGGCTATGTATTGGAGTCCCGACGCCTCTGGGCTCAGAATGGTTCGGATGTATATTGGCAAATACGTTATAGTTTTAAACGCGACTGGCAGATACCACCTGATACTACGGCTATGGGCTTCAGCTACAGCGGGCGTGCCAAGGACCGTGACGTGTGGTGGGATTTCTGGCGGCTGCCCTGATATCAGCGTAAAAGCATCGGATGCAGGAAGACGTTTCCGATTTATCGATGAGCCTCAACCTTGGCAACGGTTTTGGACGTACTTTCCTGCAGGGGATGTTTACCGGAGATATGAGCGTAAAAACTGCGGATGGTAGCCATATCATTTTCGATATTGCCTGTGGTTCTCACGGTTGGGCCGAAACCGCCGACCTTGCGCCGATAGTCCAGATAGCCTAGCGCAATGGGGACACCGGCACCGTTGGCAATGTGATAGAACCCTGTCTTCCAGTAAAGGACCTTCTGACGCGTGCCGGCAGGCGGCACCACCAGAATCATCTCTTCGTTTTCCTGAAAAGCCTTGATCGACTGGGCCACGACATTGGTGGATCGGTTTCGGTCGATCGGTATGGCGCCCAGCCATCTAAACATCGGGCCCAGTGGCCAGAAAAACCATTCGGCCTTCATCATCATCTGAGGTTTGAGGCGATAGATGAAGGCCAGGCAGACCGTAAAGAAAAAATCCCAGTTCGATGTGTGGGGTGCGGCGATGATCACGTAGCGGGAAAGATCGGGCTTCGCCCCCTCCGTTCGCCAGCCAAAACATCGATATAAGATGAGTGCCAGCCAGCGCAGCATCGGCCGGACCATTCTGGTTTCATAAACTGTTTTGGACATCATATATTCCTCAGCATCTTTTAACCTCTTGAATAATTAGTCTAAACATGGCCCCAGCGAAATACCCGCAAGGGCTTATTACAATTGTTTTACAATCCTTGATTGACCTCCTGTTGCCACCACGGTTGCTGCGGGTCGGCTTGCCAACCGGTCGGTGGGTCTTATTCTGCCCTCACGGGTGGTACAACCGGACCGCAGATAATGTTTACGCGCCAAGGCGCTCGAAATAATTAAGGACGATATCATGACTGAAATCCCTGCCCCGTCTAACAGGCACCCCACGCACGAAATCGTATCCCTCCAGATCACAGACACTGATCTGGACTTCGAAAAGGCAGCCGATGTGGCCCGATCCCGGGCCCGCGCAATCAACAAGAATGCGATGATGCTGGCTTGGTTCAATCGCCGCAGCGGCGAAGGATTTCCCGACTTCGACTGCGGCGCCGGCGACAAACCGCCCTGGCGGGTTTTTGCCGAGGCCCGTGGCGCCAACCTTACCGTCGATGTAAACGACGGGGAGTTTATTTTTTTGTATCTCCGCTTTTGAGCGCGGGCGCATGCGTATCAGGTTGCGGTTCATCCATGACTAAGGTGACAGATCGTATCCTCGTGCCGACCCATTTCCCTTATTTGGGTATTATGATTCCCATATCCACGCGGTAAACAATCCCAATCAAACCTGAAAATAAATAAAAAACAAATTATTTACAGACACTTATATAAGAATAGCAGATCTCGGCACGCTTCCTGCTGATGGTCGCTGCGAACCTACTGGTTGACATGTGACGAATATAAACCGAAGGATCCACCCCATGCCCTTACCCCTCGGACATACCGCCATTGGGCTGGCGACATTCAAGACCATGGACCATACCGCCAGCCGCGGTTCTAACTGGAAACTGCTGGTCTGGCTCACCCTGCTGGCGAATCTTCCCGATATCGATGTCATCCCGGGACTTCTGCTGCAGGGCAACGGCAATCTGTTTCACCGTGGCCCCACCCATAGCCTGCTGTTTGCCCTGGCTTCGGGATGGCTGGCATCTTGGGTCTGGCGATTCAGCCGGCATATTCCGCGCCTAGCGTTTCGAACCTGTTTTATGATCGTTTTTTCGCATGTCCTGGCCGACATGCTTTTTACTGCGGCCCCGGTTTCCCTGTTTTGGCCGCTGGAGGTGTACTGGTCAGATGGCAGCAGCGGATGGGGACAGATCGCGCGCGCCCTGGTGTTCGACAGTTTTAGGGATTTTGGCATCCTGTTGGGGGTTTCGGTCTATATCGGTCTTCTGGCGCTGATCCGCAAATGGTTTCTGGATTTACGGGAACCGGTATTGGTGCGGCGGCGAATTCGCTGAAAAGGCATCCAGGCGATAGCGATCTGCACGGCAGCGCATGGCTGCTGATCTGATTTATATGCGCACGGAAGCGCAATCGACCTGCCGGTCCGCCACCGAAGACGCCGCCGACCAGGACGGGGATTGACAGGCGCTTGCATTTTCAATACAGATTCCATTGAGCCTTTCATCCGACCCCGGTTGGTAACTTCGCTAACGATCTGATAAGATATCTGCCGTATCTATGACCAATCGCATCATCTCCATTCTTTATCTCTCCTTTGTCGCCGCTAGCTCCGCTTTTTTTTTGTCCTCGCGCTGAGTATATGGCTTGTGACGCAATGGTTTGACAGGCGTCTGGTTTTCCTGCACATGTTTACCTCCTTTTGGGCTTGTCTCTATCTCTGGATCATGCCGGCCTGGAAGCTGACGATCACCGGGCGGGAGAAGATCAAAGGGCGGGCGCAATACATCATCGTTTCCAATCATCAGTCCCAATTGGACATCCTGGTGGCCTTTCGGTTGTTCTTTCCGTTTAAGTGGGTTTCCAAGTTGGAAGTCTTCCGGCTGCCCTTTATCGGCTGGAACATGTATCTCAATCGCTATATCGGATTGAAACGAGGGGACAAGGAGAGCATCCGCCAGATGATGGCGGCCTGCACACGCGCCCTGGCCGACGGTTGCTCGATCTATTTTTTCCCGGAAGGCACGCGTTCGCACACAGGGCAGTTGAAGTCTTTCAAGCCCGGTGCCTTCATTCTGGCCCAGCAAGCCCATGTGCCGATTCTGCCCGTGGTCATCCAGGGCACACAGGCGGCCCTGCCCAAACACAGTCTGAATTTTCACGGCCGGCACCATATCCGCATAAAGGTTCTGGACCCCATTGGCTATGAGGACTTTGCTGATTTGACGATCGATCAGATTTCTGAAATGGTACGCGACAGGATTGGCGCTAACCTCAACTCGGCGGTGCCTGGAAACCCGTTCGGGGCCAGCTGATCCCATGGCACCAGGAGGCGCAGGATGGGGGATTTTTATCAGAACGGACGGGTGGCCACACTCCACAATTTTCGCACGCGCCCGCTGGAAGATCTGGAAACCAGTCTTCTGAATTATGCCCGCAAGCGTTCGATGTCCCTGATTCTGCCGGCGCTCTTTTCCGAATTGCACACCACGGCCCTGGCACGCATCGTCGACGCGTTGACCCAGGTGGTTTATCTGGACGAGATCATCATCGGTCTCGATCGGGCCAGCGCCAAGGATTTCGAATACGCTCGGCGCTATTTCGGCCGTCTGCCGCAGCACTACAGGATTCTATGGAATGACGGACCCCGCCTGCGTCAGCTCGACGAACGCCTCCGGGAGCAAGGGCTGGCCCCGAATGCCATGGGCAAGGGGCGCAATGCCTGGTACTGTCTGGGATATGCCCTGGCCTCTGGCCGTGGCCAGGCCCTGGCGCTGCACGATTGCGATATCATCACCTATCATCGGATGATGCTGGCGCGTCTTTTCTATCCTGTGGTGGACCCCAAACTCCATTTCAAGTTCTGCAAAGGCTATTACTACCGCGCCACTGAAGAGCATCTGACCGGTAGAGTAACCCGGCTATTAATCAGCCCGCTGTTGAAAGCCTTGAAGGAATTCTTCGGCAGCGTCGAGTTTCTGGAATACCTGGACAGTTTCCGCTACCTGCTAGCCGGCGAATTTGCCATGCGGACCGACGTGGCCCTCAACATCCGGATTCCCAGCGACTGGGGCCTCGAGGTCGGCATTTTGTCCGAAGTGCTGCGCAACAATGCCATCAACCAGATCTGCCAGGTGGATATCGCCGATCGCTACGACCACAAGCACCAGCCCCTGTCGCGGGAAGATCCTGAAACGGGACTTTCCAAGATGAGCGTCGATATCGCCAAGGCGATCTACGTCAAACTGGCCAGTTACGGCAGTGAGTTCTCGCACGGTCTTTTCAGGTCCATCAAGGCAACCTATTTTCGCATAGCGCTCGAACAGGTGGAGCAGTACTACGCCGACGCGGTGATTAACGGCTTGTCGGTCGACCGCCACAAGGAGGAGGCCGTGGTCGATCTGTTCGCCCAGAATATCTACCGGGCGGGCGAAGAATTTCTTTCCAACCCCATGCAGACGCCCTTCGTGCCCAGCTGGAACCGGGTGATCAGCGCCCTGCCCGAATTCCAGGCGCAATTCCTGACAGCCGTCGAGGAGGACAACCGGTGAGTCAACATTCCGGCGGCCTTTCTTATGTTTTCATCCGCTCCGACGGCGAGCGAAACGCTGCCGCCGGAGTCCATCGGGCAAGGGATCATTCGCCGCGTGTCCACCCCCAATTCTAACAATCCACACCATATCCTGCGAACGGTTTTCGGTTACGACACGTTTCGCGCCAACCAGGAGGCCATCATCGCGACGCTCGTCTCCGGAGGCGATGCCTTTGTGCTCATGCCGACGGGCAGCGGCAAATCCATTTGTTACCAGGTCCCGGGCATCATCCGCGAGGGGGTGGGGCTCGTGGTGTCGCCTCTGATCGCCCTGATGCAGGATCAGGTGGCCGCCTTGCGGGCCAACGGTGTGCGAGCGGCTTTCCTTAATTCCAGCCTGGAGGCGGCCGAAGCGCGTCGGATCGAAGCGGAAGCCGCCGCTGGCCGGCTGGATCTGCTCTATCTGGCGCCGGAGCGACTTCTGACGGACAACTTCCAGCGCCTGATGACAAGCCTCAAAATCGGTCTCTTCGCCATCGATGAAGCACACTGCGTCTCCCAGTGGGGACACGATTTCAGGCCCGAATACCTGCAGATTGCAGCAGTCACCCGTCGCTACCCCCACGTGCCGCGGGTGGCCTTGACAGCCACGGCCGACGCCCAGACCCGCAGCGATATCCTGTCACGCCTCGATCTGGCCGGCGCGCGCGCTTTCATTTCCAGTTTCGACCGCCCCAATATCCGCTACCGCGTGCAGCTCAAAAAGCGCGATCGCGCCCAACTGCTGGCATTTATCCGCGACGAACACCCGGGTGAATCCGGCATTGTTTACCTCCGTACACGCAAGCGCGTGGAGGCGGTCGCCCGCTATCTGGCGGAACAGGGCATAGCGGCGCTGCCCTACCATGCCGGACTGGATCCGGGCGTGCGCCGCCGTCACCAGAAACGCTTCATCCGCGAGGAGGGGACGGTGATCGTGGCCACGATCGCCTTTGGCATGGGCATCGACAAACCGGATGTCCGTTACGTGGCCCATCTCGATCTGCCCGCCAGCATGGAAGCCTATTACCAGGAAACGGGCCGGGCCGGGCGTGACGGCGAACCGGCCGATGCCTGGATGGTGTATTCCCTGGCGGATCTCGTGGCCCTGCGGCGTTTGTTTGAAAGCTCGGAGGGTCAGGATGAATTCAAGCGCATTCAGGGTCGCAAACTCGACCGTCTGCTTGGCTTTGCCGAGACCGTCGCCTGCCGGCGGCGGGTGCTGCTGGACTATTTCGGGGAGTCGCGCACCACCGACTGCGGAAATTGCGACAACTGCCTGCAGCCCGCCGAATCCTGGGACGGCACCGTGGCTGCCCAGAAGGCCCTGTCATGCGTCTACCGCACGGGACAGCGGTTCGGAGCGGTTCATCTGGCCGACGTTCTCACGGGCAATCCTACCGAACGGGTCCGCAACTGGCGTCACGACCGGCTCAAAACCTTCGGTGTGGGTGACGATCTTTCCAAAACCGAATGGCAGTCCGTTTATCGCCAGCTTCTGGCGGCCGGCCTGTTGTCGGTCGACCTGGGGGCGGTGTCGGGTTTCAGGCTTACCGCGGCCAGCTGGCCGGTCCTGCGGGGCGAGCAAGCGGTGCGCCTGCGCCGCGATCACCGTCCGGTGCCCAAAACGCCTGGTCCTGTCCGTAAACAGCCGATACCGGATGATTTTGAGTCAGACGCGGATCAGGCCCTGTGGGAAAAATTGCGGCAGTTGCGCCTTGAAATCGCCCGGGCGGCCGATCTGCCCCCTTATGCCATTTTTCATGACAAGACCCTGCGCCTGATGGTGACGGTGCGTCCACGCACCCGCGACGAGTTGCTGGCCCTCCACGGGATCGGCGAAACCAAGGCCGACCGCTATGGCGAGCGTTTTTTGGAGGCGATCAATGCCTAGATTCAGTGCCAATCTATCCATGCTCTTCAACGATGTCGCCTTTCCCATGCGTTTCGCCCGGGCGGCGGCGGCGGGGTTCGAGGCGGTCGAGTTCATGTTTCCCTACGACTGGCCCTGTGATCTTCTGGCCGCAAACCTCGCGCGCGATCAGCTTGCGCTCGTTCTGCACAACCTGCCGGCCGGCGACTGGGCGGCCGGCGAACGCGGCATCGCCTGCCTGCCGGGCCGGGAAGGCGAGTTTCAGGACGGCGTCGGTCTGGCCATCGACTATGCGCGCGCCCTGAACTGCCGGCGATTGAACTGCCTGGCCGGTATCGCACCGGCGGGCGCAGCCCCCGATCAGCTGTTGGCCACCCTGGTGGCCAACCTGAGATTCGCAGCCGCCGAATTGGCGCGCGCCGACATCAAGCTGCTGGTGGAACCCTTGAACGATCGTGACGTGCCTGGATTTTTCCTGACCACGACCCGCGATGCCATTGGTCTGATCGACGCCGTCGGGCATCCCAACCTGGCCCTGCAGTATGACGTCTATCACATGCAGCGCATGGAAGGGGAACTGATCGCCACGCTGAGCGCCCAAATGGCGCGTATCGGCCACATCCAGATCGCCGACAATCCGGGGCGACACGAACCCGGTACGGGCGAGATCAATTTTGCCAATCTTTTCGAAGCCATCGATGCGGCCGGTTATGCCGGCTGGATTGGATGCGAATATCATCCGCAGGGAAGGACGGAAGAGGGCCTTGTTTGGCGGTGGCCCTATCTGCCTGGGTCTTACCGTCCGGACCGCTCCGCGGGCCCGGATGCTGAAAACCCGCAACAGCTATAAGTTGATTGACCGGATACCTGTTATTGCATGCGCTCGCCGTTTTCATGTTACTGGCGTCTTTGACCATATTGATCACGGGCTGACAGCCGCACAGCGGTGAAACCCCATTCGACCCCGCCACCACCATTCAGGAGAACCCCCTCTTGCGCGGCAGAATGCCGAAGGTCACGCATTCAGTTCCGCCTGGACGGCCATGCCGATCGTTTCCATGACGTAGGGTTTTTTAATATAGGCCCCGGCCCCAAGACGCTGTGCCTGTTTGACACGGTCCGATTCCGAGAACCCACTGGCAATGATGGCTTTCTGCTGCGGATGAAGGTCGAGAATGCGCCGGTAAGTGTCCAGCCCATCCATTCCCGGGGGCATGATCATATCGAGTACCACCAGGTGGACCTTGTTGGTTTCGAGATAGGTGAGTGCGGTCTCGCCGCTGGGGACCGTGGCCACCCGGTAGCCTAGACGCCCCAGGATATCGGCGGCGATCTCGCGTTGCTCGGTAATGTCGTCCACAACCAGAACGGTTTCACCGTGACCGCAATAATCCGCGGGCGATCGCGGCAGCGCCTTGGTCCGGGCTTCAACCCGCGAGGCGGGAAAATAGAGCGCCACCGTCGTTCCCCTGCCGAGTTTGCTCTCAATGTCGATATAGCCGTGATGGTCTTTCACCGTTGCCCATACCACCGACATGCCCAGACCGGTGCCGCTGCGTCCCATGACCTTTTTGGTGTAGAAGGGCTCAAAGATGCGCTTCTGGTCCTCCTCCGAGATGCCGGTACCGGTATCTGTCACGGTTAGAACGACATAGTCGCCCTCGGCCACGACGTCATACCCATCAATCGGCTGGTCGACATACTGGTTGGCCGAGGCGATCGTCACCGTTCCGCCTTCCGGCATGGCCTCGGCGGCATTTGAGATCAGGTTCATCAGGGTTTTAAACAGATGCAGCGAAGACCCCATCAAGTTGAGCACGCGGTCGGCCGGCTTGGCCTGGATAATGACCTCGGGATGAAAAGCCTTCAACTTGGCGCACTCCGGGGAGTTGAGATAGGTTGCAACGACATCGTTGATGCTGATGACCTCGGTGATGGCGACGCCCCGGCGCGCCATGGTCAGAAGATCCTGGACAATGGCTGCCGCTTTCTGGCCGGATTCCTGGATGGTTTTAATGGGTTTGCGCAGCGGGCTGTCAGGCGGCAGGTCCATCAGCAATAATTCCGGATAACTGACGACGCCGCTCAGGATGTTGTTCAGATCATGGGCCACACCGCCGGCCAGGGTACCGACGGCCTCCATCTTGCGAGCGCGCTCGAGCATGCGTTCCAACTGCTTCTTTTCCCGGCGGGCCTGCCAGCGTTCGGTGATGTCGCGGGCCGAGCCGCGAATCCCAATGGGCCGGTCCCCGTCCCGGACCAGAGAATTCTTGTACTCGACCACCAAATCCGCACCCTTGCCACCCCGAATGCGCGTAATCCCTTCGGCATGTCCGGTGGCCTCCATCGTGCGCATGTATTCCTCGAACCGCTCCTGGTATCGATTGGGCAAAAGACTTTGCATGGACAGGGCGCACAGATCGGATCCCTGAAAACCGACGGCTTCCTGGAAAGCAATATTGGCTTCGAGGATGTGCCCATCGAGGTCATGGGTATAGAGGTAGTCGGACACATTCTCAAATATATCGCGATACTTTTCTTCGCTGCGGCGCAGCTTCTGATAGGAGCGGGCATTGTTGATGCTTACGGCCAGGTGCGAGGCAATGCCCATCAGAAGGTTGAGATCGGTCTGCAACAGCTTGCGCCGGGACGTGATCGTATCGACGGCGAGGATGCCCAGCGATTCCTGCTCGAAAATGATCGGCACGCAGATCAGGGAATGCGCCCCGAAACTCTCGATCAAGCGCTGGCTTCGGGCGGAAAACGCTTTTTTCAATCCATGGATGTCGTCGACGATAAAAGGGATCTGTTCGTGAAAACTGCGGACGAACAGCCCATTGGATCCGGGGCGGTTCAGGTTGAAATTGACGAACCGTAAAATCTCCCGTTTCTGCGCGTCGAACCCGTAGCCCGCCGCATACCGCAAGATGGTCCGGTTTTGGTCGGCCAGCAGGAGCAGCCCCCGATCAAAATCGAGACGGCTTTTCATAGCGGCCACCACGGCCTCGAAAAGCTTGTTTTCGTCCTGCGCCGTGGCCGCGGCTTTACCGATCTCCTGAATCAACAGATTATTGTTGTAGCGGGTGTGGAGTTCGCTGAGATGTTCCTGGGCGATATCGCCCTGGGCAAGGATGGTCCGGGTCAGGTCCTTGTTTTGCGCCGCGTAGGCCCAGGTGCACACCAAGGTTGCCAGCAGGGCGATGCTAAGCATGGCGGTCGGCCAGGCTGACGTCGGCAGGCCCACAAGTGTTCCCGCCGCAAGCAGAATGGCCAGGGTGAGGGTAATTTTTCGGCCCCGCTCCCACCTGAAGGCGAGGCTCTTCTCCCAGCTTACCTCATACCGGCAGGCTGCATCGCCGCGGTGGAGACACTCGGGATGGGCCACCGTGGCAAAGCGGCTGGTGACCAGCGTGCCGATGGATTCGATCGTACCCATGCGGTTCTCACACTGGTAAGGCTGCTCTTTGACGCCCGCGCGGGGAGTGGCGATGATTTCCACCTTGTCGGCGCCGATGCGTCGGCTTTCGATCGATGCCCCGTGGCTGGCAAGGGCGTGATAACGCCCAAAAAGAAGGTAGACCGATGCGGGGTTGATGAACCCCAGAATATATTTTTTGATGGCTCCCAGGCGCTCGGAAGAGGCGGCGAAACGCCCGACGGCTCTGGAAATATGCGGATCCCCGGTTTCCCGGACCAGGAGCTGGTTAAAGCGGTCGACCTGCTCCTGGGAAAACCAGTGGGCCTGGTCCTCGAGCTGCAGACGGGTCATGCCGGCAGCGGTCAGGAGACGATCGATGTTGATTTCGGGATAATGGCGATCGAGGTATTCAACGTAGACCGTTGTGATTCTGCTGTTGTAGAGGGGCTTCGGCGCCCCGTTGGGAGTCGCTGTCGGGTTCGGCTGGGACGATTTGCCGTTTGCTGAGAGAGAGGTCATCAATTTATCAAACCGCCTTGTTTTTCTGTGCTGATCTCTGGTTGCCGCTGCCGGATTTGTTCAGCCACTCTGCCTGACAGACGGAGTGGCAGGCGTCCCCAATGGTTTATTGGCCGTTTGGGCAGACTACGTTAGTGAAAACTTTAAATTTTTTGCTTGGTCATG
>JASJCD010000104.1 GCA_030066135.1 Desulfobacterales bacterium | reverse complement strand
TTCCAGAAAGCAGCAGGCGCGGCTCAAGGACTTCAATACAGATGCCGGCGTCATGCGTCGGCCCGCGCCCATGTCTTTGAGGATATTTCCTGGTCAACCTCACCCCCCGCTCAACTGACAAAAACAATCGCTCGAATGGTCTCCTGCATTTCCATCATGGTGCTCTTCGGGGCAGCTGGTTCAGGCGGTTGATCATGCCAAGCGCCGAAATGAAAAACCAGGTTACCGCTCCAATTAGGCAACCCGGCTGTCTCCGTGAGACCCGTGGCTTTCCGTCCCTGCCTCGCGACAGGTTTGGCATTTGTCGACTGACGTAGCGCCTGAAAAGGGTGCGATGCGTCAACCAACGCGATATTTATCCTGGCAAAATATTAGCAAGTCCCATACCAGCTCCATATAGGCGACATTATCAAATTATTTCAGATGGTTTTGGTTTTTAGCATTCACCCATCGGATCGCCTTGACAAATATTGTCATTATTGTTTGCGAATATTGTCAGTTCACAAAAACCTTTGCCTGCTGACTGGCCACCTTTTCATCAGCCGGCTGTTTCCATCGGCGGCCGATCTTGCCGCGATTGGTGCCATACCGGCCTTCGTGGGGAGCCGAATGCCAGCCAGATGCGGGAAACCATTTTCGTGGGCTGATTTGCGGTTTGGGCCGCGCACGTTCAACGGAACCCATCAAATTGATCTCAAAACGCGCACGGATGGCCGCAAGCCTGCCGGTCTCTTGGATTATCGGCACAAGCAGTTAAAATCTTTAGATATCTTAAATTTGGTCCAAAGGCGGGCGAAAGGGGCTTATCTGGTTGTTTTTAATTATCATTCCAGGCGCGTCCATTGCCGGCAACGGTATTGAAACGTGAGAAAATGGCCCCACACCTGCCATGACCCCAGGCCCGATTTCGTATTTCCTATTGAGGAAAATGAAAAACGGGCCGATAATCAGGCTGTAGCCCAAAATTGAGATCCGGACAGGATAAGGTTGATAGAGAATCATAGCATTTTAAGCCATGGCCTCCGGTCTTTTGATCAGAATCCCAAAGATTTGGGGAATTTAAGCAGGCGCATCACAACCAGGGTCAATCAGGACGGTTTATGACTGAAAAAACTGATCAGGAGAAAAAAGCCCATATTCTGGTGGTCGATGACGATGAGATCATTCGCATCGCTGCGAGCGAGTCTCTGACCGAGGCGGGTTTTCAGGTCACGGAAGCTGAAAATGGCGTGCAGGCCTTGCAGGTTCTGGAAAACACTCAGCCTGACATTATCCTGCTCGACGTGATGATGCCGGAAATGGACGGTTTTGCCACGGCCCGTGCTATCCGCCAGCTGGCGGGATATGAGATGACGCCCATTCTCATCATGACGGCCCTGGAGGACCTGGAGTCCATCAATCGGGCCTATGAAGCCGGGGCAACTGATTTTATTACCAAACCGATCAACTGGGTGATCCTTGTCCAGCGGGTTCGATACATGACCCGCTCCGTGCAGGTCCTGAATGCCCAGAAACGCCTCCAGGCCGAGCTGCAGCAGGCCCAGAAACTGGAGGCCGTTGCCACCCTCGTTGGCGGGCTGGCCCATGACTTCAACAATTTGCTGCACATTATTATCGGTTCGGCCGAATTGATGTGGATGGATCAGACGGAAGATGATCTTCCATCCGGAGAACTGTCCGACATCATCGAGGCCGTGCACCGGGGAAGCAAACTGGTCCGGCAGTTGCTGACCTACAGCCGCAAAATCAAGAGTGAAAAACAGCCCGTCCATCTAAACGACCAGGTCAACCAGATCGAGCAGCTGCTGCAGCGGACGATTCCCAAAATGATCGAGATCGAATGCCGGCTCGCGGAAGATCTCCATCTGGTCAATGCGGATTCGGTTCAGGTGGAGCAGGTGCTGATGAACCTTGCGATCAACGCCAAGGACGCCATGCCCAACGGTGGCAAACTGACGATCGAAACGGCCAATGTCCGTCGCAACGGCAAAGCCGATCTTTCCGCATCGGCGCCCGATCCCCTTGGATGGGTCAGGCTCAGTGTTGCCGATACCGGCCAAGGTATGGACAAAGAAACCCGGAAGCATATTTTCGAACCGTTTTATTCGACCAAGGCACCCGGTAAAGGAACCGGGCTTGGTCTCTCGATGGTGCACGGCATCGTTCAGAACCACGACGGCAAGATCACCTGCCGCAGTACCGAAAGCCAGGGAACCGTTTTCCAGATATACCTTCCGGCGATCGAACCCATACGGGCCGAGACCGTGGAGGAGGAAATTGAGGAGTCCATTGGCGGCAGTGAAATTATTCTTCTCGTGGATGACGACGATACCACCCTGAAGACCGGAAAGAAGCATTTGGAAAAGGCCGGCTACACGGTCATAACCGCATCCGACGGTGAGAAGGCCCTGGAAATCTACAGCTCCCAAAAAGATACCATCGATCTGATCCTGCTCGATCTCATGATGCCCGGAATGGGCGGCGCCAAGTGCCTGGAAGCGCTTCTGCGCCTGGACCCGGACGTCATGGTCATCATTACTTCCGGTCACTATCCCGAAGGCCGTCGTTTGCGCTTGATCGAGCAATGCGCACGCGACTGTCTGCACAAACCTTACCCCAGCGACCACCTGCTGGCCGCCATTCGCAATGTATTGGATGCCGATACGCCTGCTGCAGGCCCAGCGGGGCACCGCCATAATCACATGGGATAGCCGTCCCCCGGACGCGGCCTGATGAACACCTCGAAATAAAAATGATCCAAGTGTCCCTGGCGTTGTTTTCCGCGATGCGTGATTTAGAATATAAATACAAACCTAATATGCCTATGAACGCATGTGTACGGTATATAATATTCCATTTCTTCGCCGTCGGGTACCTCGTTCGCAACCGCAAGCCTTGCATGTAAATGACAATTCAGGAAAAGTATTTCCTGACGGCGGCGTCCTTTTCTGGTCGCGTGGGTCTGATCAACAGGTGATTTCAGTGGATACAGGTTATTCGACCGATGGGGATCACAATGAGATGCGTTATAAATAGATTGGGATTTTTTTAGCGGGCAAATATCACAGCCCCAAAACAAGCTTGAGCACACAGCGCAAGGGGTGCAGCAGGTCAAGACATCAAGAATGGGTGCAACCGCCGATCACATCAAGGGTTTATTTGCATACGCCAGCAGATCCATCCTTCATATCCACCCTCAGTATAAACCCATTCGTGAGGTCCAATGGTAAAAACAGGATTAAACCGTCTTTTTGCCAGCCTGACGTCACGGCGATTACGAATTGTTGGCCAGATTCTCGGGGGGCTGTTGTACCTCGCACTTCCATACTATCGGTTTATAGCCCGCCGCAACCTGCGCTTTGTTCATCCGCACTGGCCTGTGGCGCGGGTGCATCGGTTTACCCGCAAGGTTTTCCGTGAATTCGGTATTACGTTGATCGAAGCACTCCACACGATCTGTTCGCGCCCGGAGCAATGTCTTCAGCGTCTTGACATTGAAGGGGCGCATCATATCACCGAAGCGAACCAGAGGGGCCGAGGTGTTATCATCATTTCAGCCCACCTCGGAAGCTGGGAAACCGCGCTGCAGCTCTACCCGCTGTGTTTTGAGCGCCCCTTGCTGTGCGTGCACAAGGTTATCGGTTGGGAACGGGTTGATCGCTTGATGATCCGTTCCCGGACCCGTTTCGGGAATATGCTGATCCCCAAGAAGCGCGCTTTTGGTAAAATGCTCAAACACCTCCGCCAAAGCGGTAGTGTGGCGCTTATGATGGACCTGAGCCGCCAGAAGCAAAGTGTGCCGGTGCAATTCATGGGCCACCGCACAAGCGCCTCCCTGGGCGCCGCTATGCTCGCCATGCGCAGCGGCAGCCCGGTTATCTTCGTGAGTTGCATCCGCGCACCAGATGGGCGGTTGAAAATGCAGGTCGACCCTCCGATTACGCTGCAGCGAACTTCGGACATGCGTGCTGACCTGCAGCAAGGCACGCAGCTTATGACGGCTGTGATTGAGCGGGCTGTTGGCCGCCATCCGGAGCAATGGTTCTGGATGCAGAAACGCTGGGAAACTTATCATGCCGGTTTGTATACGAATGCGGCTAGCCTACGACGGTTCAGTTCGAAGAAGAAGAAATAGCGGCGTCCAGTGATCCAGAAGACAATCGTTTGACTTCCCTGCGAGACAGCGGGTGCGCCGAGCTTGCGGCTTGGTTTCCCTGTCGCCCTGCACAGGCGCCTTGAACCTTGTCGTCACGCTATCAGAGCTTCGAGTGGGAAAATCGGTTGCACAATATCAGATCGCTTTAAACTTTTTATAGGCCTGAATTACCATTTTCAATAAGAGCCAACCGTGACGAAATCGTGATATTTGTGTCGTGCCGTATACACGCTCAGCGTAGCGGATAGGGATTTCAACAACTTTTTTATTTAGCTTGACGGCGCCGAAGATGAGATCAAAATCACCAAAGGGATCATAGTCACCGAAATATGAGCGGTTGTCGCTGATAAGTTGATAGTCACGACGATACAGGACCTTGGTACCGCACAGGGTGTCGGTAAAACGTTGATTCAGAATCCAGGTGAACATCCATGAGAAAAGCGCATTGGCCAGATAATTCAAAAATCGCATGGCATCGTTTTCCATCGGATAAACCAACCGGGACCCGTTGATAAACTCGCCCTGCCCTGAAGCCAAAGCGTCGAAATATTTGGGAAGGTCTTCCGGGGGCATGGTCAGATCCGCATCCAGAATCATCAACACCTCACCCTTTGCCTCTGAAAATCCTTTCCGGACGGCATCGCCCTTACCTTTTCCGTCCTGAACCAATACGCGAATCGTTTTATCCGGAAAGGCGGCGATGCTCTCCTTTATTGTGGCCAGGGTACTGTCCGAGCTTCCACCCTCGACAAAAAGAATCTCAATGTGATCACAAAAATCAGGGATTCGATTTATGGCGCTGAAAATATTCCCCTCCTCGTTTCGACAGGGGACCAACACGGTGGCCGACGTTGGTCGAGGATGGCTGACGATTTGCGGGGAGATCCGCGCAATTACATAATTCTTGAGGCATAAACGACAAATTAGCGGCCAGGGCGCAATATAGCGATTAACAAACGTACCGATACCGCCAAACCGTTTAGGCAACAGCTGACGCCATTCTGATTTGATAATTTCAAATCGGCTGAGTTGGAGCAGATTGCAGATATCATCCGTCGACAGCCAATTCTGCTCCGGCTGCGGCATCTTGGCGCCCATCAACTCAGCCAATTTCAATATGGGCTCCCAAAGCTTTGAATAGTAAGAGATGACCAACCGCGTATCGGGGGTGCATAAAGGATGCAGATTGGTGATGACGCGCTGACAATCGGAGAGCGCTCCGATCGTATCCGATATGATGATAATGTCGAAGGGACCTTCGAGTTGCGCCATGAACGCGGCGTCTTCGGCATCGCCATGCACAAAATTGAGATCCGGAAAATTCCGCCGCGCGCGTTCGATCATCTTCGCGCTAATGTCGATCCCCACTCCCATGCGGGGTCTCATCTCTGCCAGCAGATTTCCGGTCCCACATCCGATTTCTAAGATTTTAAGATTGGGGGGGATCGAAAACCGCAAATAGGCGTAATGGTCTTCGTAATAAAACCGATTCTTGTCGATCCACTTATCGCGGCTGGCAGCCATTTTATCGGCGTGGCTGACGATGGCTTCTTTTCTGCGCTGATAATTCAACATCGATTTATTCTCCCAAAGAGCTCTAGCCCGGATCCCGGAAAATTATTCACGCTTGGTCGTCGGTTTCGACCACGCCCTGGCATCTAACGATCGACAGGTGCTTCAGACGGCACCGCCAGTAAATCCCGGCTTGTACCATACGGTATGGCCGCTTCGATCATTTCGATAGCGATAAAGTTTTCTGTTGGCTTGCGGAAATCCATAAAACGATACCCATGTTGCGCGATCAAATTCAGTAGCTCCTCTAGCCGGCCCGGGATTTCATTTTGTACATAAGGGGCGATCTCGATTTGAATCACGGGACGATGAGTGCTCAATAATTGGCCGGCCCCCTGCAAGACATCCAATTCGTTCCCATCGACATCTATCTTTAAAAAATGCACGCGGCCACCGGGGATTAGATCCGGGCGGTCGCCGACAAGTTTGTCTAGTGACACGGCTTCGGCATTCGTAGTCTCTTTCCTGACGCCCAGGTGCAGATGGTGGCGGGCTCCGGTATCTTCCACAAGCGGCCAGCTGGCGTATATTTTGCTCTGGCTTTGCTGGTTGTCCGTATCCGTCAACTGCGCCTGCACAGGCAGGATGCGATTATGGAGAGGGGCATTCAGTTGGATATTGTTCACCAGTTTCTGATAGGCAAAATCGGTCGCCTCGATGGCGACCACATGCCCGCCTGGACCAACCATTTGAGCCAACGGCAGGGTGAAGGCCCCGATATTGGCGCCGATATCAAATACAACCGCATTTGCCTTCGGCAGCAAGCCCTCAACCACAGTGTCTATTTTCTGATATTGACCCAAGTAAATGGCCAGATCGATGCCCTCACGAAGATCAAGCGCCCACCGGATGTCGCTTCGACTGACAACGGTCGTGCTGGGGAGACCGACGATCTTTCGCAAGAATAAAAGCGAACGCCCAATAATACGAGCAATTCCGATTTTGGACCGCGTTGATAACATTCAGATACGCGCCTCCTGTTGAGAAGAGTTCCTCCGGAATATGTAGTGGTCATTTATCAATGTCTTCTATGATGGTATGGATAGCACAGCGGCTAGGTCGTTTGCGCCCCTGTGGAAGCGTACTTATCAGGGGCGCATACTTGGTCAACCGCAGAGGAAGTTCATCCCGGCTGTTTTGCAGAAACAGGGGCCCCCTGACGTTCGGTCCGCAGGGCGGATGTCACCCGTTCGAGATTTTGCTTCGCGGGTTTGTAGTCGGGTTCGATTTCTAAAGCTTTTTGGAACATCTGCGCCGCTTTGTCCAATTGACCCGTCTTCGCCAGAATCCCGCCCAAGCCGTTGAAAGGCAACGCCCCCCCATCAGGATCGATGCGAATGGCTTCCGCATAATGGTGCCATGATTGCGTGAAATTGTCGATCTTGAAATAGGCGTTGCCCAAGGCGATATGCACTGGATATATGTTCGGTTGCACGCCGATCGCTTTTTCATACCACCCGATGGCCTTTGTCGTTTCGCCATTGTCCCGTGCAATTTTCCCAAGATTAAAATAAGCCATGGCAAACCCGGGGTTGATTTCAATCGCGCTTAAAAAGTGTTGTCGGGCCTTGTCGCTTTGTCCCTTTTTAATCAAGGATGTTCCCAGATTGTTATGCGCCACGGCATTAGCGTGGGTTTTAGCCAGCATGCGTTCAAACAGCCGGATGCTGTTGGTCCAGTGCCCGATCTGGCCCCAGGTGACGACGGCCATTGCCATTGCGACCGTTACGACCGGAACAAGCGCCAGTTTTCGCATCGTGCCCGACAGCCGTTCGGCAAAGTCCATACCCCACCAGACAACCAGGAGAAACAGCCCTATGGCTGGGAAATAGGCCCAGCGATCGGCCAGTTCAGGCCACAAGCCGGCCTGGACGAGGCCGCATGTGGGAAACAATGTGCCGGTGAACCAAAACCATCCGACAAACAGATAAGGTTTCTTTTTTACGCGCGCGACCACCATTCCCGATATGGCTGCGAGTACCAAGAGCGCCCCGACAGTTTTCCACATCGGGATGGACTTGGGAAAAGGATAGAAGGCCGCCAGATTGACAGGATAGAGAAGGTTGATCAGGTATTGCACATAAGCAACAACGGCATTGGCCAGTCGCAGGGTGACGGCCACCGGTTGCGTTGAATCGACCGAGCCGAGTCTTTGGAGGGACAGCCAGATCGCAAATCCGGTTAGAAAAATTAAAGGGATTTTTTCAACGATGATCATGCGAACAGGTCTTGGGGGAGCGAACCGGGGCGTTGATCGTGCGTCGAACCGGTTTAACGGCCAGAGATCCAGCAAAATCATGAGAAACGGCAATGTAACCAGAATGGGTTTCACCAGTAGGCAGAGAAGAAAAGAAAAAAAGACGGATAAATACCTGTTGCGGGACGGTTGCCGGGTATAGCGGACATACAGCAGCAGGGTGATCAAACCGGCCGTGGTGCTTAAAACATTGCTTCGTTCTGTAACCCAGGCGACCGATTCAACGTTGATCGGATGAAGCGCGAATAGCGCAGCCACCAGGGCAGCGCGCCTGGCCCTGCCCGTCATCGCGAACAGCAGCACATACAAACACAGTGTATTGGTCAGATGGAGCAGTACATTGATCAAATGGTGCCAGCCGGCGTCAGGACCGAAGAGCTCAAAATCCAACATATGCGAGACCCAGGCCAACGGGCGCCAGTAGTATTTATCGTTATCTCGGAAATTGAAGGCCCATATCAGCCCATCCACGCTAATACCGTCGTTGATGTAGGGGTTATCGACGATATACAGATAGTCATCGAAATCAACGAATTCATGATGGCGGACCTGAAGATAAGGAAGCAAAAGCAGGAACATCAATGATGCGCAGAGGACGATGTGGTGTCTGTAGCCGATATGATTAATTTCCCGCTTTTCCATATTCCATCATTTCATTCGAGAGTCGTTGGCTGAAATAGCGTCCGAAGTATTGTAGGCGTGCATAGCGAATTACGCTGCCGATTTCTCCAATCCAATTAAAAGACGGCAGGCAAACAAACCGGGGAAGCGCTGGAATAATCGTTCGATGTGACCGAACAGCCCCAGTGATTTTTGACTGCACAGCTGCGGGCCGGAATACCCTCCAGTCGCCACGTAGGTCAAACCGGACATTCGCTCACGATAAAACAAGTGCCAGCCGCTAATTTTTTCAAGATCCTGGCGGGAAAAAAGCCGATAGGCATTGCCTTGCGCCGCATAGTACCCCTGATGGACTGCTTCCGCCGTGGATGACGCCCGCCATTTGATCGGTTTAAACAGTCCCAGCGGTTCGTGGTGCAGTAGACCATAGACAAGCAGGCCAAACATGCTCATGCATGGCTCCATCATGATCACGCGGCCGCCGGGGATCAGGACACGGTGAAACTCGTCGAGAGCCGTACCCGGATATTTTAAGTGGTGAAAGACATCGAAGAGGATAATATTGGCAATCGAGTGGTTGGCAAAAGAAAGCCGATAGGCATTTTCGACTTGATCGATCCAGGGATTCGGGAAAAGGTCGGTCCGGATGCAGTCCGCAATAACTTCGACGATTTTTCCGATACCCGACCCGATTTCTACGGTCGGGGCCTCTGAAGTCGTCACCAACAGTTGGGCGATCTGCTGGTAAAAACGACGGTAGGCACTGCGCAGGATAGGTTTGTTTTGCCAGGCCCGATGGTTCTGATGGATCTCGTCCAAATGTTTTTGATTGTTCATAGTTTCGCGGAAAGCGGATTCTCAATCACATCTTCTCCACCAGGAGGATGACATAAAATCAGTGTTTACACAAGTTCGCGACACGTGCCGACTGCTTATCGAATCGGCCTCAGGGGCCTTTCAATAAACCCCGTCAAGGAAATCATGCCGGCTTCTCTTGTCTATAGTATATCGGTCAAAACGGTCCCGAAGTTTAAGCATATGCGGATTCGAAGCATGGAGGGAAGATTCCAAAGCACGACTTAATCCTAAATCGAGCGGACGCTATAGGCCTTTTCAAATTGTAATTTCAAACGATGCAATAGGTGGATTGTCTGCGACGGGTCTGCCAGGAGCCTCAAGTATATGTTGCCGGGCGCTCAAGCACCGAATAAAAAAGGGTTCCCTGCTAATCGCCAATTGCCAGGAAACCCTATTATGATCGGTGGTGCCGAAGAGAGGACTCGAACCTCCACGGATATACATCCACTAGACCCTGAACCTAGCGCGTCTACCAGTTCCGCCACTTCGGCACGCGGCGTCGCATGATTGAAAAGCATTGATTAATCACGCGAGATGGTCTATTTATACCGGCTTAACTTTCATGTCAAGCAAATATTATGAGCCTTAAGCGAATATATGATCATCATCGAACGTACTGAGGATATTGAGAAACCTTTTCACAAGGCGGTGGTCACCATCGGCAATTTCGATGGTGTTCATATCGGCCACCAGAGCCTTTTCCACCAGGTGGTGCAAAAGGCGGAGGCCATCGGCGGCACATCCATAGCAATTACCTTTGAGCCGCATCCCCTGCGGGTATTGACCAAAGACCAGCAACCGCCGCTTATCACCCTTTACGAGCAGAAAAAGGAACTGATTGCCACCACCGATCTGGACGCGCTGATCTGCCTGCCCTTCACGCCGGAATTTGCGACCATATCCGCCCGGGCCTTCATCGAAGATCTTCTCATCGGCCGCATTGGCATGCAGGCCATCATCGTGGGGCAGGATTACTCCTTCGGAAGACATCGCGAGGGGGATATCGAACTGCTTCAAACCCTTGGCGCCGAGCTGAATTACGATGTTATCGTGGCCGACTGGATAACCGCCGCCCACGGCAGCAAGGGCCGCATCAGCAGCACCCGCATCCGTAAACTGGTGATGGACGGACGGCTGAGCGAAGCCCGGCAATTGCTGGGACGCCATTACCAGATCAGAGGCACCGTGATTGAAGGACGCAACCGTGGCGGTAAGCTCCTGGGCTTTCCCACGGCCAATATCCAGCTTCACGACGAACTCTGCCCCAAAACGGGTATCTATGCGGTCACAATCGATCTGGAGGGGCAGATGCTGCAGGGGGTTGCCAACATCGGCTACAGCCCCACATTCGACGACCATGTATTCACGGTGGAAGTCCACATCCTGGATTTCGAAGCTGACATCTACGGCCGCAAAATCAAGGTCAATTTTCTGAAGCGCATACGCGACGAAATAAAATTCAACAGCCTGGATGCCCTATCGTCCCAGATTCGTAAAGACATCGAGGTGGCCCGAAATCTTTTTAAAGCCTGAGCATCGTATCGCGCCCCGGTAACGCCCATAGAAATCGGCGCCCCGCCCTCAAACGGAATCGCATGAAGCCCAAATTTCTCCTATCGCTGGTGCTCGGCATCTTGGTCTCCATTGCGGGATTTCATCTCGCCTTTCGCAACGTACCGTTTGAGAGCCTGATGGTCTATGCCGTCGGTGTGGATTATCGCTGGATCGCATCGGCGGTTGTCGTCATGATTTTTATTTTCTACTTGCGCGCCCTGCGCTGGCAGATGCTGCTGCGCCCCCTCGGCCGCATTTCCCTGCCTATGGCCTATCACTCCCTGATTATCAGCTTCATGCTCAACGCCATTCTGCCGGGGCGTATGGGCGAAATGGCGCGGCCCCTGATTCTCAAGAAAAAAGAAGGGGTCGCCTTTTCAGCCGCGCTGGCCACGTTGGCCGCCGAGAGGCTCTTGGACCTGGCCACGCTCCTGGTGCTTCTGTTCGTGGCCCTGCCGAGCATTTCGCTCTCGTCGGCTCAGCCGGTCGTTTTCGGTTCCCACGAGTTGAATGCCGATGTTCTGATGCGGCTGACCCGCACATCGGCCATCGCGCTGGTGGTGCTCGCATTGGCGCTTGCCTTGATCATTTACGAGGGAACGCGCAAACACATGAGCACTTTGGTGCGCCGTCTCGCAGAGGGTGTCCGCAGGGTGTTGCCGGCATCCCAGAGCAGCAGGATAAACCTGATGGAAGACCAAATCTGTGCATTGCTCGAGCGCTTTGCGGTGGGCCTCCAGTATCTTAAAACACCGGGCAAACTGTTCACCGTCACCCTGCTCAGCCTGCTCACCTGGCTGTTGATCGGCTTGTCATTTTATCTGGTGGCGCGCGGCAGCCCGGGCATCGAACTGGGTTTTGCCGATACGCTCGTAATGCTGGTCATCATCTGTATTTTTATCGCCCTGCCATCGGTTCCAGGATACTGGGGTTTGTGGGAGGCGGCCGGCGTGTTTGCGCTCTACTGTTTCGGTATTCCCAAGGAACAAGCGCTGGGTTACACCCTGTTCAACCATGCCCTTCAAATTTTGCCGTTGATCCCCGCCGGTTTTATTTCCTGCATGCTTTTGGGCTTCAACTGGTCGGATATAAAACCGCGCCGTTTTACGGGGGATATGCCGGATGGTGGCGCCTGAGCGGCCGGTCTTTGACTTAACAATGAAAATTCACCATATTAGATCTGAACTTCATCGGTACTGCTAAATGGAGCCGCAACCATGGCCATACGTGAAATCCTGACCTACCCGAATCATTTTTTGAGGATGCCGACACGGCCGGTGACCGTGATAACAGATGATGTGCATACCCTGATCGATGACATGATCGAAACCATGTACGATGAACCTGGCGTCGGTCTGGCGGCGATTCAGGTCGGATCGGACCAGAGCATTATTGTCTACGATGCATCGCCTTCCGAAGAGGAACGCCAGGCCCAGGTGCTGATCAACCCGGAAATCGTCTCCAGCGAGGGGCATCAACTCTCCGAGAACGAGGGGTGCCTGAGTGTTCCCGACTTCCGCGCCGATGTGAAACGCGCCGCCCGCGTGCGCGTGGAAGGTCTCGATCGTACGGGGCAGCCCGTCGCCTTCGAGGCGGACGGCTTCCTGGCGATCCTGCTGCAGCACGAAATCGACCATCTCAAGGGCATCTTGTTCATCGATCGCATATCCGCACTCAAAAGAGAGATGTACAAACGCAAACGCAAGAAACAGCTGCGCCAGGCGTCATGAAGCATTTCCGGACCATGTTCATGGGCACCCCGGATTTTGCCGTCCCGGCATTGAAGGCGCTGGCTGAGAGCGCCCATCCGGTGACTGCCGTGGTGACCCAGCCGGACCGGCCCAAGGGCCGCGGCCGCCGAATGACCCCGCCGCCGGTAAAAACCCTGGCCCTTGAATTGGGCTATCCGGTCGTACAGCCGGAAAACTACGACGACCCGACGTTTATTGAAGCTGTCCGTGCGCATGCACCGGATTGGTTTATCGTCATCGCCTTCGGTCATATTCTGAAACCCCGCCACCTGGTCCTGCCCCGCCTGGGTGCGCTGAACGTCCATGCCTCACTCCTGCCCCGACACCGCGGCCCGGCACCCATTCAGTGGTCCATTATTAAAGGCGATCGTGAAACCGGAGTCACCACCATGCTCATGGACGAAGGCCTGGACAGCGGCGACATGCTGCTCAAATCCCGCACGGAAATCAGTGCGCATGATACGGCCGCCTCCCTACACGATCGTCTGGCCGTCATGGGGGCCGATCTTCTCGTGGAGACCCTGGAAGGCCTGGCCGCCGATCGGATCACGCCGCAAACCCAGGATCACACGGCCGCCACCTACGCCCCCATGCTGAGCAAGGCCGACGGCCGCATTCAATGGTCGCAGACCAACCGCCAAATCGATGCGCTCGTCCGGGGTGTGACACCTTGGCCCGGCGCCCATACTTTGTGGGGTGATCAGCGGCTCAAAGTCTTCCAGGTCAGCCCGGCCAATGCCCTGAATCCGGCGGAACCGGGAACGGTGCTGTCCGGATTTCAGTCCGAACTGCGCATCGCCACGGGTGACGGCGCCCTGACCATCGATGAAATTCAGGGACCCGGTGGTCGCCGCATGCCGGCGGCCGAATTCCTCAAAGGCCGTTCCATTCCGCCCGGCACCAGGCTGGGTTAGCGGCCGATGACATCCGATCCCCGGCGGGCGGCCCTCGACATCCTTGTCCGCCTGGAGACCTCCCCCATCACGCTTGATTATATTATGGAGTCCTTCCATGAAGGCACCGGTCTGTCACGCCGCGACACCCGTTTCGTCAACGCCCTGGTCTACGGCGTCCAGCGCTGGCGCTACCGGCTGGATGCGACCCTAAACGCCCTATCGGACAGACCGCCCCGGAAACAAGATCCTCTGGTCGTCAACATTCTGCGCCTGGGACTTTATCAAATCATGCATATGGATCGCGTCCCGGCGTCCGCTGCGGTTCATACGGCCGTCGATCTGGCGCGGGCGGTCAAGCGCAGCTGGGCCGCCGGCTACATCAATGCGGTGCTGCGTCGGGCGCTGCGCGATCCGCAGGTCGTGGCTTCGCCGCCCGCCGGAGACGATCCGGTGCAGCGCCTGTCCGTCATCCACTCATTTCCCCCCTGGATGATCTCTCGCTGGCTGGAACGCTACGGTCATGCCGAAACCGACACCCTTTGCAGGGCGGTCAACCGCATCCCTCCCCTGGTGCTGCGAACCAACCTGCTCAAGACAACCCGCCAGGCGCTTAGTGCGGCGCTGCAGGCGATGTCCATGGATGTCCGCTTTTCGCCGTATACGCCCGAAGGCCTGCTGGTCGATCGGACCGACGGGCGCCTGTTCAAATGCGCCCCCTTTGATTTGGGGTGGTTTCAGGTGCAGGACGAGGCGGCCCAGGCCGTGGGATATCTGGTCGATGCGCAACCCGGGGAAATGATCCTGGATGCCTGTGCCGGTCTGGGCGGCAAGACCGCCCATATGGCCGCGCGCATGCAGAACCGCGGCCAGATAACGGCCGTCGATCAGGACGGCCGCAAGCTCGCGCGACTGCAAAAAGAAATGCAGCGTCTGGGAATCGATATGGTACAAACCCGGCTGCTGGACTGGCTGCAAGCCACCGAATCGCCGCCGCTTGCTGACCGCTTTGATAAGATCCTACTCGATGCCCCATGTTCCGGCATGGGCGTTTTGCGCCGCAATCCGGACGCCAAATGGAAGCGCAACCCCAAGGGGCTCAAGCGCCATCGCGCCACCCAGCGCAAACTGATCGCCGCCCTGGTCCCGCTTTTAAAGCCCGGCGGGATCCTGGTTTACGCCGTCTGCAGCACCGAACCCGAGGAAACCCAGGCCGTCATTCAATGGTTTTTGAAGAATCACCCACAATTTGCTATAGACAGGCAACCCTCGTCGCTGCCGGAGACGATAGCGCCGCTGTTTGATTCCGATGGCATTCTGCAGACCGAAGTCCATCGCCACAACACCGACGGTTTTTTCGCCGTGCGGCTGCGACGAGGATAATCTTCATGCATGAGACGCCTCCCGCAGAGGAGAAGGCCGAAGGTAGCTCTCGGAGGAGGGCGTATCAATCTGTTGGGGTTTCCGTTTTTTCCCTTTGTCCCGCACCGAGCATCGACGCGTCGGGCGGGATAAGCGCGCGGACCTGTCTGAGCGAAGCGAGTTTCCGCGCGCGCCGACCGAATAAACCGGTCAATGAAGCAAGCATCATGCTGTCAGGCAAGGCGTCTCGTGAAGCGAGGCGCGCAGCAATCGACCGATTGTGAGCAACCGAGCAAACGGGACAACACCGTATGGCGGCATGAGGCGCAGCGTCATTGACTGGTTTGGCGACACGCAGGGTACGCGGGACACGGGCGTCTTCTTTTGGTTCGTTTTCTTCCACGTGGAAGAAAATGAACAAACCAAGAATAAACC
>JASJCD010000103.1 GCA_030066135.1 Desulfobacterales bacterium | reverse complement strand
ATGCCGGCACCGCCGAGTGAGGGCGGCGATGGCGGTGCAAGAGCAAATCGAAGGTCTGATTGGCGTAAGGGTTAAATCCCCTTTGTCCCGCGCCGAGCATCGACGATGTGGACGGAATGAGCGCGTCGGCCTGTCTGAGCGCCAGCGAGTTCCGACGCGCGCCGTCCGCATCGTCGACGCGCAGGGTCAAGCGGGACACGGCGGTTTCTTTTGGTTACTTTTCTTTAACGCTAAAGAAAAGTAACGTCTCACCAATCTGTTTACTGCTCATCGGCAAAGTAAGGGGATATTCCCGCCGAGTCGATAACGATCCTCAAAGATTAATCCGCTGAAGACCTGGCCGCTTTCTCCGCTTCCTTTTTCGCCACGATACAGTAGATCCCCCCCTCTTCGAGGCCGGGCTTGAAACATCCATTGCAGGAAATGCAGCGCGCCGCGTCGCGGCGGCCGGCCTGCCAGCGGGCGGGCAGATCCGGCTCGCGGATCAGGGGGCGGGAAAGGGCCACGTAATCGAGCCCGTTTTCGGCAACGGCCCGCTCGGCCACATCGCGGGAGCGAAAGCCGCCCACGACCATGACCGGGCATTGGACCGCTGCCTTTATTCGGCCCGCCAGGGCGAGATGGTAGGCCTCTTTTTCGGGCGCGTTGATTTTCATACGGGCCGGGCTGCGCTCGCCCGAGGCCGGTGTTCCGGCCGAGACCTCGATGGCATCGATACCCACCGAATCCAGCATCCGGGCCGCTGCCACCGCCTCTTCGATCTCCAGACCGCCCTCGAGGTTGTCGCTGGCGTTGAGCTTGATCATGACGGGGAAGTCATCTCCCACCGCCCGCCTCACAGCCTGGTAGACTTCGCGCAGGAAACGGCAGCGATTTTCGATGCCCCCGCCATAGCCGTCCGAACGGCGGTTGGTGAGGGGGGAGAGAAACTGGTTGATCAGATAGCCATGGGCCCCGTGAAGCTGGACCGCATCGCATCCCCACGCCTGGGCCCGCCGGGCACCGGCGGCAAAGGCCGTTACGATGGCGTCGATTTCATCCTTCGTCAGCTCGGCCGGTGTTTCGGTAAACTGCGCCACCTGGACCGCGGACGGCGCCAGGGGCTGGCAGCCGGCCACGGCATGGCCGGCCTGTCCGCCGGCGTGGACCAGCTGGATGGCGATCTTGCCGTCAGCCGCATGCACGGCGGCCGTCAGCGCCTGGTAGGCCTCCGCAAAATCGTCCGTGTGGATGCCCATCTTGCCCGGCAGCTGTTTGCCCTCCGGCCGCACGAAAGCAAACCCGGAAATGATCAGCCCGACACCCCCGCGGGCCAGATCACGATAGCAGGATATCAGTTTCGGGGTGGGGCATCCGTCATCTGCGCACATGCCTTCCCAGGTGGCCGAGCGCACAAGGCGGTTCTTCAATACCATGCCGTTGATAGCAGACGTCTCAAACAGTGTCGCCATGGGACCTGTCTCCTTCTCGTGATTACCGCTGTTTTGTTGGTGGATGTGGAACGGGGCAGGTGATGCCGCCCATCAATCGGATTCGACGTCACGATAAACAAGTCTCGGGGCCATGTCAAAACAGTGCCACTGGCCAGAGGTGGAAAGGGGCCGCGCATCCATTTGCCTTTTCCTGTCGTGGTTGCCGTTGAAATGACGAAAAGCAGCCACCCTTAGATGATGCTTAATCCATTCTATAAGGCATGGAGCACGCAAAAGAGGGAGATGTACGCAATGAATTACGCGGGGAACAGTTGGACCAATGGGCTGGCGCCATGGGTAACGCGATCGGCGGAATCGGTAGTATGCAAATATAAAACCAATGCCTTGCTATCAATTCAACTGCATGCGAGCACGGTTGCGTTCACGCAGCAGCTGCAGCACGCGGCGTGCCTCGTGGATTTCCTTGGGCGTCAGCAGTCCGGCGGATATCCAGGATTCAATCGCCCGCTGCCGGGTGCCAAGCCCCTGCAGGCTGTCGTCTTCTGCGTAGGCGGTCATCTGTTCCATATCTGAGAGTCGCATTTTATTAACCTTTCATTATAGAGTGGTGCTCAAAATTCATTGCAAAGGGTATTCCAATTTCCCATATGTGATTAAGCACTCGATTTAATTGAAATTCCAATAAATTTTGATCACCCCAAATTTTCGCGGTCGTCAATACAGTTTCAAAAGCGTCAAAATTAAACCACACTCTATACATTATTGTGAGGCTGTCGACCACCTAATCAATGGGAGGGCTCCAGGGGAATAAAGACAGATTAAACCTATTAGTTTAACCGCCAACCCGCATCTCATCGTTCCCGCAGGCAGCCGCCGCACCCACACCGGGCGCTCCATACGGCCGGACCCGGTCCTCAACCGCGGCGGCACGATCAGGCCCACAAACCTTGTTGCGCCCGTCACCCTTGGCGCGGTAAAGCGCCTTGTCCGCCGACTCAATCAGCCGGGCGATGTTCGTCTCGGCACCCTGCCCCGGCACGGCCATCGCCACCCCGGCGCTGACCGTGACCTGCCGGGTTCGAGGTGCCCCCTTGTGGCGCAGGTTTAGTTCCATCACGCTGCGGCGCATGGCCTCGGCCACCTCGGCCGCCCCCCGGCCGTCGGTGTTGGGAAGCACCACGGCGAACTCCTCACCCCCGTAACGGGCGATCAGGTCCCCGGCCCGGCGAATATTGGCCCGGAGACGGGTGGCCACCTTCCGCAGGCAGTCGTCGCCGGCCTGATGACCGTAAAAATCATTGAAGGCCTTGAAATGGTCGATATCCAGGATGATCAGGGCCAGCGACTGCTGCTCACGTTTGGCCCGCTGCCATTCGCAGGCGAGCACTTCGTCCAGCCGGCGCCGGTTGGCCAGCCCCGTGAGACCATCCTCCATGGAATACTTGCGCAGAATGTGCCGGGCCCGTTTTTCTTTGAGAATCGACCACATGCTCTGCATGAACAACGACAGCTGGTTGATGTCGGACTCGTCATAGGGTTCGGCCTTGTTGCCCACACCGGCCACGGCCACGATTCGTCCGTCATCCAGAACCGGTACGCTCATATGGCGCCTGATGGCAAAATGACCTTCCGGCATTCCCTTGCGGTTCGGGAGATTCGCAAAATCATTGTGGACCACCGGGCGGCGCAGGCGAATGCTGTCCGCCCACACGCCTGCCTGGGCCAGCGGGTAATGCCGCATCTTCTCGGCCCGGCATTCCTGCAGCACCCCCTTGGACCAGGACACCAGCTCCAGGCTGCCGGTATCTTCGTTGAACAGGTGCAGGTAGCCGGCCTTGCTGCGGGTCAGGCGCACGATTTCCTCCAGGGCGTATTCCCGGATCTTCTCATCGCTCACCCCGCTCATCTGGCTCAGTTTCAGAAGCGAATCCAGGCGTTCTTCATTGAGTCGGATTCTTTCCTGGGCCTCGATCTGATCGGTTACATCCCGGGCCACGGCGTAGATCCGGCCTTCTTTCTCAGCCGGCATGGCATTCCATTCCAGCCAGCGGATACGGCCGTCCTTGCAGACGTAACGATTGCGGAAATCGCGCAGCGTCTGGCCCTGCATGAGTTTTTCGGCCGACGCCATGGCCTCGTCGGCGTCGTCGGGGTGAACGAAGGAAATCCAGGGAATGCTCAGCAGTTCCTCTCGGGACCAGCCCAGAATTTCGCTCCAGGCCGTATTGAGATCCTTGAAGTAGCCGTCGAAACCGACAATACAGATCGGATCGAGAGAGATGCTGAATACCCGTTCGCGCTCCGCTTCGGCCTGCTTCAGGGCGGTGATGTTCTTGATCACGCTGACAACACGGTCCACCCGGCCGGCGGACGCGCGGACCGGATAATAACGGACCAGCATCTGCCGGTTTCCCAAACCGGCATTTTCCGGCACCATTTCGTATTCCACGGAATCGCCCTGGAAGCAGGCGTCGAGATGCGGCCGCAGGGCGTGAAAGGCATCATCGCCCATGACATCGGCCACCGTGCGGCCGATCACCGCCGCACGATCAGTACGCCGCTGCTCCAGAAAGGCCTTGTTGGCCATGCGATAGGTATAGGTGCGGTCCAGTACGGCCACCATGTCGTCGGAAGCCTCCAACGCCATCTGATACTCGTTTAAGATGTCGGCCGTCTGGCGCTGGTCGGCTTCGGCGCGCTGGAGTTCGCAGGTGCCGGCCTTGAGCTGAATTTCCAGGTGGTTTTTTTGCCGCCGCAGCGCTGTTTCCACCTGGCGGTGCTCGTCCAGTTCGACTTTAAAAAGCGTATTGGACTGGGCCAGATCAGCGGCCTGGGCTGCGAGATCATTATTGAGGGCCAGGGAATGCTTGAGCCGGCGCCCCAGCAGGATGCAGGCCAGCAATAATGCGGCCACCAGGACAGCCGCTATCGGGACCCCGCCACCCAGCGCCCGCCAGCCTGGTGCAAGGCTGAAAGCGGCGAAAACAGCAACCAGGAACATTGCTGAAATTGCTATTGATTTTAATGGGAAAGGACGCCTCATGCCGTTCCGCTTCCGTTGGTCTGCATCCGCAAAATTCAGAAATTGATGAACTTTTACAGTTTTATCGGTTGGTTGGCGTACGAACTTGAGCGCGATTAAAAATTGCGGGGTAACGAACGGGCCGCGGGAGGACCCGCCCACCGATTACCGGAGGCGGGTCAAAGGAGATACAGAAGCGGGTGACTGACGGGCAGGGGATGGCTGCGGCGTGAGGTTCAGCTCCCGAAGCCATCTTCCGGTATGGCGACGACCGCATCGTCGAGACGGCGAATGGCCGCCATTCTTCCTAAACTCACCGGCAGAAGATTATTGATGAAATAGCGCGCGGAATGCACCTGTCCGCTATAAAAGGCGGCCTGGCGGTTGCTTTCGCATTCCCTCCGGCGGGCTTCGCCCGCAAGATGGCCCAGGTGCTTTTCGACGCCCGCCTGGGCCGCCACGGCTCGCCAGAGGAGCATCCAGGCCATGACGACATCTCCCATGACCTCGAGAAAGGGTGTGGCCTGGGCAAAAGCCGACCGGAACGCTTCGCTCAGGGCCGCCTGGCCCAGGTCGAGGGCCGTCGCGCCCAGTTGGTCGAGCGCCTCGTCAACGCTCTCCGCCAGGTTTTCGAGGTCCTCGTATTCACGGGCTTGAGCAATCACCCGGCGCACCTCTTCCATGAAGTCCATGAATACCCGGCCATTCTTGAGACCCATTTTGCGGCCCAGCAGGTCCAGGGCCTGAATGCCGTTGGTGCCTTCGTAGATGGAGGCGATGCGTACGTCGCGCATGAGCTGCTCGACGGGATACTCGCGGGTATAGCCGTAGCCGCCGTAAACCTGCACGGCCTGAGAGCAGACCTCGAAGCCCCGGTCCGAGCAGTAGGCCTTGATCACCGGGGTCAGCAGGTCCAGGAGCCCCTGCCAGCGGTCGCGTTCAACTTCGTCGGCGGCGCAGCGTATGCGGTCCATGAGAAGGGCGCCGTAGTAGACGAAACTGCGCATCCCTTCCACGTGGACCTTCATCCACATGAGCATGCGCCTTACGTCCGGGTGTCGGATAATGGGCACCTGGGGCGCCTCCGGCTCGAAGGTGCGGGCCAGATCCCGCCCCTGACGCCTCTCGCGGGCATAGCCCAGCGCATACTGGTAGGCCGCCGAGGCGCTGGTGAACCCGATGGCGCCCACCAGCAGACGGGCGGCGTTCATCATGTGAAACATGACCTTCATGCCCTGGTTGACCTCCCCCAGAAGCAGCCCCCGGCATTGGCCTCGGCTGCCGAAGGCCAGGCTGCAGGTCGGGCTGGCGTGGATCCCCATTTTCTCCTCGATCCCGGTGCAGATCACATCGTTGTGCGCGCCCAGCGAGCCGTCGTCCTCGACCCAGATCTTGGGCACGATGAAAAGTGAAATCCCTTTGGTGCCGGCGGGGGCCCCCTCGATCCGCGCCAGGACCGGGTGAATGATGTTCTCGGTCAAGTCGTGGTCGCCGCCGGTTATGAAGATCTTGTTGCCGGTGATGGCGTAGGTGCCGTCGTCGCGCTTCCGGGCGGTGGTGGTGAGCGCCCCCACGTCCGATCCGGCTTCGGATTCGGTCAGGACCATCGTGCCCCCCCATCGGCCCGTATACATCTTCCGCAGAAACAGGCGCTTCTGCGCTTCGGTGCCGAAGATCTCGATCATTTCGCCGGCACCGAAGCCGCCCCACCCGAACAACGTCAGGGCATAGTTGGCCCCCAACTGGTAGTCGGCCACCGCCTGGGCCACCAGGCAGGGCAGGCCCTGGCCGCCGGCGTCGGGATCGGCCGTCATGGCGGTCCATTCCCCCTGGCACAGAAGCTTGTAGGGCCGGTGAAAACAGGCCGGCACCTTCACCTGGCCGTCGGCAAAGGTCAGCCCCTCTTGGTCGCCCGGCACCAGGGTGGGCAGGATCTCCTTGACGGCCAGGTTGCGGGCTTCGTCCACGATCAGGTCGAAGGTGCGCCGGTCGAAGTCCCGGAAGTGTTCATACTGACACAGCGCTTCGGCATCGAACTGCTCGTGAAGGACAAAATCGACATCACGCCGGTCGGCAATCGGTTGCGCCATCGTGTTCTCCTATACATTGCTGTTATTTTGTTTCGGTTTTAATTCCCTTTGTCCCGCACCGACGACGCGCAGGAAAAAGCGGGACGCTGGCGCCTTCTTTTGGTTACTTTGCTTCCGCGCGGAAGAAAAGTAACGTTAGATAATTCCGGATCCATTCAATCGCGACAGCTATAGCTGCCACCCATGATGTTTGGTATATTCAGACGGATTCAGAAAAAGCCCGAGATCAAGGCTTTCGAAACCTGAGGAATGAGGCGCACTAAATGTGCGTCGCAATGACGAAGATTTCGTATAACGCCGATATCGGGTTTTTTATGGATCCGTCCTTTATAACCCCATGAATTTGGCGGCAATGCCCTTCATAATCTCGTTGGTGCCGGCAAAGATCGACATCACGCGCACATCGCGAAAGGCCCGGGCAATCGGGTTGCGGTCTAGACTGCCATGAGGGCCCAGCAGGTCCAGACAGCGGTCGGCCAGGCGCTTGGCCATCTCGGTGGTCCAGTACTTGGCCATGGCCGTGTTCACGATCACTTCCCGGCCCTCCATGTGGTCGGCCACGAGTTTCTCCAGGAAAGTGCGTCCAATCCGGGCTTCGGTGGTCATCTCCACGATAGCGAACTGCACGGCCTGGTGTTTGGAAAGCGCTTTGCCGCCCTCCTTGTGTTCGCCACAGAACGCCACGGTCCATTCCAGGATGCGCTCGGCCGCGGCCAACGCGCCCAGGGCCGCCACGATCCGCTCCTGCTGGAGCTTTTCCATGAGCATCGTAAAACCGCTGCCTTTGGCGCCCAGCCGGTTTGCCCGGGGGATGCGGCAGTTGGTGAAAAAGAGCTCGGCCGTATCCTGGCTGTGCCAGCCCATCTTTTCGAGGTGCCGTCCCCGTTTGAAGCCGGGTGTGCCCTCCTCGACGAGGTAGAGCGAAATACCGCGATAGGGATCGTCGCTGCCGGCCTCGCGGGCCGCCACGATAACCAGGTCCGACAGGAGGCCATTGGATATAAAGGTCTTGGCGCCGTTCAGGACGATGTCTTCCCCGTCCTCCTCCGCCAGGGTCCGCAGCCCGGCCAGGTCGGAGCCGGCATCCGGCTCGGTCATGGCAACGGCGGTGACAATCTCGCCCGAGGCGCAGCCCGGCAGGTAGTGCGCTTTCTGGTCGGCGCTGCCGTAGGTGGCAATATAGGGCACCACGATGTCGCTGTGCAGAGCGGCGGCCACACCGGTGATGCCGGTGCGCGACATTTCTTCTGTGAGGATAACGCTGTGCAGGAAATCCCCCCCGGAACCGCCGTATTCGGGTGCCAGGTCCATGCACAGGAAACCGGCCTGCCCCATCTTGCGCCAGATCTCCCGCGGCACGATGTGATCCTGCTCCCACTGGTCGGCAAAAGGCGTGATCTCCGCGGCTAAAAAGGCATGCAGGCGTTCACGGAAGGCGTTGTGTTCGGGGGTGTATTTCAAAATTTCCATAGGCCCAACTGCTTCCCGATAGAGAATCGGCGTTGATTACAACCTGGATTGAATCGGAAACCGATAGGGCTGCCCCTGCCGGTCGAACAGGACGATATGCCGGTAACGGGCCAGCACCTCCGGCGCCAGCGCCGTGTAGAGGGAGGCGATGGCGCCCGGCGGCAACACCCGGCCGCCGGCCGGACAGACCGCCTCGATGGTGTGCGTTGCGTTTGCGCTTTCAAGCACGATCCGGCTGACAACGGCCACCGACGCCGTTCCCCGGTTTTCGATCTGGATCTCCAGATTCTGGTCCGGCAGCGCCCCGCCGCAGCATTTGACGGCGAAGATCTCCGCGGCGGCGGATTCCGGTATAAGGGTTACGGTCAACATGGTGTTCCACCGCCTCCATGCAGGCCCAACCGGCCGGCAGCCAGGGCTTCCCGGTTTTAGGGCCGGCCATCGTTCATGATCAATCCCCATGGCGTCCGAGGATGGCGATCGAGCAGATGTTCATCTGCGGGAAGCCGCCCAGGTTATGGGTCAGTCCGTAGCGGGGGTTTTCCAGTTGCCGCTCGCCGGCCCGGCCGTGAAGCTGGAGATACATCTCGTAGAGCATGCGCAGGCCCGAGGCGCCGATGGGGTGACCGAAGCACTTGAGACCGCCGTCCACCTGGCAGGGCACAGCGCCGTCGCGATCGAAAAAACCGTCCATGATGTCCTGGACCGCCCGGCCGGGGGCGGAGATGTGGAGATCTTCCATGGTCACCAGCTCGGTGATCGAGAAGCAGTCGTGCACTTCCATCATGCTGATCGCCTCCCGCGGGTTGGCGATGCCGGCCTCCTGGTAGGCCCGGATGCTGGCCTTGCGGGTGGTGACGAAGTGCTCCCCGTCCCAGTCGTTGTAGCCCATCTCGGAGCCGTTGCTCAGCGCCAACTGGAGGGCCTTGACGGTCACGAAGTCCTTTTTACCCAATTCCCGGGCCTTCTCCGGGGTGGTCACGATGGCGCAGGCGGCCCCATCACTCACCCCGCAGCAGTCGAACAGCCCCAGGGGGTGGGCGATGATGGGAGCGGCCATGACCTGCTCGGCCGTGACGGCTTTGCGCAGATGGGCCTTGGGGTTCAGGACGCCGTTGGCGTGGCTCTTGGCGGAGACGTGGGCCATGGCCCGCTTGAGGTCCTGATCTGCAAGCCCGTACTTGGCGGCGTAGGCCGAGGCCAGTTGAGCAAAGCAGCCCGGGGCGGTCATGTTGGGGAACCACTGCCAGTTGAGGCTGCCGGCATTGGAGCCCGTGAAGCTCGGCAACCCGCCGTAGCCCGTGTCCTTGAGCTTTTCCACCCCCATGGCCAGGCAGAAGTCGTAGGCCCCGGAGGCCACCGCGTAGACCGCCCCGCGAAAGGCCTCCGTGCCGGTGGCGCAGAAGTTCTCCACCCGGGTTACGGGGATGAAGGGCAGGCGCAGACTGATGGCGAGCGGCAGCGCGCTCTTGCCCACGTTGATCTCTTCGAAACAGGTGCCCAGCCAGGCGGCCCCGATGTCCTGCTTGGCGATGCCGGCATCGGCGAGGCACTCCTCGAAGGCCTCCACCATGAGCTCTTCGGCGCCCACGTCCCAACGCTCCCCGAACCGGGTGCAGCCCATGCCGATCACCGCCACTTTGTCCTTGATACCCGTTGCCATGTATCTCCTCCGGTCAATCGATGGTAACGCGTGTCCATCCTTAAAGGGTAGATTTTGGTTCAGGCTCACGCTCTTCGGCGGAATTTCACATCGAATTTCTATCCACGGTTGGTGTTCAGCAAACCGCAGTGCTTTCGCAACCGCCGGCGTAGCTTGTGCTACGTCGAGGATTTCGAAAGCGCAAGAACGCCGGCCGGGGCCAAAAGATGCCTTTTAAGGCTGGACACGAAAGAGCTTGCCGATAAGCTGGGACGCCATGACATCGCCCTCGATCTTGAGCTTGCCCGTGGTGAAGGCCTGCATGGGATCGAGTCGGCCGGTGATCATGTCCAAAAAATCGGGCGCGGCGATGATCAGGGTGCAGGTGGGCTGTTCTGCCCACCCGGGTTTTACCTTGCAGGCCCGATCGCGCACCGCCACCTGCCAGTCGCCGCCCCCGGAACCGCTGATCACGTACTGGAAGACGGCCTCGACCCCGGCGGCCGCCTCGGGATCGAAGGCATCCGGCATGGCCGCGAATACGGCGGCCACGTCCGGCGTCTCGGCCGCGGCCGGCGCTTCCGCCCCGGCGGCAGGCGGCGGGGCCACCAGATCCATCAGGGCCGCCATGGCATCCGTCATCTCGGCGGCCCCTGCCAGGTCGTTGATCTGATCCCAGTGGGCCTGGATCGCTTCCAGATCCGGCGGCCGGTCCCCGTCGCCCGGTTGGACCCCCCTGCCGGTAACCACGGCGGCGCGGTTGAAGTAACCCATGCCGGCATTGAACACCTGGCCGCTGGCCGCGCATTCCGCGCTGCAGAGGAAGACCACCAGGGGCACGACGAATTCGGGTTTCATCTTGGCGAAGAGATCCGGGGGCATCACGTCTTCGGTCAGCCGCGAGGCCGCCAGCGGCGCAATCGTGTTCACCCGTATCCCGTAACGTGCCCCCTCCAGCTTCAAGGTGTTCATCAATCCCACCAGCCCCAGCTTGGCCGCCGAATAGTTCGTCTGACCGAAGTTGCCGTAAAGACCCGCCGCCGAGGTCGTCATCACGACCCGTCCATAACCCCGGGCCTTCATCACCTCGAAGGCCGGACGCGTCACGTGGTAGGCCCCGCTCAGGTGAACGTCCAAAACCGCCTGCCAGTTCTCCGGCGTCATCTTCACGAAACTCTTGTCGCGCAATATCCCCGCGTTGTTGATCACGATGTCCACCGTGCCGAAGGCCTCGACCGCCGTCTGGACGATCGCCGCACCCCCCTCGGCCGTGGCCACGTTGTCGAAACTGGCCACCGCCGCGCCGCCGGCGGCTTCAATCTCCGCCACCACCGCCTCGGCCGGCGAGGCCGAACCCGCCCCGGCCCCGTCGCGCGCACCACCAAGGTCGTTGACCACCACCTGCGCGCCGCGCCGCGCCAGCTCCAGCGCATAGGCTCGACCCAGACCGCCGCCCGCGCCCGTCACGATCGCCACACGGCCGTCAAAGCGAATCTGCTCTTCGGGCACATCCCCGTATTCGAAGCGGCCCAGGTCGATCACGGTCTCGCCTGTCCTGGCATTGACAACCCGCCACAGGGCGCGGCCATCGTCTTCCTTCCAGATCTGGGTCTTGATGGGATCGCCCGGATAGAGGGGTTTGGAAAAACGGCAGTCCATCCGGCGCACCTGCTCCGGGCGGCCGGGCACCAGGCTCTTGATCAGCGCGCGGCAGGCAAAACCATGGGTGCACAGCCCGTGCATGATGGGTTTCTCGAACCCGGACAGGACTGCAAATTCCTGGTCCACATGGAGCTGAAAGATGTCGCCCGACAGCCGGTAGAGCAAAGGTTGATCCTTGCCGGGGGCGTCCGCCACCTCGAAGTCCGGCGCCCTTTCGGGCATGACGAGGGTCTGGGGCGGGGCGTTTTCGCCGCCGAAACCGCCGTCCAGGCGTGAGAAAAGGGTCAACTGGCTGGTGAAAAGCTTCTTGCCGTTGGAATGCCAGGTTTCACTTTCTCCCACCACGAGGGCGCCCTTGTCCTTGCCCTTGTCGTAAAAATGCGTCAAGCGCCCGCTGGTCTTGAGGGTGCCTTCCGTCGGGATCGGCTGATGAAAGGTCAGCTGCTGTTCGCCATGGAGGATGCCGGCCAGGTTGACGTTGGCTTCGGTGGAGAAAAGAGGAAAGAAGTTGAATACGGCCGCGATCGAGAAACTGGGCAGGACCTTGAGATCTTTCTCGTAGGTGTATTCGATTTCATCAAAGCCGGCGCCCACCCCCAGCGCATAGAGGACGGCGTCTTTCCAGTTGTATTCCTTGGAGACCGGCCCGAGGGGTTTGCCCAGGGCTTTCAGGTTCAACGCCATAGGGGTTCTCCTTGTCAGTGGTTATTCGATCCGGTCTTCAACGCTTCAGCCGTATCGATGGTAAAGGCCGGTACCAGAATGAACTTAAGGGTTTCCTTGACCACGGCGGCATAGGTTTCGGGTGCCACGTCCAGCATGGGCCGGAAGAACGCTTGGCCCGAGATGAAATTCAAGACCGAATGCCACACCGCCAGAATCCGGGCCTTGGTCTGAACCGAAACGGCTTCCTGGTCTGCGGCCAGGCCCATGGCCACGGCGATATTGGCGATGTACGTGGTGATATTGACATCGAGCACGGCCGTATGATCGGCCTTGCGGAAATAACCGAACAGGATGAGGTTGGCGACCTCGGGGTTTGCGAAGAGGTAGTCGCACATGACATCGATGGCGATCTCCAGGCGGCGCCCCAGATCGGCCTTGCGGCAGCGGCGCTCGACCTCCTGGAAGCGCTCCATGATTTCTTCGTGGACAGCCCCGATGACCCCTTCGTAGAGGTCCTGTTTCTCACCCCAGTGGTAGTGCAGGGTCGAAACATCGATACCCACATCGCCGGCGATCATCCGGGTGGTGGTGTCGCTGAAGCCGTTGTCCCCGAAAAGACGGCGGGCCGATGTCAGAATACGGGCCTTCATGGACCCGGGGTCCTGAAGCGCCTTTTCCAGTGGTGAAGCCACGCTCACAAGCCTCCATCGATTGTTTCCATCACATGATGGAGATTGTTAGTCCATGCCTGTATCGCTGTCAAGAAATAAATGGCGTTCGGCGGCCCCGCGGTTGAACCGGCCTGGCCGGCATGCTAAAACCCGACCCGGTCGCCGATCAACGATCTAACGAAAGGCTTACCGGCATGCAGGAGCGATCCTTCGGCCCCATCCGCTTCATTCCGGGTCCCAACCGGGGCAAGTACCCTTATTGCCATTCTGTGTATATCGAGGGCGCCGGCATCCTCATCGATCCGGCCGGAGACCGTGAACGCCTAAAACGCCTGCGGGACGAAGAAGGGGTCAACGCCGTGTGGCTGAGCCACTGGCATGAAGATCACTTCATGCACCTGGACCTGTTCGACGACCGGCCCCTGGCCATTCACCCGGCCGATGCGCCCATGCTGACCGATATGGATGTCTTCCTCGACGCCTATGACATCGATGACCCCGACACGCGCCGGTACTGGCAGTCGGTGCTGACGGAAACCTTCCATTTCCGTCCGCGCCAAGCGGACCGGTTTTTGGAGGACGGGCAGATTATCGATCTGGGCGACGTGCAGGTGGAGGTGCTGCATACCCCCGGTCACACGCCGGGCCACCTGGCGTTTCGTTTTATCGAGCCGGAGGTTCTTTTTCTGGGAGACTACGACCTGACAGCCTTCGGCCCCTGGTATGGGGACCGGGATTCCAGCATCGCGCAAACCGTGGCGACCGTCCGCAGGCTTCAGGCCACACCGGCCCGCTGCTTACTGACATGCCACGAAACCGGTGTCTTCGAAGCGACCCCGGTCAATACCTGGGACGCTTATCTGGCGGTCATCGACCAGCGGCGGCAGGCCTTGCTGGATCTGCTGGCCGCGCCCTGCAGCATGGAAGACATCGTCAACGCCTGGATCGTCTATCGCAAACCGAGGGAGCCGCTGGAATTCTATGCCCACGCCGAAAAGGCCCTGATGGGCAAACATCTGGAAGAACTTGTGGACAGCGGTAAGGTATTGCGCGTCGGCAACCGTTACCGTCGCGCCTGAGCCTGCACCTTGAAACTTAATGCTCAATTGCAGCCGCTAAACTAGAGATGACAAACTTTTGAATTGCGCCACAGAGGACAATAACGGCCGAAACAATTTCCCTTTGTCTTGCGCCGAGCATCGGCGTGGTAACCGGAGATAGCGCGCGGACTGTTTGAGCGCAGCGAGTTTCCGCACGCGCCGGCCATGCCAACCGCTCGTTGAAGCAAGTGTAATGCTGCCAGGCAGAAACCCAACAACGAGGCTTGGTCTTCAGCTGCGGTTGCCGCTTGGATGGTCTCAGCTCTCAAACGTCTGCAGAAACGCGTCGGCTTCCTTGATCGATTTTTCGATATCGCGGATCAACACGTTGACATCCGTCTGGATCGCCGCCATCTCCGCCCCCAGCGCCCCGACCGCCTGGGCGTTGAGGTTGTGCTTTAGATAGAGCACATAGTCGTTGAGCCGGGTGAGCACCGGGTCCATTCGGCCGCGGGCCCGGACCATGGCCCTGTGGAGGCGGTTGTAGCGCTCGCGGGTGCGTGACAGGGATTGACGGCTCTTGCTGCGAAAGGTCGGGTTGGTCATTTGGCTGATCTCACCCTCCCACTCAGCAAAGAGATCAGCCGCGATCTGCTCCACGTTGCCGATGCGGTCGTCGATCACCGCCGCCCGCTGCTGGCAGTCTTCGAGGTCGCCCTTGAGACGGCGGTAGGCATCCTCCAACTCGCCGCCTTGAAAACCTGTGAGCTCCTTGACGCGCGTGAGGGCATCCTTGAATTCTTCCGAGGCCTGGGCCTGGTCTTCCCGCGCCGCCTCTACTTCGTCCTGGAGCAGGTGGCGCTTTTCTTTGCCCACGCTTTCCCACATGGCGTAATAGGTACTGCGGCAGCCCGATAGCGCCGCAATAATAATGAGCGGCAGGATCCAGCGCCAGTGCTTCCGATGCGGGTCAGACCCGAGATTCATTTGGCTTTTCTCCTCTGATACCGGTTGGCTCAACTAAAGCAGATGCGTGAATTCGGTGCGGATGATATTCATCAGTTCTCGCCCGATCCTGATCCCGAATTCGATCAGCTGCGGTCCGTAACGCCTTCCCGTAGTGCTGCGAAAGGTGGTCTTGATTTCTTCCAGTTTCCGCATGCCGCTGGGATAACGCTTAACGAAGGTTGAAAGCGGCGGGTTGTAGAATGTCACCATATCCCAGAGAGTATCGGTAAAATTGTCGGGGCCCCAGCGGAATTTGTCGGCGTCATAAAGGCAGTTGGACATGAGGGCGGCTTCGGGCGAAGGGGCGCTCTGGATGCGCTGAAACGCCTCGTGGTTGCGGATGGCATAGCAGATTTGATCGACCTCCCGAGGCGAAAGGCTGAAGGCCGCCAGGATCTCGCGCGCATAGACCGCCCCGGCTTCGGCGTGATGCTTCTCCTTGCGGCGCATGTCATGCAGCAGCCCGGCCGCCTGCACGACGAGGCAGCGGCGCGCGGCGTCGCCGGCTTCGATCCCGGCCCGGCC
>JASJCD010000102.1 GCA_030066135.1 Desulfobacterales bacterium | reverse complement strand
GGATGTCTTCGATAGCATTCTCCCTGAAGAACCCATCGATCCAGAAGCTCTTGACGTCCACCAATGCCAGCGCAGGCTGGTTGGCAACCGCCTGGCTGCCCAACCTGAGATCCAAGTTGGTCACGTAACCATCCACCGGTGCCCGTACCTGCGTAAATTCAAGATTGAGTTCGGCTTCACGCACCTCGGCCTTGGCCAGCCGCAACTGGGCATTGCGATCACCAGGATCACCGCGATTGGCAATGGCTTTGGCCAGGTTTGCCTTGGCGCCGCTTAACTGGGCCTGCATCTGCAGCAATTGAGCATCGTAATTGGCTTTTTCATTTATCGCGGCAATGTAATTGCCCTTGGCCGATTCGACCCTTTTTTGGGAAGTCGCGCGCTTTTTGATCAATATCTGCTGGCGTTTGTACTCGGCGTCCGCCTGCTCGACCCGGCCGGCATACTCCTTTATCTTGGCCTGGGCACTCTTTATGTTGGCACTGGCCGCCTCGACATCCGCCAGGGCGGATTCCACCTGCTTTTCAAGCGCCTCGATTTCGTCGCGAGTATTGTCCAGCTGTGCACCTTTCTGTTCCAGTTCCGCTTCAAAGGTCCGCGGATCAACTTCGAACAGCAGGTCGCCGGTCTTAACGAACTGATTGTCCTCAATCGGCAACTCGATGATCGGCGCTGAGACCCGGGGGGTGATCTGGACCACCTGGGCGCGCACCTGTCCGTCCCGGGTCCAGGGGTTGGTGACGTAGTCCCAGTACTTGAAAAGTACGAGAATGACGGCAAGCAGAACAATTGATCCGGTCAGCAGGTATTTTTTCAACTGTTTCATGGGTTACACCTTGATGACAAAAATTCCGATCAGGAGCGTATAGATCACCATCAGCAACAGAGAGACCAACGGCGGATAAAAGAAATACTTCGATAGGCGATAGCGGTTGAGCAGTCGAATCGTGATGACGCCGGCAATCACACCGAAGAAGCTGGCGACCAGCAACGGCGGCAGATAAACGCCCCCGATCGCAAATTCATGGGGAATTGTACTCACCAGCTTCTCCTTCCCAAATTTAGAAACGATCTTCCTGCCATGGCGTCCAGTTAATCGCTGCCGCCTTTTCGACATAGTGGGCCAACGCTTCAGACACGCTCCGAAATGCTCCGAGCAGGCTATAGAAATTTACCGCCTCCTGATCGCGCGTCAGCGTCTCAGGCGCTTTGTCCAGCACTTCCCGCACTCGTTCTTCCAGTTGTCCAAGTTTCTCGTCCAGCAGGGTGCGTATTTTTATAAAATCCATCGCATCGGGGGTTGCTGCCATATCTTCAAAGCACGACTGGACCTGAATACGCCAGCTACGAAAATCCGTGGTAAACTCCTGTACCAGAAAATCCGCCTGCTTGGTATTGCGTTCCTCGCTCAATAATTGAATCCGGTAAGCCAGCGACTGCAGACTGGTTAACAGGTCTTTCACCTGATCCATAGTTGTCCCGGGAAGAAAACGCAGATCGAGGTGCGGCAACCAGTTGCCAATCTTGGTCGGCAGTGTCGCCACCTCGCGGGCGTGATAAACCAGCCGCCAACGTTTCAGCCGCATCGTCGGTTGCGATGGGTCCCAGCGCATTGTCTCCATCAGGTATTCACAGCTGTGAAAAAAACGCCCGACCAGCCGGAGCACTGTCCGCTCCGGATGCGAAGAAAAGGGAATGTGCGCGGTAATTACCAGGATGAGGAATAACTGGGTATATACCATGGCTGTGGTCGTAACAGCGAGAAAATTGTAGCTTTGTTGATTGTTGATCGAGGTGACGGCAAGCAGCAACGCCAGACCGAACAATCTGCCGAGGACCTGCCGGGGTTCACTGTTCAGATAGCAAATGACGAAGGTGGCAGCAAAAATCAGCAACCCGAGGCTGTGAAAACCTGACAGGGCAGGCATCACAAAGACATACAACACGGCAGCAAACAGCAGACCACCTGAGACCGGAACGATAAGCTTGGAAACAGCCAACTGGGGTGTGTTGGCAACAACGATTCCTATAGCGGTTGCCTGAATAACCAGAGTGCTGCCACCCGGCAGATCCGGGATATAGATATATGCTAGCCAGATTGACCAGAAAGCCACTAGGTAGCGCACAATACTCCCCAGGCGATCCAGATCCAGGAATAAAGGACTCGACGCGATGCGCGGCACCTTGGTCGCTTCGCCGACATGACCACTCCCGGTGATGACCGCTACGACCTCGAACAGGGAGCGGGTCAGCTCTTCCAGGCGTACCATCCGGTTCCTGGTCACGATGACTGAGGCCCGTTCAAAAGGTGAGAGCCTGCTGAGCGCAGCCCCCTCCAACCGCAGCGGTGCGGGTTGCGGCAAACTTTCCGGAGGCTGCCCCGCCAGCATGTCGGCAACCTGTGCCAGGCGGCGATCGAGTTCGTCACCAAAATTATCGAGCGAAGGCAACAGCTGGTGCATATCCAATGACTGCACTTCGGCGAAGCTTTCTCGCCAGCACTCTAAGGTCTTCATCAGCTTCGCCACCTGCTGCTGATAAGATCGCCACTGGATCGAATGCTCCTGGACCGCGTAACTGTCGATCTCGGCCGCGGCCAGCAACTGATCGAAGCGGGCTTTCTGTTGCACCTGCCGGGCACTCATTTCCTGGATCTCGCTTTCGCCACCCTGTTGACTGACACGGCGGAGGCAGGCACGATAGTACTCAAGCTGTGTGACGGCCAGTTCACCGGTAGCAGCTTTAAAAGCGTCATAACTACTGACCGGCCAGAGAAAAATTGCCACCAGGGAGTAAACCAGGATACCCAGTCCGGTTTGCTGGGTGCGCAGCATGGCAATCTGGAAGGCATTGGCCGCATTCGCGCCGCCGTCCATGCAGATAATCACGCAGACGAAGGCGCTGACATGCCAGAAATAAGCATTCCGACTGCCGCTCATCATGTAAGCACAAAAAGCGGTATAGATGGAAAGGATGGAAATGAAGGCCCAGCGATCCTGGGAAAAAAGAGCGATCAAGGTCAACGCCACGACCATCCCCAGCAGCGTACCAACCATCCGCATCGCCGCCTTGTTCATCGATTGCCCGACCGTCGCCAGGCTCACGAAGGCCACCGCGAACCCGGCCCAGAGCGGTTTGTCCCAGCCCATCGACAGGGAAACAGCGTAGGCGATGGTCATGGCCAGGGCGGTCTTGATCGCTTCCTTGGCGCGGGTGGATAGCATCATGGCTCAGCGTTCCATGTTCAAATTTTCTCAGGTCAGAGGTTTGGTGGTAGGGTGCCAAGTCCAAAGGATAAAATGCACTTTTACAATCTAATTTTCAACCTTGCGCTCTTTATTAAGATCGCTTGCCCCCTTCAATTCAACTATCCCGCCCTGGGGATCGGTCAATCGAACCCGGGCCTGCGCATCGTCAAACTCGATTCTGGCCTTTGAAAAAAACGTATGACCGACCTCGAAAAAAGAAAAATAAAAGGCATAATCGGTACGCCAGCGGCCCTTGAATGCCGTCAGTTCACCAGGCGCATCCGAGAGACGATAGACATCGTCCAAACCGATGGCCACCGATATCAGCCGATCGTTTTGCATGTAATCGAGGACAGCAGCGTCGCGCCGCGCCTTGAAATCAATCCTGAAAGATTGGATGCCCAGTTCGTTGGCGTCGAAACGGTAGGTGCGGCCGGATATCGTCCGGGTAATACCCGGGTGGGGAGGAATCGGTTTCGGCGCCGGATTGGCCTTGAGCCTTCGAACCAGGGCTTTCAGGCGCTGGTTGGCGGCCGTATCGGCAGGCAAGGCCGCATCCGATACGATGGACGGGATGATGTGACTCCGCATGACGAAATCCGGCGTACGGGGGGCATCAAAGCAGGTGAAAACCGCCACCAGATCGTGTTGGGGGACCACGAAGATGCGCTGCCCCCGGTGCCCCATGGCCGCAAAAGAACCTTCTTTGTCAACCCACCACTGGTATCCGTACTGATCGAAAGATTTGGTCCCGATATGCCCCCGGGTGGCGGCATCGACCCAATCCGCCGATACGACGCTCCGGCCGTCCCACTGCCCCTTGTTGAGAAACAGCCAACCGAATTTGGCCATATCGTGCGGCTTTAGCCACATCCGGCCAAACCCGACATCGATGCCTTGGGGATTGGCCTCCCAGCGCACATCGGTGATGCCAAGAGGACCAAAGAGGTTTTGTAGGGCGAATTCCAAGGTTCGCATGCCGGTGGCTTCCTTGACAATGGCCGAGAGGAGATAGCTCGCCCCATTGCAGTAGACGAAACGCGTGCCGGGAGGCGCGACCATCGGCAGATCGAGCATATATTGGGTCCAACTGTCGCTGCGCATCATTCGCTTCAGCCCCTGCCACCGATGTCTGTAGGAATCGCGACAATCCAGGCCCGTCGTCATGGTGAGCACGTTTTCAAGGGTGATCCGGTCCTTGCCGCCCGCCATGTTAGCGGGTCCTATTTCGGGGAAGAACCCCATGAGCTGCTGCTGAACGTTTTGAATATAACCTTTGTCAATGGCGATCCCGACAAGGGTCGAAGTGATGCTCTTGGTGCACGAATGCAGAATATGCTTGGTATCTTTGCGGAACGGATAGAAATAGGCATCCAGAACGATGTAGCCGTTGCGGATGATGGTGACGGAATCGATGCTGTGATCACTGTCGGTCAGGTCGGTGAACATATCAGCCAGCACATCGGACTTCATCCCCTGAGCTTCAGGTGTTGAAGTGCGCCACCCTTGGGTCGGCCAGTAGTCGGACGCCCCGCTCCAGGCGGCATTGGCCAGAAAGCAAAGTCCGCAAGCGACAAGCCCCAGGGCCACGCGATGCTTGGGGGAAAGCAAGATCAATCTCCCAAAATATTTGGTGGGTGAAGGGAAGTGCGGTCCTTCTCCAATCAGGTCGGAAAATAGGATTCAAGGACCCAAGGGGTCAGGGGTTCAACTTGATTAAACATCCGGCGTTCAATGATCGATCTGCCGGCGGCAGACAAGTGTTTGCCTGCCTTAGGCGAGTTTGGCATTCGGTAGCATGCACCTTGAACCGGTTTTTACCCCGGACCTAACCTTGCTTATGTTTAACATCGAAACAAAACATCCAATGTCGAGCAAATGATCAAAGCAGGCTTCATTCTGCAATGACAAATTAAGCGGTATTCACATAAGAAATTCGAAGTTGAAAGTTCGATGTTCGATGTTCAAATCTTTAACTTCGAATCCTGAACCTAAAACCTCTGAACCTCCATCCCCTACCCCATCCCCAGGCACAGCACCCCGAAATAGGCCACGCCCCCTACCGCCAGGGCCATCACGGGCACCCGCAGGCAGCGGTAGACTTCGCCAATACTGGTATCAAAGTATTCGTTGGAGAGCAGCAGGCAAAGGTGGAGAGGCGAAATGAGCACACCCGCAAAGCCGCACACCAGGGCCAGCATCATATAGGGCAGCATGAGATCGCCCTGGCCTAAAGCGTTGACGAGAGAGATCAGGATCGGAAAGGTGGCGCCCACGAAGGCAATGGTGATGCCACCCACCAGGCCCACGATAAAAGGCAGGAGCATGGCAATCGGCACCAGCGGGATCTGCCAGTCCAGCATTTCCCGGCTGAGGCGGACGACAGCCCCGCTGTCCTCCAGGATGCCCTTGAAGATCAGGATACCGGCCACCATGTAGACCATCTTGACCATGGCCGGCTGGGTCACGATGGCTACGCAGGTTTTAACCGGCATGCGGTTCTGCCGCCAGACCCAGAAAATGGCCGCCATCAGGGCCAGGATCAGACCGGTCTCCTTGGCCACAGGGCGCCCGGATGGCGGCACAAGGACAGATAACAGCAGGCCCAGCCCCAATCCGCAAAGGATCACGAAGACAATCGGGGCGAGTTCACGGAGAAAAGGACCCAGCGGTTTGAGGCCACCCTTCTCCCTGTCGTTGATCGTGCTGCCGCGAAGCGGCCAGTAGCCGGCCGCCACGGCCACGACGGTCAGAGGCATCGAGAAGACCACGAGACGCCAGAGGTCGATGCCGGCCATCGCCGTGGTAAGCAGGATGCCGGGGTAGAGGGGCCACCAGTATTCCCAGATATGGCGAAACCAATAGTTGATATAGCTCATGACCGCACCGGAGAGGTGGTGGGTGGCCCCCAGGTTCTTGACCATGGGGGCAGAGAAAATAGCCCCCCCGGGCATGGGGAGAAGCCCGATCAGGGCCGGGAAGATCACCAGGTTCAATCGCGGCCGGCGCACCAGACCCTTGTAATTTTCCAGCAGGCGACCCATCTGTCCGGATTTCTCGAGGCTGTGACTGAGCACGAGAATGAGACTTACAACGGCAGCCAGACTCAGGGTTTTGGGTTCCAGAAGGGACATGATGACGGCCTTGACAATGGGCAGGGGCGGCATGCCGAAAATGAGTCCCAGCGAAACGGAACCGGTCACAAAAGCATTGCCCAGCGACCAGCGCCGCTTCATCAGAAACAGAATCAGGGCGAATACCAGCAGGATTCGGACAACCGCCGGGATATTATCGAGCATTCCAAGCATGAAGCACACCCTCGTGAATTCGATGACAACGATATTTTGTTACGGACCCGTGTCCGGTAACGAACGGGAGGATATCATCAGGAGAAGCTCGCAATGTCAATCATTTGATGTGCGGTGAACCCGGTACGATGGGCTCGTGGTGACTAGAACCTATCTCTAAATAAGGATTAGGGCTCATGGACGGCGTGAATCAGCGAAAAAGCGGAGCATACACACAGTATGTATGCAGGTTCGTGGGGCAGGGACTCTACGGTTCTGCCAAGAGCCGACGCACGATGCACTGAATGACATCTCAATCAGATGCTGAATCCCGCAAAGCGGGGACTCACCGCAGTATGTAAAAATAGGCGAGGAATCCAGCAATGCGGGGAACACCGCCAGGGGCACTGAGATTTTTTTTGAAATCGGTTCTAATTCAACGTTGCCGACAGAAACTCTGAAAAGCGCTGCCAGGATTTCTTATCCGCATCTTCACGGTAGCGACTGGAACCGAAGACCGTGAAGGCATGCGGCGCGCCGCTGTAAGTGATCATCTCATGGGCTACGCCCTGGGCTTCAAGTTCGTTGGCCAGGGCCGCGAACTGGTCCATGGTGATGGCCGAATCGGCTGTGCCGTGCAGGACGAGGAGCTTTCCCTTGGTGCGCGAATAGTCCTGGCCTTCGGGTGTCTTCAGACCGCCGTGGAAAGTGACGAAGCCTTTCAGGTCGGCCCCGGAGCGCGCGAATTCGAGCACGGCTGCACCACCGAAGCAGTACCCCATGGCCACGGCATTGGCGGTGTTTGCGCCCTGTTCACCGGCCTGCTTCAGGGCGCCCTCGAGCAGCGCGCGCATCTTGACGCGATCCTTATACAGCTCTCCCGTATGCTGGCGTTTGTCCTTGACTTCGGTAGGCCGCACACCGGCCCCGAAGAGGTCGGCTGCGAAGACCGCATATCCCATCTGAGCCAACATTTCGGCCCGTTTGACCTCGTAGTCGGTGAGCCCGTCCCAGTCGTGAATCAAAAGCACCAGCGGCGCTCCGGGGGACGGGCTTGTGTAATAGCCCTGATAGGGCTGGCCATTGACTTCATAGTTCACTGTCTTGCCGGCAGCGGCGGCGGAGGTTGCCGCCAAGAGGAATGCCAGAAAAATGGGCATCATTGTTTTCATTGGACGCTCTCCTTTTATCCGAAAGCACCTGGTGCGTATTTGCCGGGTGCTGATGGTTAGGTTGACAGCCAGACATCGGGTGAATGCTTGCCAGATCAGGAATGAGTCAAATTAGGACTGAAAATGCGCTTGTAAACAACTTGATCGCAGCCCGTTCCCCGGGTGCGGCACAGCCAGGAGGCATCAGGAGGGTTGCCGCGCAATAAAAACAGAAGGGATGAATCGTGTGCGACGATTCATCCCTTCCGATGGTGCAGAAATTGGGTGGCTTAAATTAGATCAGATTCTTGCCGGCCTTAAAGGTAACAGCATTGCGGCCCTTGATCTTGATCTTTTCGCCGGTCTGGGGATTACGCCCCATGCGGGTTTTGCGGTAAACTTTCTTGAAGGTTCCGAAGCCCACCAGGGTTACACGGCTGTTGCGTTTCTTGAGCCCCTTGGTAACGCCGTCGACAAACGATTCCAGCGCCGCCTTGGCCGCAACCTTTGAAATCCCGGCATCTTTTGCCATTTTTTCAATCAAATCTGCTTTTGTCACTGTGCCTCCTTCGCGGGGTATGGGTTTTAATTGGGGTTAACTCCAATCACATTATTCTCGCTTTAAAATAAAAAATCTAGAAATGCAATGAAAAACCTTAACATGAAAGGTTTTAGGGGTATAATTTTCACCAATCGAGGCAATAATCATACTTTGCGGGAGGTAATTTCTTGAAAATTGCATATCCGTGATCAAACTTAGGGATAAATTTAGGGTCGGCGGACATCTAAATTTACTGCTTTGAAAGGACTTTGGCAGATTGAAACAGCGCAAACGACAATTGCTTGCAATCATGCTGATCGCGGCCCTGACCTGCCTGCTGCCGGCAGGCTGTGCATCCTATTCTCCTGGTCAATTTGATTTTTCAGGGCCGTATCCGATGGTGCGCTACGCCGATGGAACGGAATACGAGCTGCCCAGCGGCAACGGGTTCAATTAAAGCGCGTACATTGATTGCGCAAAGGGGGCGCATTGGCGGTATAGGGCCTGCGCCTGACCACCTCACCTGGCACCACGGGGACCTGATGGCGCCGGGGCCGCTCCCGCCGACGCTTTCAGGCTGTCGCACGCCCCGGCTTAAACGCGCCATACATCGGATCCAAACCCCGGTCCTAGCGGCCGGGTGGCGAGATCAATGTCAGTCCACTCGGTGTTGAAACGGCATGCAGTGATCAAGGTGTTTCAGGTGACAAGTTCTCCCGCACGAACATGGGCGTGCCCGGCGATTTTGCCTGCCGCGCGACATATTCCCGTGGGGAACGCTGAAGAAACCCCATCGCCAGGTAGAGGGTCTTCAAGCGCGGATTGCGGGTCAGCGAAATGATGCGGGTGTAGCCTCGCCGGCGGGCTTCGGCGATAAAGGCATTGACGGTGAACACCCCCACCCGCTGTCCGCGGAAACGGGTCGAGATGGCCAGGGCCCCCAACTCGGCGGTCTGGGCATCGATTGTGATCAGTTCGGCGCAGCCGACGGCGATGCTGTCGATCTGGGTCATGAAGAAATTATCACGATGCGCAGCCACGTAGTCGCGCCCGCGCGGTTTTAAATACCCTTTGGACTTATAAAGATCCAGAACAGCACAGACCAGCTGCACGTCCGCTTCGCTCACGACAGGCAGGAAGGCTTCCTGAAAATCGTTGGCGATTAAGGTGCCGCTGCCTTCCACGGCGAAAAGCTCGTGTTTGATGGCGTGTTTGCGAGCCGGCAGGATATGGACCCGATCCAGATGCCCCTGATCGATGCGATGGCAGATTTTATCGAGCGCAGAGCGAAAACTGGCATTGCCAAACAGATGGTTGTACTGCTGCATGGTATTGCGGGCATCGTGGGTGTTAAGGGTGTTGAGGCGGCGCCCCCCGGGATCGGTGAGAAATTTGCGCTCCAGAAAGATGAGCTTGTAAGCCGGTCGGCGTTCAAGGACCGTCGTGTAGAAATCCGCTTCGGCATCGATCCGCACGATACGGCTCTCGGGCAGGCGTTCAGCCATGCGGCGAAAATGCTTTTGATTGGCGAAACGGTTGGGCAGGTTGTGATACAGGGTCGTAACGATACCCCGGCGGTTTAAAAATTTGATGTCGTTGATGACCGCTGCAAAATGATCGCGCAGAATGCCCTCCCGGCAGGCAATGCTGACGTGCCGGCCGGCCAGGATGCGGGTGTATTCTTCAATATAGAGTCTGGGCATGAACTGGAATGAATTGGGTATGGCTGCCTTGGCAGCGGGTTCGTTTCAATCCGGTGAAATGTATCGGCGGACAGGGCGCTTGGCAATAGAAAAATCGCCGATGGTTTCAAGCTTTGGTGTTAAGGTGTTATTAGCCCGTATTCAGAAGTATTGAACCCTGAAACCCGAAACGCCACATAAGGTTCCCCGTTCCAGGTTCTATATTCATAAAAATTCAAACTGAGTGCGTCTCCTCCCGAAGGCTGGGAGGCATCAGGTAGCCCCCGCAAGGGGGCGCAAAATTGCTTTGGAACGTTTGGTTTTCCAATTTCCCTTTGTTGGCATCGGCGATGAAGTCGGAAAAAGCGTGCGGACCTGTCTGAGCGAAGCGGGTTTCCGCGCGCGCCGACCCTGACAACCGATTGATGAAGCAAGCATCATGCTGTCAGGCAAGGCGACCCAATGAAGCGAGGCGCGCAGCAATCGTGAGCACCCGAGCGAGCTTGGGACTCACCGAAATACTATAACAGGCGAGGAATCCCGCAACGCGGGGTAACGCAGCATGGCGGCATGAGGCGCCGCGCATCGTCCGGTTTGGCGACGCGCAGCATTAAGCGGGACACGGGCGTTTTCTTTTGGTTCGTTTTCGTCACGTGCAAGAGAATGAACAATACAAGAAAAATCCTTACCCCGGATCGGTAAAACCTCTCCGGGTCTTCCACCAGAGGTGGAGGATTTAGATCAAAATGAAAACCCTAACCTGGAACCCCAAATCCTGAACACAGTGGCTCAAAATTTTTTCCTTCGCAGCTGTGCGATTCAATCCAGCAACCGCGGGCGAAACGACGCTCATGGTAATTTTCTCACCAGCACAAGCGTCAGGTTGCCACCGCTCACGATCTTCTCCCGGGTGATCTGCAGGCGGCATTCGGCAATCAGGGGCGCCAGGCCCCCCCGTGCCATGAAGTCGCGGTAGTTTCTGTAATGTTCACGCCCGGCAATTCGTTCGATCATGCGTATGAAGAGGCGTATCCCGTACCCCTTGGGAAACCGCAGCGATCCGGGAAGAAAATCGATCAGCAATAGTTGTCCATCTGTGCGCAGCACACGCTGCATTTCGCTCAGCACGCCGGGCCTTGAGGCCTTCGGCATCTCGTGCAGGGTCAGCATGGCAATCACCAGGTCGAAAACCCCATCGGCATAGGGCAGGCAGGTGGCGTCGGCCCGGTGCAGCCCTACCTCAGGGCCCAGTTTACGCTGTGCCTCCGCCAGCATGGCCGGCGACAAGTCGATGCCGAAGACCTCGCAGCCGGCCTGTCGATATTTCTGGATGTTGGTGCCGGTGCCGCAGCCGACTTCTAAAACACGCATACCCGGCTGCGGCGGCATCATCCGGAGTGCCAGGTGGCGCAGACCGGCGTTGAATGGCTCGGTGAAGGTGTCGTAGATGCCGGCCAGGCGCCGGTAGGGATCGCCAACCATGGGCCCTCCTCCCCTGCATGTATCCAGACGGCCGCAACGCCGTAATGATTGGCCTCGCCGGTCGGCTCAGCCGACCAGCATTTCAGTAACCAGCGCCCGCCACTCTTCTTCCAGGGTAATCTCCGGCCGCTGTCGCCCGGCCTGGCGGTACCAGTAGTCGGCATTCCAGAGCACACCCTCTTCCCGGTGAAGATAGGCATGCACGGCGCTGCCCTGGACGGTGGAGATCGCCTGGGCGATGCTATGGGCGCGGTCCCAATCCCCTTTTTTATCCCACCACAACGCCTGCAGCGTTTTCGCCAGACCGCCCGGTGGTTTGGTTTCGACATCCACCGACATCAAGAAATCTTCCAGGTTCATGTAAACTCCTTGTGCGTGTCGGGTTAAAGGTTTCAGGTTTCGGTGTCAGGTGTCTGTGTCAGACTCCGGATTTTCCTTAAGCTTGAAACCCGAAACCGGAAACCTGTTGTTCTTGGATCCCATAAACCAGAATCTATAACCTTGAATCCACAACCTAAACCCAAAACCCACATCGCCGTCACGCCCGCCCCAGCAGCATGCCCCGGCTCACCAGACCGCCAAACGGTGCCAGCCGGATCAGTCCGGCCGCTTCTGCCTCTGTCTGCTGGTTCTCGAAGCCAGCCCGGGAGACATGCATTTTGGGTTCCACCACGAGCAGGCGCCCACTCTCTTTGAGCAACGTTCGCACTTCGCGGAAAAAGGCCCCGGGATCGGGGGTTTCGTGAACCATGTACCAGGCCAGAATGAAGTCAGAGGTCAGCTCGAGGCCGATTTGTGTGGGCTGGCACGCATGGCAGGTAATTCGTGTGGCCATTCCGTAGCGGGCCGCTTTGCGACGCACATGCGCCAGCATGGCCGGCTGCAGGTCAACGGCCACGACGGTGCCTTCCGCTCCCACCAGCCGGGCCATGGTAATGGTAAAGTACCCCGGCCCGCAGCCAAGGTCGACGACCGTATCACCGGGTTTAATGTGCCCCGCTAAAATTTTGTACGGTGGCTGCAGAAGGCGCCGCAGCCAATTGTCCAGCAGGAAAGCCGCCTGATGCGGACAGACCTTTCCAGCACGCTTTCGGGTAGAAGACATGGCCATCGAACCCCGTTGGGATGCCAAACCGTGATTACCATTAATTTGAGCGCCGATCGGGGATAAGACCGGCGGCTCGACCCATTCAGGCCATTGAGCGCGACGATAAAATTCCCGAGCGGGAAAGTCAACCGGCGGCGGTCCGGCCGAAGGCCGGGATTGCAGGGGGTGGGCGGCCCGCCAGTTATGGTTTGGGTCTCACCGGCTTGACCACCGTGATGGCCACGCAACTTTCTTCTGGTTGCGAAATGATCGATCACTGCTATCTTATAGACAATCGATTCATATCCCCCATTTAAAAGCGCCAGCCAGTAGACTATTCGGCCTGCGCTGATTTTCAAAGGAGACGCCATGACCCTCAAAGCCAAAATCGACGCGTACAAAAAGGAATTTCTCGCCAAGGCTCCCCCCGAAGCCGCGGCCCTGATGCAACGCGCCACCGACGACCTGCAGAATTCGGGAATTCTTGGCCGGGCCGTTCAAGTCGGCGCGCTGGCCCCGGATTTTCAGCTTACCAACACGGACGATGCCGAGATCGCTCTGGGCGACCTGCTGGACAAAGGCGCACTGGTGCTCTCCTTTTACCGTGGCCGCTGGTGACCCTACTGCAATCTGGAGCTGGAAGCTCTGGGAGAAGCCAATAATGGTTTCGAGGCAGCGGGCGCGCGTCTGGTCATGATCTCGCCCCAATTGGTGGAGCACAACCGTTTTGTTAAGGAGCAATACAAGCTGCCCTTTGACATCCTCAGCGACCCCGGCAACACCCTCGCGGCCCGCTATGGCCTGCGTTTCGTGCTGCCGGATGAGCTTCAGGCCATTTATAGCCAATTCGGCATCGATCTTCCCAAACATAATGGCGATGACAGCTGGAGCCTGCCCATGCCGGCGCGGCTGGTGATCGATCCGGAAGGCATTGTCCGCCACACGGCGATTAATGCCGACTACACGGTGCGGCCGGAACCCGCGGAGACCCTGGAAGTCGTCAAAGGGCTCTAAGCACCCAATGAAGGGGCCGTCGACAGGTCTCTTCGACAGGCAGAAGCCTTAAAAGCTTGCCATTCCTCAGCGGATATGCGAAACCCCGCCTCGCAGGTCGAGGTGGGGACTTCCAGCCGCATCTAGCGAGGGCATCCCTGACGGAAAGGCGTTTGTATGTACAGTTCAAATGTGGTGTTAATCAGCTGGGCGGTGATCCTGGTCGCGGCTGCGATCACGGCCCTCTTGAAGAAAAATATCAAGGCTTTGGGATTGATTGCCGGCGGCGGTGCCATCGTGGCTGCCGGTGTGGGAATCGAAAGGGGTCTGGCCAGCGAAGTCGGTGCGGTGGTGCTCTCGCTCTGCCTGCTGGCCGGCGCCCTGGTAACCCTGCTGGGCATCATCCGCCTATTTCCCCGTTAGGACCACAACCGATCTTTTAATCCATGTTCGTCGCTCTGATCATCCTCGCTGTCGTCGTTCTCTATGGGCCGCACCTTTGGGCCCGATATGTTCTCAATCACTACAACCGAGAAGCGTATTTTTCCGGCAACGGTTTCGACCTTGCCCGTCTGTTGCTGACGGAGATGAATCTGGCATCCGTCAGGGTCGAGGAAACGCCGCAGGGGGATCACTATGATCCCGAAAAGAAAATCGTGCGTCTGACAACAGCCACATGCGGTCGCAAGACATTGACAGCGGTTGTGGTGGCCGCCCACGAGGTCGGGCATGCCCTCCAGGACAGGGACAACTATCCGCCGCTGGCCGCCCGCACGCGTCTGGTCATGACCGCTGCCCGCATGGAGCGTATCGGGGCCGGCATTATGATGGTGGTGCCGGTGCTCGCCCTGGTTACCCGAGTGCCGGCGGCCGGCGCGCTGATGTTTCTGGGCGGCCTGTCGACATTGTGCATCCCGATCGTGGTCCACCTGCTGACCCTGCCGACCGAGTTCAATGCCAGTTTCAAGCGCGCCCTGCCCATTCTGGTGGACGGCAAGTATATTCCGCCGGAGGACATCCCTGCGGCCCGGCGCATCCTGCTGGCCTGTGCGCTTACCTATGTATCCAATGCCCTGATGGGTCTGCTGAATGTGTGGCGGTGGATCCGCATCCTCCGGCGTTAAAAAACGGTTCTACAAGCCGCCCGATCTCAGCGTTACGCTTCAGTCTTCGTCACTGCGGCGTATCGTCAATACGCCTCGTTCCTCTGACTTCGCAAGCCTTGACCTCGGACGGCTTGCAAAACCGTCCGCCAAGCAACATTGATACCCGGATTCTGGAAGGCGGCTATCCATTCACCCCCGCCGACGCTTCCCGAAGCCGTCCAGGATGGTTTGCTGCCAGGCCTCGTTGTAACCGTCGGCCGCCGGACGTCCGGCGGTCTTGACGGCATGCGCAAAGTGAATCCGCACGAAATCGCGGAAACGCTTTTCGATTTTTACCCTGATGGGCCGTGGCAGACGGGCATGCATCCCATCATCGATCTCGTTGAAATCGAAAAAGATCGCCAGTTGGTTGTTGATGCTGTTGCGCGTGGGATCGGGAGCGTCTTTAAAGTACACCGCATCCGTAAGTCGTCGGACCACATCCACCAGTGCGCGCAGCACCGCCCGCTTGATCTGCCCGAGTTTTTCGTCTGACCAGAAAATGCGGTTGCGATCCATGCTCAGTTCACACTTGTCATCCCCCTCGAGATTGACGCGGCCGATGACATTCTGCCGGGCCCCTTCGGGCAGAAGGGTTTCGACCTGCGTCACGAAGATGCCGTCCTGGAACACGGACACCCCCCCGTGGGCAGGCTCGAGCC
>JASJCD010000101.1 GCA_030066135.1 Desulfobacterales bacterium | reverse complement strand
CCGCTGCCCACCGTTACGTCCGTCGGAAGGCCCGAAAGCACCAGCGCGTAGGTCTCGTCCGGCTCCACGATATTGTCGTCGGTGATCGTCACCGTGGCCGTGTCCGTCTCGTTGGCCGCCACACCCGCAAACGAAACCGTGCCGCTGCCCGATACGTCGCCGGGCTCCGCTGTCAGCGCCCCGGAAACGTCCACACCGTAAGTGACGCTGAAACCACCCTCAACCGGGTTGTCCACCGTCACCGTGAAATCCGCCGAACCGGTCGCTTCCGAATCCGACTCGTCGGAAATCGTGATCGTGGCCGTATCTTCGCTCGTGATCGTTACATTGGGTGCCAAGAGCGGAAATACGGTGGCAGTACCGGTCGCCTCGGTTGTTGTGACAGAGGCGTTCGTGATTTCAATGTTGAAGGTCTTGTCAGGTTCGACAATGTTGTCGTTGACCGGCGTGATACTGAAAATCTTGAAGGTGGGATCGCCAAAATCGAAAGTGAGGTTGCCCGTATGCGTATAGTCGACGCCTTCGACAGCACCGTTGGGCCCCACTTCCGTGAGAATAAAATTCACGGTACCGGTAACGCCCGGGGGCACAGGGTCGCCAATGGACTCGACTCTTACCTCGACATTGGAGGGACTGGTTTCCGACACGCTTGTAGTTGAGATGGCTGAGATCGTGAAAATCAGATCAGCTGCCAGTGCAACGGAAGGCATCAATGCAATCAGCAAACCCGCAATGATCCACAGCAGTGCTTTTTTCGGAATTGAAGTCAGCGTCGGTTTCATATCTGTATCTCCTTCGGTCGCACGGCCTGCATTTAGCAACGGCCTTCACTCTCTTCTCAAGTCCAGTTCGGAGTAATTTATATTCGCTTTTCCTGTAATCAGATGCGCTTCTTGTATCCCACCTCGATAAGGGCGCGTCCCTCTTGCGAGTCCTGGAGCCCATATACGGCATAGGAGCGGACCGTGGTGGCATTGGTCATCACGAGTGAACTGCCGGCGGCCCCCCCTCTATCGTGAACCGCAAAAGCAGCGGAAGCGTCCGCGTTGCCGTCGCCATCCAGATCAAGTGTGGTTTCAAAGGCGGTATCGTCGCCATCCAGCGTGTCGAAATCCCAGTTGGCGATAGCCGACATATCATTGGGCGCTCCGTTAAGTGCATTCCAGAGCCAATCGATGGAATCATGATCCTTGAGATTGTCCGAAAGCTGGTTTTCCAGCAGAAAGGCCGCCTCCAGTACGGCGGCTTCGGCCCGGTAAAAAGTTCTTTTCAGACGCGTCTCATTGCCGGCGATGGAGACTTCGGTATTGGCACCGCGCGTGGCCCAAGCCCCGACAAGCGTCATCATCGCCAGAAAAAGCAGAACGACCAGAATGGCGGAGCCTTGTTCGCCACCGGCCCGGCGTCGCGGTTGAATCGATTTAATTTGATCAGTCATGGCATGCATCTCGCTTGAATTGTGATTATCGGTATTATCCATCGATTTCATCAGATGCCCAGATTGCGGCAGCGTACCCGCGTGTTGTATGTTCTTGAAACAATGCCGTCCCTTCCGGCCGGTTCATCGACGGTCATGGTGATGGCCACGGATCGAATTTCAGCCATATCCGTGGTCACGGCGTCATTCTCGTCGAGATAGGTGAAGCGCAGATTGCTGACATTGTCGACCAGCGTTTCGGTGTCTGAACTGGCCGTGCCGTCGTCATAGGTCAGCCGCAGGCGCTGGTTGGGAGCATCCCAGGCATAGGTCAATCTTTCGAAGCTCCCCTCATCGATCTCACCGTTGGCCTCGCCTCCCTGGGGGGCGCGATCAATGGTGAATTGCAGCAAAAGCGCACTGGCATCCTCGATGCCGGCGTTGGCCTCGCCGATCGGATCGAGGCCGGCCAAGCGGATATCGTTCACCATAAAATCGATGGCCAGGCGTGTTGTCTGCTGGGCCCCCGCAGCGACATCCTGGGTGGTATAGGATCGGCGCAGGGGCACCAGGACGGAAGCCACCGTGGCGATGATGATCGAGAACATGGCCAGTGAAACCAACAATTCGATCAGGGTAAAACCGGCGTTGCGCCGCGTGGCGGTTTGGCGGCCGTCATTGCCACCTTCGCTGAATCGTTTCATTTTCATATGCCCTGTCCGTGTGTGATCGAATTTATGGTTACCGTGCGGTTGCCGCCGTGAGGATGCGTCCACTGCACATCCACGCGAACCAGGCGCAGGTCGTTATCGAGCGGCGGCGCCGGAACGGTGATGGTCGTGGTCCGATTATAGATCCCTCCGGGGTTGCCCTCGGCGTCGATATTCGCCTCGACCTCATCGGCCAGGGCGGCGATATTCGGCACATTCTTGACCTCTTCCATCTTGGCCTGGGCCAGCATGGTGGCCTCGGTGGTCAGGTTGCCCAGGGTGGTGTTTTTGACGGTGGCGACCTGCATTCGGCCGATGGCCATCATGCCGATGGCCAGTAGGGCCAGAGCGATCAGCATCTCGATGATTGAAAAACCGTTTTCGTTTCTTGCGATGTTCATTCGGAGATCCTATGGCTTCCTGATTGAAAAAGGCCTCGGATTGACTATTGCGTCCTGATCCGACCGAAGCGGCTCACGATGACGTCAATCGTCGTACCGCCCGGGGAGCTGACGGTAACCGTCCCCGCATCAGCCAGCCCTGCGGCCGGAATCCCGCGCGACGAAAAACTCATGTCGTCGCCGCCGAAAGTATTCACCAAGGTCACGCCGTGACTGAAAGTGTGGTTTGCGAGCACGGCTTCGTTGCCATCCAGCGCATTGTCTGCATTCAGATCCGTGTGGACCATGTAGGAATTGGGTGTAAAACTGACACGCACGTTCGCGTTTTCACGGATGGCCCGCATCTTGGCCTTCTCAAAGTCCGCCCGTATGGAGGATGCCGCCCCTCGGGCCTTGCTTGCATCCATCCAACCCAGGTAGGAAGGAACGGCGATACTGGCGGCAATCGCAAGAATCCCCATCACGATCAAGAGTTCGATTAACGTCAAGCCACTGTTCCTTTTCATACATCCTCCCTGTTTGTAGGCGCACCCAAATCAGAGCAAAATTCATTCCGCGGTTGAGGCTTTAACCTCAGCCAATCCGGGCAAAATCAGCTAAAAATCCATATATATTTGTTATTATTTTGTTTATTCCATACTCCCAATATTGAAAAAAAATCTGAAAATGAATCGGGAAACAATAAAATTGCACATCCATCAAAAAACCATAAACTTTTTTTACCCCACCCTTAAGAAACTATAGGGTTCCAATCCGGCGTGTCCTGCGCATAGGGAACAACATACCGAACTAACTTGATAAACATAGGATAAATGCGTTTTTAGCTTACCGGTTCAGGGGAATGGCCATCGGATCCACCACGGCTGCAATCGTGATTGCGGAGGGGCAGTCTGAATGGGATGAGCTATCAGGCGCGGGAGGCTTCCTCAAAGGGTTAACGATCAGCTATATGTCGCACGGCATTCTCAAAAAGGCGAATTCCCGGTGTCAGCGTATCCGCAAAGGGCGGTCGGCCTTCACGCCGCCGGGTTTCGGCTTTCCGCGTCCAGTCGGGATGATTGGTCCAGTGGTTGAAGGCTTCCGGATGCGGCATCAGTCCGAATATTCTGCCCGTCGGGTCGCATACGCCGGCAATGTCCCCCAGCGAGCCATTGGGGTTGAGCGGGAAACGCCCCTCGGCCGGTTTGCCGGCCGCGTCCGCATACCGCAGCACGACCTGCCGGTTTTGCATCAAACTCTCAATGATCGCGGCTTCGGCATAAAACTTACCCTCACCGTGCCGGATCGGCAGATCGATGGTTTCCATACCCCGCGTAAAGACGCAGGGGGAATCGGGATCGATGCTGAGGTGCACCCAATCATCCCTGAAATTGCCGCAGTCGTTATAGGTCAGCGCAATTGAGCGCGTCTGGTAGTCGCCGTCGAAGCCCGGCAGCAGCCCGAGATTGACCAGGGTCTGAAAGCCGTTGCAGATACCGATGATCAACCCCTGGTTGGCAACGAAGGATAAGAGCGACGCCCCCAGGTTGGTGCGCATGCGCACGGCCTGGAGTACGCCCGCACCGTGATCGTCGCCCCAACTGAAACCACCGCCGAAGGCCATGATCTGGTAATCTTCCAGGCGGACGCCACCGTCGATCAGGGTGTTGATGTGCACGCGGTCGGCCGCCGCGCCGGCCAGTTCGAGGGCGTAGGCCGTTTCCAAGTCACAGTTCAGGCCGAAACCGGTCAGCACCAATGCGCGTACTTTGGCGGTCATATCATTTCTCCGTAGGTTTGTTCCCAAGCTTGGGTCAACGCTTCGAGATCTAATTTCAGCAGCTCGCCGCCCTCCTGGCCATTGACAATCAACTCTGGCGCCGCCGTGACGCTTCCAATACGGGCCAGGGCCAGGCCTTCAAAAAGGGCTTCGAACGCCGCCTGCCGGGCCGGGTCGACGGTCACGAGAAACCGGCCGGCCGATTCCGAAAACAGGATGCGATCATCCGGCAGATCCCCATCCACAGGGACTCCGGCCAGATCGAGGGTCAACCCCAGGCCACCGCCCATCGCCACCAGGGCGGCGTGAACGGCCAGCCCACCGCGGTAGATACCGCGGACGGAGGCCGTCAGCGAGCGGGCGATGGCGGTCTGCAGGGCGCGGTAGACCGGCAGAAAGGCTTCGGGATCCACCCGGGGCACATTCAGGCCGATATAGCCCAGGTGTTCGTAATACTCCGAGGCCCCCAGTTCGTCGCGGGTCAGCCCGACGAGATAGACCTGGTCGCCGGCTTGTTTGGCCTCCATGCTCATGCAGGCCTTGACATCCGGCACCCGCGAAATCGCGCTGAACTGCATCGTTTCCGGGGCCGAAATTTTATGCGTGATCCCGTAGCGCCCCGGGAGATTGCCGTCGACATACATGCTGTCCTTGCCCGAAAGCAGGGGAATCGCGTAGGCCAGGCAGATGTCTTTGAGGGCCCGGCAGGCGCGCACCAGCTGGGCCGCCTTGAAGCGCCCGTCCGGATTCTTGACCGGATCATACTGAATGTTGGGCCAACAGAAATTGTCCACACCGCCCACATGATCGAGGTCGCCGCCAACGGCAAGGACCCGGCGCAGGCCCTCGTCGATGACGCCGGCGATCATGTGATAGGCATCGATCGCCGAATAGGTCGGCAGGAGCGACTGGGCTAGCGCCAGCCCGGCATCGCTGGTCAGCACCGGCCGGATCACGCTGGCGTCGCTGGGGATGTTGCGCCCGACCCCCACCAGGGGCTTGATGACGCTGCCGCCCTGGACTTCATGGTCATACTGGCGGGGGACCCATTCGCGCGAACAGATGTTGGGCCGGGCGAGTATATCCAGCAGCAGCCGGCCGAAATCCGCGGGCCGGCCGATGGCGGGCTCGAACAGGCCGCGCTCTTCGGGCGAGCGCCAGACAGCATCGAATTCCCATTGCGGAAACCCGGATTTGAGCAGATCCAGATCGACATAGGCGCAGTTGCGCCCCTGGTAGGCCACGTGCAGTTTGCCCGTATCCGTGTACCGGCCGATGACCGTGCTTTCGACCGAATGCTTGCGGGACAGGGCCATGAAGCGATCGAGATCATCGGGCCGCACCGCCACGGTCATGCGCTCCTGGGATTCCGAAATCCAGATCTCCCACTGGTCCAGGCCGGCGTATTTGAGGGGCACTTTTTCCAGTTCCACCTCACAGCCGTTCGAGAAAAGCGCGGATTCGCCAATGGAGGAGGACAACCCGCCGCCGCCGTTGTCGGTGATGAAACGGATAAGCCCCTCGTCGCGGGCTTCGAGCAGAAAATCGTGCATCTTTTTCTGGGTATAGGGGTCGCCGATCTGGACATGACCGGCCGGGGTGTTCTCCGAGAAAATCTCGGAGGAGGCCGTAACCCCGTGGATACCGTCTTTGCCCACGCGACCGCCGCACATGATGATCAGGTCGTCGGGCGAGGTCGTCTTTTTCTCCGCCGCTTCGCCCTGCACTTCGGCCGGCATCAACCCGATGGCCGTAACGAAGACCAGGCACTTGCCCAGATATTTCGGATTGAACAGCACCTGCCCGCAGGTGGTGGGGATGCCGCTCTTGTTGCCGCCGTCGCGCACGCCTTCGATCACGCCGTCCAACAGGCGGCGGGGGTGCAGGTGGGGCTTGAGGTCGCCGTCGTATTCCCGTGGTCCGACGCAGTAGCCGTAGCCCCCCATCAGCAGACGGGCCCCCCGGCCGGTGCCCATGGGATCGCGATAGACGCCCACGATGCCCGTAATGGCACCACCATAGGCCTCCATGTTCGAAGGCGAGTTGTGGGTCTCGCCGGTGATCACGTAGTAATGTTCATCGTCGAAACGCCCCACGCCGGCATTGTCCCAGAGCACCGAGACGACCCAGTCCTTTTGCTTCTGGAGCGTCAGCGTGGGGGCCTGGATACAGGATTTGAAAAGGTTGTCGACGGTCTCCTGATGCCCGCGGCAAGGTTCCGAATAGTGAAACAGCCCCTGAAAGGTGTTGTGGTTGCAGTGATCGCTGCGGGCCTGGGAGATGTATTCCAGTTCCAGATCGGTGGGATCGGCCAGATCGACGGCGGCCCGCTGCTGCTGGACGTCGGCGTCCAGGAAGTATTTGCGGATCGTGGGAATGTCGTTGGGGTTGAGGGCCAGGTTGCGCTCGTCGCTGATTTCTCTGAGGGTCGCATCGCTGTCGATGGGCAGCGTGGTCACCGTGGGCACATGATCCAGCCGGACCTTGGGAATAATGACCCCGATGCCCACTTCCGGATCCCAGTCGGCGGCAGCCGTTACCTGCCACTGCTGGATGATGTCGTTGGCCAGCAGTTCACCCGCGATCTTCTCGGCGTCTTCGGCCGTCAGGGCCGGGCCGGTCAGACAATAACGCTTGGAGGTGTAGATGCCGTCTTCCGGGCCCAGCCCGATGCTCAGCATGTCCTCGATCGCTTCCACCGCCGTACTGCCCGGATTGTCGCGCACACCGGGCCGGTAGCCGATCCAGACCATCCAGTCGAAGGCCAGGGGCAGCGGCGCATAGGAAGACATCTGGGTCACCGGATTGGTGAAAATCTCCGTCCGGATCGTCTCCAGCTGCGCCGGCGTTAACTCGGCGTCGATGGTGATCACGGCAACCGTGCGGACACCTTCCACGGCGATGCCGAAATAATCCATGGCCTTGCGGCGCAACGTCTCGCCTTCGGCGTCGATCAACTCAGGCTTGAGTGTGATTTCCAGGCGATGCGGCATGGGGCGGCCGTCCTTTCATGTCATGATTTAAAGGTGATCCGGTCGTGTTTTCACCCGGCAGCACTATTCGCCGCCCGGCACTCAGGGGTTTGCGATGTCGTTGAAGATAACGAAAATCATCAGCGAAATCAGCAGAAATATGCCGATCTGCTGTGCGATCTCGCGGACCTTGATACTGACCGGCCGTCGCGTGACGATCTCGATGGTGAAAAACATCAAATGGCCACCGTCCAGAACCGGAATGGGAAGAAAATTGAGGATGGCCAGATTGATGGAGATCACGGCGATAAATACCAGCAGGGCGGTCAGCCCCTCCCGGGCCTGGGCTCCGGCCATTTTGGCAATCTTGATCGGTCCGCCCAGCGTTTCGGCGGGGAGCTTGCCCTGGATCAGCTTGATGACGCTCAGGACGGTCAGCTCGGTTATCTCCCAGGTTCGGGTGACACTGAGCGTCAGGGATTCGGAAAAAGTGAGTTGGCGGGGCAACCAGTCGCCCAGCGGCCTTACCCCGATGAGGTAGCGTTCGATGTCTTCGCCGAACAGGTTCTGGGTCGTTTTGAGTTCCGGCGTGATCCGCACCGTTCGGAGCTGGCCTTCACGCTCGAAGCCGATCTCGAAGGTCTGGCCGCCGGTGGCCTTGATCCGCTCCGACATCTCTTCCCAGCTTTCGACCGCCGCACCGCCGATGGTAACGATGACGTCCTTGGGGCGCAGCCCGGCGCCCTCGGCGGGCGATGCCTTGTCCACCTCGCCCACGACCGGGCGCAGCACCGATATCCCCGTCGTCATGAACACCACGAAAAAAATCAGAACCGCCAGCAGAAGATTGAAAAGGGGTCCGGCCGCGACGATCGCAAAACGCTGATAGACGTTCTTATGGGTAAAGGAAATCGGTACCAGGGCGGGATCGATTTCCGTATCCGGCTCTTCCCCCACCATTTTGACATAGCCCCCCAGGGGTATCAGGGACAGGCGGTAATCGGTCCGTCCGACGGTTTTGCCGATCAGACGCGGCCCGAAGCCCAGCGAGAATTTTTCGACCCCCACGCCGAAAAAGCGGGCCACCAGGAAATGCCCGAGTTCATGGAAAAAAATGAGAACACCCAGTACGACAATGAATGCGAAAAGATTGCTGCCCATGGATATGTTAAAACGGCTTTCAGGGTATGCGGGTCGAGTTTGGAACGGAAGTTGCGCCGGCCTTCAATTTTCGGGGGATCATAAGGGAATTGGGATTAAACTGCAAGCTTTCTTCACCGCGCTGAGCGAATTGGCCAAACCCTCCGATGGTCATCCAGCGCCCCGGCGGGAAGCGAATTCCGCCGCGGTTTGCCGAGCCCGGCGATCGGCCGCGCGGATGTCGTCGAGGGTTGGCCGGACCACGTGGTCGTGGCGCTGCAGCGCATCGTCGATGGTGGCGTGAATACCGCCGAAATCGATCTTTCCGTCGAGAAAGGCATAGACGGCCACCTCGTTGGCCGCATTCAATACCGCCGGCAGGGTGCCACCGCCGGCACAGGCCGCCAACGCCAGACGCAGGCAGGGGAATCTATCCAGGTCGGGGGCCTCGAAGGTCAGGCGCGCGATGTCCACAAAGTCCGGCAGCGGGAGATCCAGGGGCAGCCTTTCGGGATAGGAGAGCGCATAGGCGATCGGTCCCTGCATGTCGGGCACGCCCAACTGCGCGATGATCGATCCGTCCACGAAGGCCACCATGGAATGCACGATGCTCTGGGGATGGACCACGACCTCGATGGCCTCGGCAGGGAAATCGAAAAGAAATCGGGCTTCGATGAATTCGAGCCCCTTGTTCATCAAGGTGGCCGAGTCGATCGTGATCTTGCGGCCCATGTCCCAGTTGGGATGATCCAGGGCTTCGCGGGGCGTTATCGAAGCGAATTCATGCTTGGGTTTGCGGCGGAACGGCCCCCCCGATGCGGTCAGGTAAAGGCGCTTGACTTCCGTGTGGGGATGCCGGCCGATGGACTGAAAAATGGCGCTGTGTTCGCTGTCCACCGGCAGGATGGCGCTGCCCGAGGCCCTGGCGCGGGCCATGACGATGTCGCCGGCCATCACCAGGGTTTCCTTGTTGGCCAGCGCAATGTCCTTGCCGGCATCGATGGCCGCCAGGGTCGGCATGAGGCCGGCCGCACCCACGATGCCGGTCACCACGGTCTCGACATCCGGATGGCGGGCGGCGGTTTCGTAGCCGGCTTCGCCCCACAGCAGTTCGGTGGGACTGCCGGCCCCCAGACGGGCGTGCAGGGCATCGCGCGAGGCGCGGTCCAGCACCACGGCCACTTCGGGGGCAAACCGTTCGATCTGTTCGGCCAGCAGGTCGATATTGCGGCCGGCTGTCAGCACTTTGACCGTGAACCGCTCGGGAAACTGCGCCACCACCTTGAGGGTGCTGCCGCCAATGGAGCCGGTCGATCCCAGCACGGCGATCGGTTTGGGTGCCGCGGCCATCAGAAAACCCTCAGCAGCAGATAGGCCACCGGCGCGGCGAACAGCAGGGCATCGATGCGGTCCAGCATGCCGCCGTGTCCGGGCAGGAGGCCGCCGGAATCCTTGATGCCGGAGACCCGCTTCAACTGGGATTCAAACAGATCACCCATCTGGGCCGCAGCGCCGCAAAGCAGACAGAACAGCAGCAATTGCCCCCAGCTCACGTCGGGCGGGAAAAAGGGCTTCATGATGACCGCCGCCAGGAGGTAGGCCCCCACCCCGCCCAGCGAACCCTCGATGGTTTTCCCGGGGCTGATGGACGGGCAGAGTTTGTGGCGCCCAAAAAAGGTGCCGGTATAAAGGGCCAGCGTATCCCCGGCGAAAACCGTCAGCACCAATGTGAAAATCCACAGAAAGCCGTCGGGCACCTGGCGGATCAGAATCAGCAGGGACAGCAGCAGCGGGATGTATAGGACCCCCTGGAGTTGCTTCTGAACAACTTCGAGCACGCGCGCATCCCGGCCAAAGGTGAACAGGGAAAGTATTCCCGCCAGCAGAAAATTGCCCAGGAGGATCGCCAGCAGGAGGTCGGGCCGCCCCACGTGGGCCACGGCGCAGAGTGCCGGTATGGTCAGGAGCCCTATCACCGCTATCGGCCCCGGCAGCGCGGTCTTCCAGGCGTGATAGACGATGCGGTTGTATTCCAGCAGCGCCGCCAGAGCGGCTGCCGCCACCAGGAGGGTCAACCAGAGCCCGCCGGCATAGAGGATATAGATCAGGAGCGGCAGGGCCAGCAGACCGGTAATCCAGCGTTTTAGGTGCATGGGCGGATTTCCCTGCAGCGCGCGGTATCAAAGCGGGGAGGTTCGGGACTCAGGCCGGATCCGCCCCGGTGTCCACCTTCCCGAAACGGCGCTCGCGCTGCTGATAGTTCCTCAGGATTTGAAAGAATTCTTCCTTGCCGAAATCGGGCCACAGGGTGGGGGTGAAATGGAATTCGGTATAGGCCAGCTGCCACAGCAGAAAATTGCTGATGCGCATCTCGCCGCTGGTGCGAATCAGGATGTCGGGATCGGGGATGTCCGCCGTATCCAGGTGGCGGCTGATCCATTCCGAATCGATTTGAGCGGCCACCAATTGACCGGCCGCCACGTCCGCGGCCAGGCGGCGCGCCATGCGCACGATCTCCGAGCGTCCCCCGTAGCTCAGGGCCAGGACAAGGCGCAGCTTGTCGTTGGATGCGGTCGCGGCGACAACCTCTTCCAGCGACTGGCGCACCCTGGGTGGCAGGCGCGCGATCTCGCCGATGAACGCGAGACGGATGCCGTTCTTTTGCAGTTCGTCCCGTTCGTTTTGCAGGAATTTGTTGAGCAGCGCCATTAGAGCGTCCACTTCCCGCTTGGGGCGCTGCCAGTTCTCGGTGGAGAAAGCGTAGAGCGTCAGAAAAGGAATGCCGACTTCGCGGCAGGCTTCGACCATGGCCCGCACGGTATCGGCGCCTTTTTCATGTCCCTGAATACGGTTGAGCAGCCGTCGCTTGGCCCAGCGGCCATTGCCGTCCATGATCATGGCGACGTGCTGTGGCAGTCTACCGGGATCGAGATCTTCCCCATCCCGGGAAATGCGCTTAGAACTCAAGGATTTCCTTCTCTTTATCTTTATAGATCGAATCGATCTGGGCGATAAATTCGTCGGTGATCTTCTGGACCTGGTCCTGGCCCCGGAAGGCGTCGTCCTCCGAAATATCCCCATCCTTTTTGAGACCCTTGAGCATCTCGTTGGCGTCCCGGCGCAGATTGCGAATGGCCACCTTGTGATCTTCGCAGGTCTTGTGCACGGATTTGGCCAGTTGCTTGCGGCGCTCTTCGGTCAGCGGCGGGATGGCGATGCGGATGATCTTGCCGTCATTGGAGGGGGTCAGCCCCAGATCCGATTTGAGAATGGCCTTCTCGATCTCCTTGATCACCGTTGCATCCCAGGGCTGGATGGTGATCAGCCGGCTTTCGGGCACCGAAAGGGAAGCCATTTGATTGAGGGGGGTCAGGGTGCCGTAGTAATCGACCCGGATACCGTCCATAAGGGAAAGGTTGGCACGCCCCGTCCGCACGCGGTTGAGCTCGTTGTTCAGGGACGTGATGGTTTTTTCCATGCTTTCACGGGTGTCTTGATAGATGTCATCTAACATGGGGGTCACCTGTTCGTATGGGGTTGCCGAATGGAATGCAAACAGAAAGCGGGCGGAGGGGGGTGGGTTCTTAATTGTGGATCAGCGTACCCACGGATTCCCCGCAGACCACTTTCTGGATATTGCCGGGCTGGTTCAGATTGAAGACGGACAGCGGCAGCTTGTTGTCCATGGCCAGCGAGATGGCGGTCATGTCCATCACGCGCAACTGCCGTTCCAGTACTTCCATGTACGTCACATCCTTCAGGAAAACGGCATTGGTATTCTTGACGGGGTCGGAATCGTAAACCCCGTCGACCTTCGTCGCTTTCAACAGGATTTCGGCGTGAATTTCCTGGGCCCGCAGGACCGCGGCCGTATCGGTCGTGAAATAGGGGTTGCCGGTGCCGGCCGCAAAGATCACCACGCGCCCCTTTTCGAGGTGGCGCACGGCCCGGCGCAGAATATAGGGCTCGGCCACTTCGTGCATCGAAATGGCCGATTGGGTGCGGGTGGGCATGCCCCTTTTCTCGAGCGCGTCCATGAGCGCCAGGCTGTTGATGACCGTCGCCAGCATGCCCATGTGATCGGCCGACGCCCGGTCCATGCCGTAGGAACTGGCCGCGATGCCGCGGAAGATATTGCCGCCGCCCACGACGATCGCCACGCCCACGTCCTTGTTGACGATGGAACGCACTTCTTCGGATACGTACTGGAGCATGTCGGGACTGATGCCGAAGCCCTGATCACCCATCAGGGCTTCGCCGCTCAGCTTGAGAAGAACGCGCTTGTATCGGGGTGTCAAATCAGGCGTCTCCGATTTGATAGCGAACGAATCGCTTGATTGATATATTCTCGCCGATCTTGGCGATCAGCTCATTGAGCAGGTCGGCGATGGTGATGTCGGGGTTCTTCACGTAGGGCTGGTTCATCAGGCAGCTTTCCTTGATGAATTTACCCATCTTGCCCTCGATGATCTTTTCGATGACGTTGTCCGGTTTCCCGGTCTCGCGCGCCTGGGCGATGTAGATCTCCTTCTCGCGGGCGATCAATTCCTCCGGGATGTCCTCGGGGGTAATGCCCAGGGGGTTGATCGCGGCGATGTGCATGGCCACGTTCTTGGCAAATTCCTGGAAGTCGTCGCTTTTGGCCACAAAATCCGTCTCGCAGTTGACTTCGACCATGACGCCCAGTTTACCGCCCGTATGCACATAGGGCATGACCGTACCCTCGGTGGTGGCCCGCCCGGCTCGTTTGGCCGCCGTGGCCAGGCCCTTCTTGCGCAGAAAGTCGACGGCCTTCTCCATATCGCCATCGGTCTCGGTCAGTGCTTTTTTGCAATCCATCATGCCGGCTCCGGACTTGTCCCGAAGCTGCTTAACCATTGCTGCCGTAATCGTGGACATCTTTATTCTCCTGTTTCCTCTGAATCACTTGCTTCGACGGCGGCTTCGGCCTCGGCCGGCGCTTCGCCTTCTTCGGGGGTGGCCCGCCGGATGATCTCGACCACCGGCCCCTGGGTGCCGTCGGAAATCACCTTGCGCTCGCCAGGTTTGAGATCGGCGCTGCCGGGAATTTCCTCGGCAGGCTCTTCAGCGGCCTTGTCGGCCTCGGCCTGCTGTTTTTCCTTGTAGCGCTGGCGGCCTTCCGCGCAGGCATCGGCAATGCGGGAGGTGACCAAACGAATGGCGCGAATGGCATCGTCGTTGCCGGGGATGATGTAATCGATCTCGTCCGGATCACAGTTGGTGTCCACCACGGCGACGATCGGAATTCCCAGGCGCCGTCCCTCGCGCACGGCAATGGCCTCGTTCTTGGGGTCGACGATGAACATGGCCCCGGGCAGGCCGCTCATGCTGCGGATACCACCCAGGTTGTTGTCCAGCTTGACGCGCTCCTTGCCCAGTTTGAGCCGTTCTTTTTTGGGGAACATGTTGATCGTACCGTCGTTTTCGATCTCGTTGAGATAGTTGAGACGATCGATGCTTTTTTTAATGGTCTGGAAATTGGTGAGCATGCCGCCCAGCCAGCGGTTGTGCACATAGAACATCTCGCAGCGGTTGGCTTCCTCGTAGATTGATTCGCGCGCCTGCTTCTTGGTGCCCACGAAGAGGACCGATTTGCCGCTGGCGACCGTATCGACGATAAAGTTGTAAGCCCCCTTGAACATGCGGACGGTCTTCTGCAGGTCGACGATGTAGATGCCGTTGCGGGCCCCGAAAATGTATGGCTTCATTTTCGGATTCCAGCGTTTGGTCTGATGGCCGAAATGAACACCGGCCTCCAAGAGTTCCTTCATTGTAATGTGTGCCATGCTTTACTCCTTCTACCTTTCGGTTAGAGCCACCGCTTTCATCGTCCCCGACTCCGACTTTCCGCTGGAAAGCACCGGGAGCCCGGTCAGAAAGCGTGCGATTTAAAGTTGTGACCGTCGTAATGCGGTCACAGGTATAATTGACCGCACGAAGGCGGCCGATCCTTCAAGCCGCCTTCGAAATCGGACATTACTAACAGACAAAGTCACGATCTGCAACCACTTTTTCCATCATCCCGCCGCTGTCCCCGGCGCCGCGGGATCAGCGCCGGAGCATGCGTATCACACGGTCGTGACCGCCGTAATCCGCATCACATTGGATATCCCGGTAGTGACCGGCCTGCCGTGCCAGTTGGGTGACGGCCTCACGCTGATTCCAGCCGATTTCCACCATCAGCTGCCCACCGGTCCGCAGCAGACCAACCGCGGCCGGAATGATCCGGCGATAGGCCGCCAGCCCGTCGCTGCCGCCGTCGAGGGCGCCCCGCGGCTCGTAATTGCGCACCTCCGGTTCCAGACGTTCGATTTCGGCCGTGGGGATGTAGGGCGGATTGGAAACAATCAGGTCGAACCGGGCGCAAGATCGGGCGAACATCTCCAGCCCCTGCCCGGCCACCAGGTGGATCCGGTCTTCCAGGCCGTGGCGGGCGATATTGCCGCGGGCCACGACCAGGGCCGGTGGGGAAATGTCGGTGGCGATCACCTGCGCGGGGGGAAAACTGTGGGCCAGGGCCAGGGCGATGCAGCCCGTACCCGTGCCCAGGTCCAGTACGCGCAGCACCTTCTGGTCGGCCATCGATTCCAGAAATGCCAGCGCGGACGCCACCAGGCGTTCGGTGTCGGGGCGCGGCGTCAATACCTGGGGGCTTACCGCCAGGTCCAATCCCCAGAATTCCTTGCGGCCCAGGATGTAGGCCACCGGTTCGCGGGC
>JASJCD010000100.1 GCA_030066135.1 Desulfobacterales bacterium | reverse complement strand
CCCAAGAAATCGCAGATCCAAAAACAGGTGGTGATCCGCAAGATCGAAGGGGTTGATCTGGGCGTTCAGTTTCTGTCGATCGAAGCCGGCAATCCATCGGACAAGGCCATCGGCTTCTATCTGATGTAGCCGTCGACGGCCTTTCGCGGTCCTGCGCCGGCACCGGATCGCCGGCCCTTCCCTAAATCTTCTACGCATACACAGGCGGTCAAGATGGGCCATTGCCCCTACTGCGGCGAAGTGCACAATGTCGGCTTCGTTGCCACCCGCTTAGCCGGTACCGACGGGGTTTCCCTGGAAACGGAAAAATGGGCGGAAGTATTCCGGCAGGAGGGGTTCAACTGCTATTTTTTCGGCGGTGAACTGGATACACCGGCCGAGCGCAGCTTCGTCGTCCCCGAAGCCCACTTTCACCATGCGGCCATCGTCGATGTCTACCAGAACTGCTTCGGTGTCAAGAAACGCAGCATTCAGGTGACCGAAAAAATCCACCGGTGTAAAATGGTGCTCAAGGAGCAGTTGTACCGTTTTGTCGAGAAGTTCGATCTGCACCTGCTCGTTCCCCAGAATGCCCTGACGATACCGCTGAACCTTCCACTGGGGCTGGCTTTGACGGAGCTGATCTCCGAGACCAATATCCCCACCATCGCCCACCATCACGATTTCTTCTGGGAGCGGCAGCACTTTCTGACCAACGCCGTCTGGGAGTACCTGAACATGGCCTTTCCGCCGAATCTGCCGGCCATCAACCATGTCGTCATCAACTCCTCGGCCGACCATCAGTTGAGCCTGCGAACAGGCATATCGGCGACGGTCATTCCCAATGTGATGGATTTTGAGAACCCGCCTGAGGCGCCCGATGCCTACACCGCAGACGTACGGACCAGTCTGGGCCTCGCCGAGGGCGAGCTTTTCGTCCTGCAGCCCACCCGGGTCGTCAAGCGCAAGGGGATCGAGCACGCCATCGAACTGGTATACCGGCTCAACCGCAAGGCCAAACTGGTGATCTCGCATGCCTCCGGCGATGAAGGCTACGACTACGAGCAGCGCATCCGGGCTTATTCCCGGATGATGGGGGTCGATACGCGCTTCGTTGCGACCATCATCGGCGAGCAACGGGGGCAGACCGCCCGCGGCCGCAAAGTCTACACGCTGGAGGATATCTATCCGCATGCCGACCTGGTGACCTATCCCTCCAATTTCGAGGGCTTCGGCAATGCTTTTCTGGAAGCGGTCTACTTTCGCAAGCCGATCGTCGTGAACACGTATTCGATCTACCAGATGGACATAAAGCCCAAGGGCTTCGAGGTGATCGAGATCGACGGTTACGTCACCGAGGAAACCGTCCGACGCACCCGTGAAATCCTCGCCGATCGCGTTCGCTGTCAGGCCATGGTGGACCGCAACTACGAGATCGCCACCAAATGTTTTTCCTACCTCGTGCTGCGCCGCAAGCTCATCAACCTGATTTACGACAGCATCGCCTGCTGGGTCTGACGGTCTGCCCGTCGGCCAACCGCTCGTTTCTGGATGAAAATTCAAACGGAAACAATACCGCAATTATTAGATAATTATTTATAATCATTTTATAAATAATCTGATTTGCCCACAGGCAGGGTCACCTTTGGCATGAATATTTATTCATTAATGAATCTCTGCTCAATCCATAGAGGACGCGGGGAGACTTGCAGGGCTTTGCTTGGAGTAAATTTTATAACAAATTATAATTATTATAGAATTAAGATTTCAATTTAATTGGGTTCCATTGATATTTAAGCTTGACAGATTTGTCCAGTCTTTATAGTTGTAGTGAATACTCATTCATATTGAAAATTTCTTTAATCGTGAGGGAGGTAACCATGGTGAGAAAGATCAGAAAGGCGGCGGTGGTCGGTTCCGGTGTCATGGGCGGCGGCATTGCCGCTTTGCTGGCCAGTGCCGGGATCAAGACGGTGATGCTGGACATCGTCCCCTTTGACCTGTCCGACGAGGAAAAAAAGGATCCCGCCGCCCGCAACCGGATCGTCAAGGCGGGCTACGACCATCTGCTGACGATTCAGCCGGCCCTGCTCATGCAGCCCAAGGATATCGACCTGATATCCATCGGCAATCTCGAAGACGATTTCGACCAGTTGGCCGACTGTGACTGGATCGTCGAGGTGGTGGTCGAGAACCTGAAGATCAAGCAGGATCTGTTTGCGCGTATCGACAAGATCCGTCGGGCCGGATCGATCGTCTCCTCCAATACTTCGGGAATTCCCCTCAAGGCCATGTCCGAAGGCTTGAGCGCGGACTTCCGCAAACATTTTCTGGGAACCCACTTTTTCAACCCGGTGCGCTACATGCACCTGCTGGAAATCATTCCCGGGCAGGAAACGGCCCCCGAGATCCTGGCGTTCATGGCCGATTTCGGCGAGCGCATCATGGGCAAGGGCATCGTCTGGGCCAAAGACACCCCCAATTTCGTGGGCAACCGCATCGGTGTACAGGGCATGGTCAAGACCATGCAGCTGATGGTCTCCGAAGACCTCAGCGTGACCGAGGTCGATGCCCTTTTCGGTCCGGCCATGGGGCGGCCCAAGACAGCCATGTTCAAGACGGCCGATCTTGTGGGCCTTGACACCCTGGGCCACGTGGCCCGCAACAGCTACGATCTGGTCAACGATGAAAGCGAGAAAAAGGACTTCATCCTCCCGGATTTCTTCGACCAGATGATCGAAAAGAAGATGCTGGGCAAAAAGACCCAGGGCGGATTCTACAAAACGGAGCTGACGCCGGAGTGGAAGAAGATCCGCAAGGTGCTCAACCCGGCCACGATGGCATACGAAGACTGGCACAAAGCCGAATTTCCCTGCCTGGCGGCGGCCAAGAAAGCCAAGACCCCGGCCGAGAAGCTTCAGGCCATCGTCTACGGCGACGACAAGGGCGCGGTCTTCGCCTGGAAGGCCGTGGCCGACCAGCTGATCTATTCCGCCAACCGCATCCCGGAGATATCCGACACGGTGGTCGAAATCGACAACGCCATGAAGTGGGGTTACAATTTCGAAATGGGTCCGTTCGAAACCTGGGATGCCATCGGGGTCAAGCAATCGGTGGCCAAGATGGAAAACGACGGCCTCACGGTGCCGGAGAAAGTGACCCAGATGCTGGCCGCCGGGGTCGAGAGCTTCTACAAGACCGAGGACGGCAAGCGCTTTTTCTATGATTTCGACAGCAAGGCCTATCAAGAGATCGCCGTCAGCGCCAGCAACATCTCACTGGCGGCCCTCAAGGGCGCCGGCGGTCGGGTCAAGAGCTGCGCGTCGGCCTCGCTGGTGGATCTGGGCGACGGTGTCTTCTGCTGTGAATTTCACACCAAAATGAACGCCCTCAACGCCGAGATCATCCAGTTCCTGAACGAATCCATGGACTACGTCGAAGAAAACGGCGTGGGGCTGGTGATCGGCAACCAGGCCGGCGGCATGCCGGGCGCCTTTTCCGCCGGGGCGGACCTGGTCCAGGTGGGCACCGCGGCCCGTGAGAACCGGCTCGAAGAAGTCGACGCCATGATCAAATCGCTGCACGAAGTGGTGCAGCGCGAGACATACAGCCCCTTCCCGGTGGTGGCCGCGCCTTACGGGCTGGCCCTGGGCGGCGGCTGCGAGGTCTGCCTGGCCGCCGACCGGATCGTATCCCATGCCGAACTCTACATGGGGCTGGTGGAGATCGGTGTCGGGCTCCTGCCGGCCGGTGGTGGTTGCAAAAACCTCTGGAAGCGCGCGGTCACGACCATTCCCGCCAACGTAACGGATGTCGACCTGGCCAAATATTTTATCCCCACCTTCATGAGCATTGCCACGGCCAAGGTTTCGATGTCGGCCGCCGAAGCCCGGGCCAACGGCTTCCTGGGGCCCAACGACCGGATCGTCTTCAACCGCGACCTGCTGATCGGCGAGGCCAAGAAAGAAGTGCTGCGCATGGTCGATCAGGGATATGCCCCGCCGGTCAAGCGCCCGCTCAAAGTGTTGGGTGCGGCCGCCGAAGGCATGGTCAACGGCGAAATCTTCAATATGCTCAGTGCCGGGTTTGTTACCGAGCATGACGCTTTCCTGGCCCGGCGGATCGCCACCGTCATCGCCGGCGGAGACGTGCGCACCAACAGCGAAATCGACGAAGACGTGATCCTTAGCCTGGAGCGCGCGGCTTTCGTGGACTTCCTCAAGGAGGAGAAAACCCTGGCCCGGATCGAAAACATGCTGAAGACAGGCAAACCGCTTCGCAACTAAAACAAGCTGTCATCCAAGGAGAAATACGATGAGAGATGCCTATATTGTCACATCCGTCCGCACCCCCGGCTGCCGTCGGGCCAAGGGGGCTTTCAAGGATACCCGTCCCGAGGACCTGCTCTCCTTCATCCTGGGCGCAGCGGTCGACAAGACGCCCGGCCTGGAGAAAAAGGACGTGGAAGACCTCATGATCGGCTGCTCGTTTCCCGAAGCCGAGCAGGGGCTCAACATCGGCCGCATTGCCGGCCAGATCGGCGGCTTTCCCGATGCCGTCAGCGGGGCCACCATCAACCGCTTCTGCTCTTCCGGACTGGAAGCCATCGCCCAGGCCTCCCTGCGGGTGATGGCCGGGTGGTCCGAGGTGACCATCGGCGGCGGGGTTGAATCCATGACCTACGTGCCCATGGGCGGCAATCTGCCGCGCCCGCATCCGGAATACACCCGTATGCAGGCCGACCTTTACGCCTCCATGGGGATTACGGCCGAAAACGTGGCCAAGCGCTACGACGTTTCCCGCGAGGCCCAGGACGAATTCGCCTGCAATTCCCAGCTGAAGGCGGCCGACGCCCAGAAAAACGGCCATTTCACCGAGATCGTGCCCACCCCGGCGGCGCGCTACGTCCAGACCGCCGACGGTACCTACAAGCGCGAAACATTCCTGCAGGAATTCGACGATGGGGTGCGGGCCACCACCACCGTCGAAGGACTGGCCAAACTGCGGCCGGTCTTCGCCGTGAACGGCTCGGTCACGGCGGGCAATTCCTCCCAGACCACGGACGGCGCGGCGGCCACCATCATCGCCAGTGAAGCCGCCGTGCAGAAACTGGGGCTCAAACCGGTCGCCAAGCTCAAATGCTACACCACGGTGGGCTGCAAGGCGGACGAGATGGGCGTCGGACCGGCCTACGCCATCCCCAAGGTGCTCCAGATGGCCGGCGTGGACATCAAGGACGTGGGGCTGTTCGAGATCAACGAGGCCTTCGCCTCCCAGGCGATCTACTGCATCCGCGAACTGGGTCTGGAAAACGACATGGACAAGATCAACGTCAATGGCGGCGCCATTGCATTGGGCCATCCCCTGGGATGCACCGGGGCCAAGCTGTGTGCCACCCTCCTGCGCAACATGCGGGATCGCGGCGTGAAATACGGCGTGGAATCCATGTGTATCGGCGGCGGCATGGGGGCGGCGGCCCTGTTCGAGCTCTGCGACTAACTCTACTTTAGCTCATACGCAACAGAAGGCCGCCCCCGGGCGGCCTTCTTGCTTTTGTGCGCGTGATCAGGCATCCGCAACCCGAGGGAATGCGCACCTCCCGCGCCACACCCGCAATGGTAGCCAAGGCGCAATCCTCTCCGGGTGGGGCCAAGCGCTTACAGATTTAAAATCAATTTATACCCTGTGGAAGCGTAATTTTAACGTTGGGTCTGTGGACCGGTAAGGCTGCTGCCGGGCCGGTGCCATGATGCGGCCCCTGAAACGGGCCGGGCGCTTATCCCTGGGATTCCGATCCATCCGAGGGCGGCGGGGGCGGTTGCTTTACGGTTTCCGCGATGGTGCGGTAAATGGACTGGAAGGCTTCCGGAAATCCGGTCGGCGATACACGGCCGGTTTCAATGAATTTGACCACGATTTCTTTGGCGGTGCGCAGAATCTGTTCATCCACCGAGGCCATGCTGGGCTCCTTCCTGGGGGTGCGATCAACGCTGTCTGGATTCCTAAACCGCAAAACCGGCAGGATGTCAAGGTCGTTCGCTAGCATGCGGCCGGGGGCGCCAAAGGCTGCGGCGGACGGCGGCAAGCCCTGACCCGCGGACCGATCCTGACATAAGGATTGAATTTTCAGGTGTGACATAATAGTAATAACGGTTATTCCGCGGCAGGGGCATCCTGGTGTTTTTAAAGGACCATGACCGCGTTCAGGACGGGTCGCGCTAGATTAGACATCGCCCGTCGGGAGAGGCTGTAGCGGAAACCGGGGAACAGGAATGATAGGGAAACGATTGCGATCCATACCCATGCGGGCGGCCGTCATCTTCATGCTGCCCTTTTTGATGGGCGGTTGCTTTTTCAACCTCAGCGAAAAGAAGGATTTCAAGAGCTGGTACTACGGCGATCCCGGTCTGGCTGGGGCTCTGGGTGAAGACCAATGCGACCGCTATGCGGATCATATCGAGGGGCCCCGCCATCCGTACTATCTGCACTTCCGTACGCCGGAAATTCTGCTCCAACCTCAGGGCGGGGCGCATTATCCCGAACGCCAGACCAGCGGGCACCGTGGCGACGACCGCGAGGCGGACCCCGTAGATTGTGAGCGGGTGGCCAAGGGCTGGGAAACTTTTCGCTTCGATACCGTGGACGCCGGACTTGTGGATACCGTTATTCCCTATCGCAAGGCAACGGCCATCAACGACCGCGAAAGGGGTGCGGGCCGGGAGAGCCTGGCTTATGCCGGCGGGGTGGTCTACAATACCGGTCTGACCGCGGTGATGAAAGCGCCCATTTACGTCGTCCACGATATCCTCAAAACCATCTACATCCCTGTTGCCGGCACCTATTATCTGTTCAAGCCGGACGAACCATCCGAAGCTCCTTCGAATAGCATTCAGAACCGAGACGACCCCCCGTCAGAGGAAGTTTTTTTACCTGCGGTGGCATCCGTGGCGTACTTGACGGCTGACGCCCGGGGCGCCGCGCCGCAGGCGACTCTGGTACCGGCTGGTCCCACAACGCACCTCGCGGGCAGCGCGTCCGTCGAAGCGGTTGCCGACAACGAAGCGCCCGATACCCGGGAAAACCCTCCCAGCCCCCCGGCTGGGCTGCTTTCGGATGAAGGGGGTACATCCACCACGAATCAGGGCGATACATCCAGCGAGGCCCTGGCCCCGGAAGCAGCGGACCCGGTGTCGGCTGACGCCGCTCCGGCCTCTGACGAGAATGCAACCACCGTCACGCCGGCGCAGCCGGAAAAAACGGCGGATGACACCTCGCTGAAGCGCGGTACCGTCGAATCCCCAGCGACCGCCGAGGGGGATGCCGCGACGAAGGCCCCTGAATTGCCAGCCGCAATGGGCGCCGGAGAGGCGCATCCCCCGGAGACGGCCGCAACGACAGAGGCCGCCGACGAAGCGACCGCGGGGATTGAATCGGTTTCCGATGAGGCGGCTACAGCCGGGTCCGATGCCATCGCCTCCGATCGGCATCTGCCGGTGGTCGAGGGGACGAACGATCCGCAACCGCAGTCTGCGGCTGAAGAAGCGCCCGCGCACGAAGTGCCAGCTACCGCCGTCCAGGCTGAGGGAACGACCGATGAGGCGGATACCGCTTCACCCGTCGTCGTCGGACCGGAAAGCGGCCCCGTGTCGACCGCTATGCCGCCAACGGATGATGAGGACCGCACGATCGCCGAGACGCCTGATCAGGCCCCGGCCGAAACCAAAGCCGCGGAAGCGCAAATGCCGCCCGAGATGCCGGCGTCAGTCGTTCCCGGCGAAGACGAGCGCGACCAACAGCACCAGGCGGTCGAGGCGCAAACGGAAGCGCCATCCATGCCCGATCCACCTGAAACGCAATCGGGGGCCGGGTCGGAAGAACAAGATGCACCCATGCCTGCGGCTGACCAAGCGCCGGCGGTGAGCCGGACCGGGACCGCGGCCGCCGACCCGGACGAGGCCCCGATGCCGGATTCGGAAACCTCCGGGATGAGCGTGCCGGAAGCGCGTACAACATCCGCTGATTTAGAACAGGCCTCGGATACGGTCGAAGCGGTGACCACCGATGAGGCGGTCGAACAGCTGGATGCGGAAGACGGCACCGGCGCGGCGCTATCCCCGCCCGCCGCCGCTCCCGCCGGGGCCTCCGGTGCGGACGCGGATGCCGCGGAATCCGAAGGAGAAAGCCTTGAGATCGTCGAAGAGGATCTTTTAACACCCCCGCCTTCCGGAAGTGAAAGCCCCACGGCCGAAGCTGAAGATGCGCGCGATGCCGCCGGGAGGCCGGGCGCGATGCCGCCCACCGACACGGGTGAAGACGCCGATTCGATGGCCAGCGTGTCGCCGGATCAGGATGCCGCACCACCTGAAGCGCCGGCTGTGCTGGAAGCCCGCGACAAGGTGCGCATCGCCAAGGGCAAGCTGCGCAAAAAAGTGGCCTTTATCGGGTTCCACAGCCGCGCCGCCAATGTTGACGCCAAGACCAGGGCTGGTTTGCAGGATCTCCTCTGGCCCGTTTTTGAAAAGGAGTGCCGGAAAGATCTGGTGCTCATGCACCGGGGGGACGCGGACTATCCTGCGGCTCTGGATGCCCTGATGCGGGATCAGTTCGGGCATCTGAACAGCTTCGAATTGACCACGGTGGCCCGGTTCAGCGGGCTGAACGCCATCATTGCCGGCACCATCATCAATATCGGGGTTTCAAAGGAGCTCAGCGGTATCCTGTGGTATAAAACGCCCGAAGGCCGGCTGCGGATCACAATTCTGGCGGAAGTCTTCGATGCCGAAACGGGCACGAAACTCTTCGACCACACCTATATCCGCGAAGCGGAAGTGGAAGAACTCGAGCCCGGTGCGGGTGAAAAACCGCGCCAGGAGGACTTGCCGATTCTGGAGGCCGCCCTGCAGGATGTGGCCGAAGAGATGGGCGACCATGTCTGTGAGGCCCTGGCGGATCAACCCTGGCGGGCCTTCGTATCGGGCATCGATGGCAACCGCATCACCCTTTCATCGGGCCAGAACGCCGGGTTGCAGCCGGGAAACATCCTGGGGGTCTACAACAGCCAGATCATCGACGGGTTGAACAACCAGCAGTTTTTCCTGACCGGCGAGAAAGTGGGCCGGATTCAAGTCATTCACGTCTATGCCGACCGCTCGGAAGCCCTCCTGATCGAAGGCCAGGGGCTGCGTGACTACAGCGTGGCCATTCCGGAATAGTTGCGGGCGGCGTCCATCAGCACCTTCTCATATCCATCGATGCGTTCGAGGGCCTGCTCCAGGCTTTCCAGCTTTTTGATGGATTCGCGAAAAGCACTGCAGCCGTGCAGCCCCTTGACAAACCACCCCAGACGGCTGCGCATCATCAGGCAGGCCGGCCTCTCCCCCAGGTAATTGACCGAGTCCACCACATAACGGCGCATGATGCGCAGACGCGCCGCGGCGTCCGCGGGAACCGGGCGGCGGCCGGCGAGCAGTTCCAGAATTTCTCCAAATATAAAAGGATTGCCGATGGCCGCCCGGCCGATCATGACGGCATCGCAGCCGGTCTGCGACAGCATCCGGACGGCGTCTTCGGCGCACTGGACATCGCCGTTGCCGATCACCGGCAAGGTCGTGGCGGCCTTCAGGGCGGTGATCAGGGACCAATCGGCCTGACCGCGAAATCCCTGTGAGGCGCTGCGCGGATGAATGGCCACCGCGTCCACCCCGCTTGCTTCGGCGATCCGCAACAGGTCAAAAGCCTGTTCACCGCCGCGTTCCCAGCCGCTGCGTATCTTGATCGTCAACGGAACGCGGATGGCATCACGGACCGCGCGAAGCAGCGCCGCCGCCCGGTCCGGGGTGCGCATCAAGGCGACCCCGGCACCGGTTTTGACGATTTTCTTAACGGCGCAGCCGAAATTGATGTCGACCATATCGGCGCCGGCGGACGCCGCGATTTGGGCCGCATCGGCCATCATGGTCGGATCGGATCCAAAAATCTGGATGGCCAGGGGTTTTTCCTCCGGCGTGCTGTTCATGAGTTGGTGCGTTTTGGCGGCGCCGTAGACCAAACCGTTGGCGCTGACCATTTCCGAATACACCAGCCCGCAGCCGGCCTCCTTGGCCAGCAGCCGCAGGGGCAGATTGGAGATTCCGGCCAGCGGGGCGAAAACAAGATTGTTGGCTAATGTGATCGTGCCGATTTGCATGCTGTACACGCCTCTGGTGGATTGACCGCCGGGGTTTTTGAGGGCGCCATCGGCCGGGCATAGCAGAACAGGCAGTCATGGTAGCAGGGCTGCCGGTGGTAGCTGCCGATATCGATGGCCAGATTGCAGCCACAGCCGGCTTTGACGCGCTGACCGCGGTCGCGGCGGCGATGGAAATGGGGGCCGTAAAGACGGGCCAGCCGCTCGCCCGGAATGCAGGCACCCGACCGTACACCGCTTACGGGCCCCAGTTGCGAGACGACCTCCTTCTCACAGCAGGTAAAAAGCCCGATACCGTGCCCACGCAGGGTGGTGGCCATGTGTGTCAGGATCGCCGCCTTGGCGTCCAGGGGCGGATCCTCGAAAACGATCCCGATCCGGCGCGCGCGGCGCTGCACCTTGGGGTAGAGGTCGACAAAGCTTGTAATGCATTCCCGGATTCCCAGACGTGCGGCGGTGACGGCAATCGTTTCCATCTGGTCCAGGTTGTCACGGCGCGGGGCGGCCGGCGCAAGTCGGTAGAAACAGAGGGGGTCGAAACGCCAGTAAAGCGTCTGCGGCCCGAAGCGCTGCACCAGTTCCTCGAGTTGCTGCAGTCGTGCGCGCAACGGCGGGACGTGGGGCTCGAGGTCGGGGGCGGTCGCGTTGAGGGTAAAATTGAAGAAGAGGTGATGGCCCTGGCGCGCCAGTCGTTCGCCGATGCCACGGCGCAGGAAAGGCCCGTAGTTCTTGGACCAGAAAACGATGCTGTGAACGTCCCGGGGGCGGGCAGGAACATGCCGCTTGCGACGGTTATAGGGATTTTCAACTTCGAAACCACCGTTTCGGATCCCGGCCATGAACCAGTCAAGATAGAAGGCCGGAATATCCGTCCGGCGTGAGGCCGAGAGGATGGCCGGATATGGCGGGCGGGAGGAGGTCATATGAATCGCGCGCTTTGTCACCGAGGCCGGAGTTCTCAGCCGGGGTCATGATTTTTTCTTGGCAGCCAGCGAGATGACATTGGCGCCGCCGTTTGGGGACGACGTCCTGGACGTGTCCTCTTGTTCCGTTCCGTTGTCGTCCCCGGGCTCGAGGGGCGGGACGACTTTTTCCAGACGCAGGCGCTTGCCATTCATGGTGAATTCCTGCCCGTCGATATAGATGTCACGCAGAATCCAGGTGACGATCTGAGGCGGGACTTGCAACATCAGCAGTTTGACGTGGTACCAGTCCGGTTTGGCATCCGCCAGGATGGATTCAATCCGCGCGAATGCCAGCGGATTGTCTTCAAGGTAGATCAGGACCAGATCGTTTTCAACAGCCATGGCGGCGTCCTTTCGGGAATGGTTGTTACCATGAGAGGCCTTCAAACCGCAGATTGCGACAAAAATCAAGCCCCGCCCCCAGCATATGAGGCGCCCGGGGCCCGCACCCTTTCGCCGCTGAAATCATGTCGGTCTCATGCCCTCAGTTTACTTGCCGATATATTATGATATAAATGAAATATCACCGAAAACAAGCAGATGACGAACGGCGCCGTGCCAGAACGTGCGCCGTTTGACGGTTGTCGACACCATTCGGGAGAAGAAGGCATGAAAACGAAACTGTCCACATGGATTGCCCTTGGCATGATTGTATTTCTCACCGCAGGGTTCATGGCGTCCGCCGCCAAGGCCCAGGACGAGGCCGGCCAGGGCCCCCAGCTGTTGATCATGATTCGCAATATCGACCAGTTGTTGAATGATGTCGAACGGTTGATGCCCTCGGGCGAGGGATCGGCCACCACCCAGCAGATGGCCATGCTGCGCGGTATGCTCCAGGGAACGGACTGGATCGATCCCGAACGGTCCATCGTGCTGGGCATGGACACCCGGGGGGACGCGTCCAGTTGGATTGCGCTGATCCCGTTTCGCACGGCCAATGCCAATTTTCAGATGGCCTACAGCGCCATCGCCGGTGAAGACTATTATCTGACGGCTTTTCCACCCCAGCCAGGTTTTGCGCTCGGCCCGGGTATCAAGGAACGCCTGCTCAATGCTTCCACGGCGCCTGCCGCCAGCAGCCTGGTGGTGGAGGCGGCCGCCAGCGAGCTTCTGGCCATCGCCCAGCCCAAGATTGAGGCGGCCATTGCCAGCCGGGCCGCCGCCCCGTCGCCCCAGGGACAGCCGTCCATGATGTCGCCCGAGGAAACCCAGGCCATGCTCACCGAGATGCTCAAAACTTTCGAGCAGGTGGAAATCCTGCGCCTGGGCCTGGACCTTGAGGGCGACCTGTTTACCCTGCAGTTCGATGTGGATGCCCTGCCCAATTCCTTTTTGGCGGGCCTCCTTATCGATCGCGGAGATGACGTCCGCCTGGCGGACTACGAAGTCGACATGCCCCTGCAGTTCCGGTCGCGGGCCTACAACGTACCTGGCATGATGCAGCTTTTGGAGTCGGGTCTCGGGGAGATTTACCGCCAGATGGGGATCGATTTCGACGATCTGGCCACCATGACCAAAAGTTTCACCGGAGAGATGGTCGGCGGTATGACGGCGGCGCCCAGTGGCATGACCTATGAAATGATCTATGTTTTGGCGCCGGGGACCGACGGCGAGGATTTCATTATCAATACCTACCTGCCCTGGTTCGAGCGTTACAACCTTCAGATGGCGGCCTTTGTGGCCCAACAGGCCAACAAACCGCAGGCACCGACGCTCTATGAGCGCACGGCCGACAGCATTGTGGCCGGGGTAAAGGTGGTGGGTGTGAAAACAAACTACAACGCCATGCTCCCGCCGGGTGATCAGAACCTCGCGGCCCTTGCCAGTGGCGGGCAGATCTTTGAAACCCGCCTGGCGGCGGTGGATGACTTTTTACTGATGACCTCCAACGATGCGGCCATGGGTGATCTGATTGCCCGCGCACGCGGTTTCGAGACCGCGCCGGCGCAGGGTCCCATGGCTGAATTTGAGTTGGATCTGGGCGCTTTGATCGAGGCTATGCAGGCCATGATGCCCCCCGGCGGCACCGCGATCGACTGGCCGACGGATCTCGGGGATGTGACGATGAAAGCCGAAATGCAGAATGGCCAACTGGCCACCCGGACCCGGTTCAATATCGATGATATGGGTAAGATGAGCGCCGCCTTTACAGCCCTGTCCGCCCGGCAGGCGGCTGTCACGGCCAGCGGTACACCGGCCGGCGCAACACCCCCGAAACCGGTCGCCACCATGGACCAACGCCAGCCCGAAGCGCATCCCGGCCACTGGTATCGCCGCGGCGGACTGCATTCGGCCTATGGCGCCTACAAAGCCGCCGCAACGAGCTATCGCAAAGCCATCGAACTGTCACCGCGTTATGCGGATGCACATTTCCAACTGGGCGTGGTCTATGGGGAAATGCGTCAGTTCGAACCGGCCATCAGAGCCATGACCCGGGCCATCGACCTGGATGACGACAAGAGTGCCTATTACTACGGTCGCGGTCGGGTCTATCTCCTGGCGGGGGAAGAGGAGCAGGCCATGCGGGACTTCATGGAAGCCGGTTTCCTCGGAAACCGCGATGCCCGGGCCTATCTCAAGGAAGCGGGGGTATCCCTGGAATAGATGCGGCCGCCGACGCCCATGGATGCCGCCGGGGTGACGGCGGGCGATAACCCGTGACCTGCAGGGCAAGACACCAGTCACGGATGCCACGCGACCACAGCAGGCGAACCAGATAAACCGGTTCCGTATTGCCGCTGTAGTATCCAAGGCGCACCGGCGCGGCCACGAATTCAGACAGGTGGCGGCCCAGGGGAAGAATGCCCTCCCTGCGGGCCGCTGCTTCGATTGCCCGCCGGATTTCCAGCCGCGCCGCCGATGGCAGGCTCCCGTCACGACGGGCACGATCGGCCACCATGCGTTCCACCCCTCCCCGATCTTCAAACTCAATCGCGATTGCACGGATACCCACCGGCGTCAGTATGGTCCACCAGTCGGCCGCATTGGCGGATGCCCGCTCTATCCCTTCGGTATCGAGGTTTTCAATCGCCAGAGCCACCCGCAGAATCCCGATCTGTTGAACCTGCAATTCGAGATGTCCCCGCCAGGTTTTCGGCTGCTCGGCGTCCTGTTCCAGCCCAAGGTGCACATCGACAACGATGCGCTGCATACCCAGGCGCTGCAGGATTTCACGCAGGGGGGCTGCGGACGGATGGTCGGCGGCGATGCGCAGGCCCTCAAGCGAGGCGGCCAGACGCTGCGGCAGGTTGCGGCCCGGCTTGAATTGATCCAGGTGGGCACGGCGTATCGGGATGGGGTCGAGGCCGCCTGCCGGCCTGAGCTGGATTTCATCGAACACGAGGCGGAAGGGCAGCAGGCGAACCGCCAGGCCGTCATATTGGATATCATCCAACGCCGGCGCGGCCAGGACGGCCGCCTGCAGATGCCGGTCCACGAGATGGCGCACGTAGATCTGCAGGCCGGCATAGGCCACGGCGGCGAACAGAACGGCCGCCAGAAGGAAATTTCTGACGGGCGGGCGTCTCATCGCCGGCCGGCCGCCCGGTGCGGGTGCGGGTAACGGTATGCGGTGCTCATGGTGACCCCGCACCCGTTTTGGATTGTTCCTGAATGACCGCCTCCGAGGTGCGTCCGTCGACGTGGACGATCAAGGGTGTGGCCAGCTGGATATGGCGCAGGAAGGCGGTGCGGCCCAGATCGGGCTGGCGTTCGAACCAGTCCCAGCGCAGGTGGCCGTGCTCTGGTTTCTGCAGGGTCAGGTAGACGATGCCCAGGGATGTCAGGTTCTGGAAGAAATGCGATCCCTGGGAGGGATCGGCCTGGATCTTCGGGTGGCCCGCTTCGACGATGGCGGCCACCTGGGAGATGTCGTTCCAGGT
>JASJCD010000099.1 GCA_030066135.1 Desulfobacterales bacterium | reverse complement strand
TTTAACGTCCTCTTTTTTTCCATTTTTGCTGCGGTGACCGGCGTGGGCATCGTTGTGCCGCTGCTGCCGGTCTATGCACGCGACATCGGCGCCGGCGGCTTCGCCATCGGGATGATATTCGGCATCTTTTCGATTGCCCGCACGATTTTCATTCCCGTCTTCGGCCGGGCTTCCGACCACCATGGTCGCAAACCGTTCATCGTGGGCGGTATGCTGGGCTACGCCCTCATTTCCCTGGCCTATGTGTTCGTGGACAGCGTCCAGGCACTGATTGTCATCCGATTCTTCCAGGGATTCGCTTCGGCCATGATGATGCCGGTGCTGCAGGCCTACGTGGGCGACATCACCCCCGAGGGGCGCGAGGGTTTCACCATGGGCTCCTTCAATCTGGCGACCTTTGCCGGGCTGAGCCTGGGCCCCCTGATGGGTGGGGTGATCAGCGATCACTGGAGCCTCGATGCGGCCTTTGTCATGATGGGGCTGCTGGCCCTCTTCGGTTTCCTGGCCTGCGCCCTGCTCCTGCCACCCACGCGCTCAGAGAGCGCGCTGCGCCGGGGCACCCCGCCCATCGCCTGGCGCCATCTGGCCCGGGACGCTATGATCCGAAGCCTCTTTGCCTTCCGCCTGGCCTATACGGCCGGCATCGGGGTGATCTGGGGATTTCTGCCGGTCTACGCGGACCAGCGCTTCCAGCCGGGGGCCGCCGCCATCGGCCTGCTCATCATGACCGGCGTGCTGGTCAGCGGCCTGTTTCACATCCCCATGGGCTACCTGGCTGACCGCTGCAACAAAGCGCGCATGGTTGTGGGTGGCGGCGCTCTGGCGTGCTTGGCCCTGCTGGGATTCACCTGGGCTGACAGTTTTAACGAGATGCTGGTGGGCAGCCTGGTCTTCGGCATGGGGGGAGGGATTGCAATGCCCGCCCTGATGGGGCTGGCCGTTCAAAAAGGGGCCCAGGTCGATGCCATGGGGTCGGTCATGTCACTGCTGACCCTGGCCCACAGTCTCGGCATGCTCATGGGGGCCCTGCTGGCGGGCATGGCCATGGATTGGCTCGAACTCTCCTGGGCCTTCCCGGTGGGCGCCGGCATTATGTTGGCCGGCATCCTCGCCTTCCAGCGCTGGCAGAACCCCGACCACCTTCCGGAGAGGATCGGCGGCAACCGGTCCGACCAGGCAGAAGGCGGTCTGAACGGGGTCGACCAATCGGATTGACATTCTTGGAATTTGCGTTAGTTTTACGCCATCCTTCGGGGAATTGATGGCAACAGAATTAGGTGCAGGTTTGCCGTTTAAACGCTAGCTGCACGCCGATTAGATCCATCGATATCGAAAATGCATCCAGAAAAAAAACAGCGACTGAACGAGAAGGACGCTGTTTTTGCGTGTTTGGGATCAACCATCGTCTAGTTTCAACCGGGATTGTCAATGAGCAGTAAACGCGATTACTACGAAGTCCTCGGCGCCAGCCGTGATGCCAGCGACGCCGAACTCAAAAAAGCCTACCGCCAGCTGGCCCTGAAATATCACCCCGACCGCAACCCCGGGGATCAAGCCGCCGAAGATAAGTTCAAGGAAGCCGCCGAAGCCTACGATGTCCTCTCGGACGCCCAGAAACGCCGAATCTATGATCAGTACGGGCATCAAGGGCTGGAGGGCCAGGGTTTTTCCGGTTTCAGCGGCTTCGAGGACATCTTTTCCAGTTTCGGGGATATTTTTGAAGACTTTTTCGGATTTGGCGGCAACCGGCGATCGCGCAGCCGCACCATGCGCGGGGCCGATCTGCGCTATGACCTGCAGCTCAGCTTCATGGATGCTGCTTTCGGGACCGAAACCGAAATTCACCTGGAAAAGCTGGACGTCTGCAGCGAATGCCAGGGCGACGGCTGTGAAGCCGGCACCCAGCCCGAAGCCTGCAGCTACTGTGGGGGCAGCGGCCAGGTCTCACGCAGCCAAGGCTTTTTCACCGTGCGCACCACCTGTCCTCATTGCCGGGGCAACGGCCAGATGATCCCCCACCCGTGCGCCGGATGCCGGGGAACGGGCCAGATCCAGACCAGTAAAACCGTATCCGTAAAGATTCCGGCGGGGGTCGACACCGGCTCCCGGCTGCGCCTGACCGGCGAGGGCGAAGCCGGACGCCACGGGGGCCCGCGGGGTGATCTCTACGTATTCATCCACGTCGAAGCACACGAATTCTTCGAACGCGACAACACCAACATCATTTGCCGCGTTCCGATTTCATTTGTTCAGGCCGCCCTCGGGGCCACCATCAAAGTGCCCACCCTGGATGACGAACGGAATCTGAAAATCCCCAAAGGTACCCAATACGGCGACGTTTTCCGTTTCGACGGCGAGGGCATCCCTTCACTGCGCAGTGGCCGCCGCGGGGACCAGATCATCCAGGTGCTCATCAAGACGCCCACGGGAATAAGCAAAAAGCAGGAAGCACTCCTCAAGGATTTTGAAAAACTGGAAGCGAACAAGCTCTCCAGTAAACTCAAGAACATTCTGAAAGGCGAATCTGCCCAGGCTTGAAAGCACGGATAGATGCCCTTGTTCACCGACTGAGGTGCCGCCTCGGGATCAACAGGAAATGGCGCAATGTTTGAACTGCGGGTCGTAACCGGCTTTGCCGCCGCCCACCGCCTCACCATGGTGGGCGAAAAGTGTGAAAATCTCCACGGTCACAACTGGAAGGTTGAGGTGTATGTGCGCGGTCGTGAGTTGGATGAAGGCGGCGTACTGGTGGATTTCGGTATCATCAAGGCCCACGTGCGCGACCTGATGAAAACGCTGGACCATAAATTTTTAAACGATCTCGAATTTTTCCAGAACGGCACCCCGCCGTCTTCCGAAAACATTGCCCGCTACGTGGCCGAGGGCCTCACCGCCCGCCTGGCCATGCCGCCGGTCGCGGTATCCCGGGTCACCGCCTGGGAGTCGGATAACGCCGCGGCCACCTACTTCCCCCCTGAGACGGATTCGTAAAATAGCCGATATCTGCGTTATGCTTCGCCACTGGTCATTGCGGCGAATAAGAAGCTTCTCAAAATAGTCTTTTCGCCCGATCTCGGCGTTGAACCCTCGTCTCAAGTCCTCGACATACTGCCGTATGCCTGCGGGTTGATTCTCGGCTTCGTCTTGATCTCGAGCAAAAATCCTAATTTTCAGATAGCTTCTATCAAGTACGCCTTCCTCGCGGCTCGCAAGCCTTGCTCTCGAACCTTTTACGAAACCTTCTATATCACTATCTTGCGCTCAATTAATTGACATTGGAGAAATCTTGGAATTGCTGTAATGCGTTGGGCCCGGCTTTCCCTTTGTCCCGCGCCGAGCATCGGCGGTGTGGACGGAGAGAGCGCGTCGGCCTGTTTGAGCGCAGCGAGTTCCGACGCGCGCCGTCCGCATCGACGACGCGCAGGAAGAAGCGGGACACGGGCGGCTTCTTTTGGTTACTTTTCTTGAACGATCAAGAAAAGTAACAACGTAGAAGTGTTGATAGGAATTCTTGATAAAGGCGTATCAGTAGCGCGGACGCCTTTGGAATTAGGCAGGTAAAAAGCCTAGGACGAGGGATTCAACGCCTTCCACCGCGCCACCAGCTCATCCCGCGTGACGATGGCCGTCACGTCCGGCACATGCCGGCGGATGTTGTCCAGTCCCCCCTCCTGGCGATCCACCAGGATCACGGACTGCACCACCGCCACCCCTTCGCTCTGCGCCCGTTCGATGGCCTTGATGGTTGAGCCGCCCGTGGTGGCGACATCGTCGATGATGGCCACCCGGTCGCCCGGGGCAATATCGCCCTCGATCCACTTGACGATGCCGTGGTCCTTCTGCGCCTTGCGGATCGAAAAGGCGTTGAGCGGCCGTTCCTGGAGTTCGGAGGCAAAGGCCGTGGCCACCGCAATCGGGTCGGCCCCGAAGGTCAGCCCGCCCACGCCCTTCAGGTTGTCCGCTGTCAGCGCCGCGAGCATCAGATGTCCGATAAGGAACATGCCGCGCGGGCTCAGGCTGGTGGGTTTGCAGTTGACGTAGAACGAGCTCATCTGACCGGAAACCAGCTTGAACACCGGCTCAGGGCTGTATTGAAAGGACTTATGACACAATAGATCGATCAATTCGGCTTTGGGTGCGGATAGGCTCATCGGTCTGCTTTCCTGGAAAGGTCCTGTCGCGGGGGGCCACCGGGATCGACGACCCCCTGCCGTATTGATTAAAGGCTTAGATTTAGATATAAAAACTAGATATAAAAAAGCCTCCACCAAATTGGAAGAAGCCTGGTTCATGGGTTTCAGTGGAGGCTTGAGCAAGGAAAACCGGGGACGGCACTCCCTGAACTCGGGGGCAACCTACCAGCAATTCCTTGCCGGGTCAATCGTAAAACCCGCCAAACGCCCGCGGTACAAGGGCTGGCAAAGATAATGAGGATTCCTTGGATCGCGTCTCCAACCAGAGGGTAACAACGCCGGCATGAGCGATTCCAACGCCAGGGCGGCAATTATCCGACTGTTTCATGTCTATCGACAATACCACGCTAAAAATGCCCTCACCGATCTCACCCTGGACATTTACCGTAATGAGTTCTTATTCGTCACCGGGCCAAGCGGTGCCGGTAAGACCACCCTGCTGAAGCTGCTCTACCGGGGTGAAAAGGTCTCCGAAGGCCAGGTCCTGGTGGATGGTATCAATATTTCGCGGCTGCCCCGCAACCGCATCCACCTGCTGCGCCGCAAATTCGGGATAGTATTCCAGGACTACAAACTGATTCCGACCCGCTCGGTCTATGAAAACGTGGCTCTGGTTCTGGAAGCGGGGGGCCGCAACGCCCGTTATGTCCGCAAAAAAACCAGCAGCGTGCTGCGCACCGTGGGGATGGAAAACCGCCTGAGCGCCTATCCACCGGCGCTTTCCGGTGGAGAACAGCAGCGGGTGGCCGTGGCCCGGGCCGTGGTGGGCGACCCGACCATCATACTTGCAGACGAACCCACAGGCAGCCTGGATGCCAAATCGGCCAGCCTGATCATGGGGCTTCTCAAGGCTTTCCACACCCGGGGCGCCACCGTCGTCGTGGCCACCCATGACAGGGCGCTGATCCGCAGCATCCCGGCCCGCGTCATCTATCTGAACGAGGGTCAAATTGCCGCGGCGCCCACGATTTAGCGCCGTCAAAGACCAAAGGACAACCATGCTTTCGCTGCACCTCAAACGCGCCCTGCAGGACATCCGCCAGAACCGCCTGCTGAACGCCGTCACCATCAGTACGATTGCCCTTTCGATTCTGATCGTGAGTGCGGCCTTTCTTTTTTTTCTGAATACGACCGATATGCTCGAAGCCTGGCGTCGCGGGATCCGCATCATGGTCTACCTTGAAAGCGATCTGGACAAAGCCCAGCGCCATGCCATTGAAACCCGCATCAGAAAGCTATATGGCGTTCAGGCGGCCCGTTTCATCCCCAAAGAAACCGCCCTCGAACAACTCCGGGCCCAGATGCAGCGCCAATCCGCCATTCTCGACGGGCTGGACCAGAACCCCCTGCCGGATGCCTTCGAGGTCCAGATGATACCCACGGCAAGCACCTGGGAAAAAGCCGAAGAACTGGCCCGCAGCCTGGAAGCCGTTGCCGGGGTGAGCGATGTGGAATACGGCCAGCGCTGGGTGGAGCGGTTTGTAACCCTTTTCAACCTCTTCCGGCTGACGAGCTATGCCATGGGAGGACTGTTTTTCATCGCCTCGGTTTTCATCGTCGGTAACACGGTGCGGCTGATTCTCTATTCCCGCCGGCAGGAGGTAGAGATCATGCGACTGGTGGGGGCCACCGAGCGCTTTATACTGGCGCCGTTTTATTTCCAGAGCATGATCCAGGGCGCGCTGGGGGGCGTTTGCGGCCTTGTGGCCCTCTTTATCATGTTTATGTTGATTCAGTCTAAAATCCAGGCGGTTAGCGTAACCGGTCTGGTTAACCTGCGGTTTCTCTCGCCCGGGTTGCTGCTGACCGTCGTTACCGCCAGCACGCTCGTAGGATGGTTGGGATGTCATCTCTCGCTCAAGCAATATCTAAAGGTTTGACCACCGCCGCGCTGGGCGCCGTCACCCTGCTGGCGCTCCTTCCGTTTGCCGGGGCGGCCGAACGCGAGGCCGTGGTGCGCGTCGAACGCCTCAACTTGCGCCCCAATCCCTCGGTTGATGGCACACCGCTCCACATGCTGCAGAAGGGCGATCGCCTGATCGTGCTGGAAACCTCGGACAAATGGCTCAAAGTCGATTTTGACGATATGGTCGGTTATGTCCGCAACCATCCCCGCTATATCGACACGACCCTGGCCCTCGATCGCACCAAATCCGAAAAACAGGCTGTAAACGATGCCCTGGCCGAACACCGCCGGCACCTGACCGAAATGGCGGGCCAGGAAAAAAAACTGATGGAGCGTCTTGAACGTCTGGCCCAGGCCATAAACCGCAACCGCCGGCAGGTGGCACGACTCAAGAGAGAACTCGCGGCGTTGGATGGAAAGATCGCCCGGGCCATCGATGAGAGCCGCACTCTGGATAGACGCATCACCCGCAACACGAATGATGTTTCCCGACGGCTGGTGGCACTCTACAAACTCAACTGGCTGGGCACGGCCAACCTTTTGGCGTCGGCCGGCACGGTCAATGAGATGGTTCAACGTCGCAACGCCCTTGAGCTCATCCTGGAAGCCGACGATAAACAGCGCCGGCAGCTCATAACCGATCTCGACCGCTGGAACACCCTGCGCCGGGAACTGGAGGCGCACCGCACCGATAAACGTCAGCTGGAAGAAAAACGACGGCAAAACCTTGACCGTCTGCATCATGAAAAGGTGCAGCGGGCGCTGCTGCTGCAGGACACCCGTAATATGCAGGCCCTGAAAAAGGCGGCGCTGTCCACTCTGCAGACCTCCGCCCGCGATCTTGACCGGACCATCCAAAGTCTGAGCCGCAGCAGCGTCGTCGACGCGGACCGGGCCAAGGCGCCGCCGGGTTCCTTCGGCCGTCTGAAGGGGTTGCTAAAACCACCGGTTCAAGGTAAAATAATTAATTTTTTTGGGCCCTTTAAGAACACCCGCTACAATGTCACCAACTATCGTAGCGGGGTTGACATCCAGTCCGACCGCGGCGAGCCGATTCATTCCGTTTCCCAAGGGCGCATCATCTATGCAGACTGGTTCAAGGGCTATGGCAACATGGTGATCATCGATCATGGCCACAGCTATTGCACGCTTTACGCCCATCTGGAAGAAATGTTCAAAACCAAGGGCGCCACGGTCAAAAGCGGTGAAGTCATTGCCACAGTGGGCGAATCCGGAGCCCTCTCCGGACCGGGCCTCTACTTCGAAGTTCGCCACCACGGCAAACCCGAAGATCCGCAGTTGTGGATTATAGCCGATTGATGAACGCCTGGGAGATGATGATTCAAGGGGTTAATTAAAATGGTCGCTATCTTTGACCTTGCACAAAACGAGAAATGCGGCCTAGATCGCGCTGACGATGCCGTCGTCGCGCATTTTCCAAATCCATTGGGATGGATGCACGCTTTAATCGCTATGGTTCAGACGGTTTTGCAGAAAGTTTGATATCGCGGCTTGCGAATCTCGAAAGATGCAGCATGCGCACCTGCCGCTGCAATGACGCGGGATTCGCCTCAGGGTGCTATCACACTTTCTCTGAGACCGTCAGGATTAAAAGGAGAAACGGATGAGAACTGAACCTAAGGGCAGGACCAAGATCTGGGTCATCCTGGCCCTGGCAGCCGTATTATGGACAGCCGGCAGTGCCGCTCTGGATGCCGCTGGGAGTGACGAAACCTACAAGGGGCTCAAACTGTTTACCGATGTGCTCGAAATCGTCACGCAGAAATATGTGGACGAGGTCGATACCGGGGAGTTGATTCAGAAAGCCATCCAGGGCATGGTTCACAGCCTGGATCCGCATTCGTCCCTGCTGCCGCCGGATGCTTTCGAGGATCTGCGGATCGATACCAAGGGCAACTTTACAGGCATCGGCATCCACATCACCCTGCGCAACGGCTTTGTGACGGTCATCTCTCCCATCGAAGGTACACCGGCATCCAAGGCCGGTATCCGGGCCCAGGACCGCATCGTCATGGTGGACGGCAAGCGGGTCAACGATTTGCGGCAGGCCGTCAAACTCATGCGTGGCCCCAAGGGCACCCCGGTCAAGGTCACGGTGATACGGCAGGGCGAACAGGAGCCGCTGGAGTTCAGCCTGATTCGCGACGTCATCCCGGTCAAAAGCATCAAGGCGCATGTGCTCAAACCGGGGTTCGGTTACATCTGGATCACCAATTTCACCGGCAACACCACCGACGATTTCCTGGAAGCACTTGAAAAAATCGAGTCGGAAAACGGCCCCCTCAAAGGCCTGGTGCTGGACCTGCGCAACAACGGCGGCGGTCTGTTGGAAGAATCCCTTGAAATCTCGGACATCTTCATCGACGAAGGCGCCATTCTCTCCATCAAGGGGCGCAATCCCGCCAATACAAGGGTTTTCAATGCCTCGCCCAACAAGGTCCCGCGGGACTACCCCATCGTCGTACTGATCAACGGCGGCAGTGCCAGCGCTTCCGAAATCGTGGCCGGCGCGCTGCAGGATCACAAGCGGGGCCTGATTCTGGGCACCACTTCCTTTGGCAAGGGATCGGTCCAGACCGTTGAAACCCTGCGTGAAGGCTACGGGCTGAAGCTGACCATCGCCCGCTACTATACCCCCAACGGGCGCTCGATCCAGGCCAAGGGTATCGAGCCTGACATCATCGTGCCCTACAAGCCGCTCGAAGAGCCGGATGATGAGAATGGTGACGATGGTTTTCTCAAGGAAAGAGATCTTCAGAATCACCTGGATGCCGCTGACGCCCCTGAAAAGGATAAGCAAAACGACAAGGAGCAGTCGGGTATCGGCGATGTCGAATTCCGCGTCAACCCGCTTGAAATGGAAAATCTCAAACGCGACAACCAGATCATGCGGGCCCTAGACATCCTGGTTTCGTACAATCTTTTCAGCGGCCTGCGCGAATAGCGCCGGCCGCCATAAGGCAATGCCCGATATACGTGCTTCGGCGGCTCACAGGCAGCCGAAGCACGTGGGGTTGGCACCATGAGCACCCGCCGGAAAAAAAAACCAGCCCCAAGAAAACGACGCCGCACAACAAGGCGCAAATCCTCGTCACGCTTCACCCTGATCAAGATCGTCGCGGCTTTCGCGCTCTTGATCGGCATTGTCGGCGGCGCGGGCGCGCTCCTGTGGCATTACGCCCCGCCACCGACGCCGGCCCCCCGGGTGAAGGAACCTGCCGTTCCCGTCGCCAAGGCCAAACCATCCCCGGCAGCACGCAGCCGAACCGAGCCCGCCAAACCGGTCTATGAGGTCTTCCCGCCGAAGAAGATCGCCCGCCGGACGCCCAAGCCGGCGCCCCTGCCGCGGCCGATCAAGGGCTTGCCCCGGGTGGCCATCATCATCGATGACATCGGATACGACCGGCAGCTGCTGCGCCAGTTTTTGGACCTCGACATTCCCCTGACGTTTTCGGTGCTTCCCCAAAGCCCTTTCATCCAGAGCGCCGTCAGGGAAATCCGCGCCCGTAATCATGAGATCATGCTGCACCAGCCCATGGAACCCGTCGAATATCCGCAGGTTAATCCAGGGCCCGGTGCCTTGCTGGCAACCATGTCGCCCGACGAGTTGATTGCCCAGCTCAACCGCAACCTGGACGCCCTGCCCGGTGTCAAAGGCATCAACAACCACATGGGCTCCCGATTGACCGCCGAATCCACCCGCATGTACCAGGTTTTTTCGGTCTTGAAGGAGCGCCAGCTCTATTTTGTCGACAGCCGCTCAACGGTGGCAACCGTCTGTCGGCCGTCGGCCCGCATGTTCCAGGTGCCGTTTGCCGAGCGGGATATTTTTCTGGACCATTTTCAGGAGGCCGGCTTTGTCCGTAAACAGTTCAAGGAACTGCTGCGCGAGGCGGATCGGCACGGTCAGGCCGTCGCCATTGGCCACCCCTATCCGGTGACGATCGAGATCTTCCGGGAAGTCCTGCCCACGCTCAAGAAACGGGTCCGCCTGGTGCCGGCCTCGGTGCTCGTCCGCATCGATAGCTGACTGCAGGCTAAAATTTGGCCAGCAAGCGCATGCCGGACGCGAGCCGCCGTCCTGAATTCCTGCCATCGCTGGATCCCGGATTTGGCCGGCATTACAGAGGTGGCCGGTTGACAATCTTGATAGCATTACCGCCAAGCCAAAGGAGCACGCCCGATGGAATCCCACGGAGGCGACAGCATTGCCCGTTTTTTGGAAGAACGCCGTATCCCCTTTGTGTTTACCCTCTGCGGCGGTCACATTTCTCCCATTCTGACGGCGGCGCGCCGTCGCGGCCTGCGCGTGGTGGATATGCGCCATGAGGCCAGCGCCGTCTTTGCCGCCGATGCCGTCGCCCGGCTGACCGACTTGCCCGGGGTGGCCGCGGTGACGGCCGGGCCGGGGGTCACCAATACGGTCACGGCCCTGAAAAATGCCGCCCTGGCCCAGTCGCCGGTGGTGGTTTTCGGCGGTGCCGCCGCCACCGTTCTAAAAGGCCGGGGTTCGCTGCAGGACATCGAACAACTCAGCCTGCTGGGTTCGGTGGTAAAGCAGGCCTTCACGCTGAAACGCAACTGCGATATCCCCGGGGTGCTGGCCGAAGCCTTCGAGGCCGCCACCACCGGTGTGCCCGGACCGGTATTCGTCGAATGCCCCATCGACCTGCTCTATCCCGAATCGCTGGTGCGGAGCTGGTACGGGGATCGTTCCGGAAGGGACGAATCGGGCGGGTTTCGTCAGCGCATGCTGCAGTTTTATCTCAGCCGACACGTTGATCGGATGTTTGCCTGCAGCTTCGATGAAATGCCCGTTCACCCCTGGGCGCCGGAAAATATCCGCGTCGAAGAGGAGATGGTTAAAGCAGCCGCCGACCAGCTCGATCAGAGCCAGAAACCCGTCCTGATCCTGGGAAGCCAGGCTGTCCTGGATCCCGCCCGTGCAGAGGCGCTGGCCGCCGGCCTGACGAAGATCGGCGCCCCGGTTTTCCTGACCGGTATGGCACGGGGGCTCATGGGGCCCGACCATCCGCTTCAGATGCGCCATCACCGCAAGCAAGCCCTGAAGGAGGCGGATACGGTGCTGGTGGCCGGGATGCCCTGCGATTTTCGCCTGGACTACGGCCGTGCCATTTCGCGACGCGCCACTTTGATCGGTGTCAACCGCAGCCGCCGCGATCTCAAGCTTAACCGCGCCCCCCAGATGGCCATCCGCGCCGATCCGGGCCAATTTCTGATCGAACTGGCCGCGTACACAGCCACCCCGATGCCGGAACGCAAGGACTGGATCGATACCCTGCGCTTGCGCGAGGACGCGCGCACCGATGAAATCAGAACCCAGTCCGGTGAAGCCACCGGCGGGGTCAATCCGCTGCATTTTCTGCAGACCCTGGACGGATTTCTGGATGAGCGCGCTGTTCTCGTGGCGGATGGCGGGGATTTCGTGGCATCGTCCGCCTATATTCTCAGACCACGAAGTCCATTGAGCTGGCTTGACCCCGGTGTTTTCGGCACCCTGGGCGTGGGCGCCGGCTTTGCCGCCGGGGCCAAACTCTGCCGGCCGGAGGCTGAGGTCTGGCTGCTGTACGGCGACGGATCGGCCGGCTACAGCCTGGCGGAGTTCGACACTTTCGTGCGTCATGGCCTGCCGGTGATCGCCGTTGTGGGCAACGATGCCGGCTGGACGCAGATCGCCCGCGATCAGGTAACCTATCTCGAAGACGATGTGGCCACCGTACTGGCGCCCACCGACTACCATAAAGTCGTGGAAGGGTTCGGCGCCCGGGGCTTCAAGCTCGAACGTTTGGAGGAAATCCCCGCCGTGCTTGAGGCGGCCCGCGAAGCCGCCGCCGCCGGCCAGCCCGTGCTGATCAATGTGCTCATCGGGAAAACGGATTTCCGCAAAGGCTCCATTTCCATGTAGAGGCAGCGAGAATGTTGCGCGCAATCATGAGGCGCCTGATTCCAGGCTTAGTGGAAAATCCCGGCAGAATCGGCCTCAGCGTTGTCGCGGAATCGGTATTGAAATAATGGACGGGGCACCATTTCTTTTCGAGACCCAATCACGATACCGAAGCTGACCCTGATACAACCTGATGGCGGCAGCTGATGCCTTGCCAAGTTGAACGGATTCAAGCTCGCATGGGAATCAGCCCCCTTCAACGGTGAATGGGATCCGTAATCCCCCCCTCCTCCAGGGTCAGGTGTTGGGAGCGCCAGATATTGTTTTCATTGGCATATTCGCCCACTTTTTTCTCGGTGAGCATGGTGAATGCCTCCGCATCCTCCTGGGCTCTGCGGCCGTCGCCCATCTTGGTGAACAGGGCGGCACGGCTGTATAATGCCGCCCCGTATTCCGGATCCAGGGCAATCGCGTTGCTGAAGTCGTCCAGCGCCTTGTCCAGCACCCCCTGCTTTTCATAGATCAAACCCCTCAGGTGATAGGAACGCGCCTGTTTGGGGCGCAGCCCGATCGCCCGGTTGAAATCCTCCAGGGCGGCATCCAGGTTGTCCAGACGCATGTGCGCTGCGCCTCGGCTAACCCAGGCCAGGGTGTCTTCGGGGTCTTCGGCAATCATCATGGTAAATAAAGTGATACTTTGATTGTATTCGCGCTTGGCGAAGGCCTGGGCGGCCTTGTCGAAAAGCGCCTTGTTTTTTATCTGTTCGGCCATCATGCACCTCTTCGTATGCTACGCTATACGTCTTTCTGCGCGGTTATGCGGTGGTGTTCGGACAGGTCTTATGGACCGTATCCCACCAAAACGGAACCTATCCATAGCAAGGGAAAAGTCAATTGATATCCGCCGCTCTCACCGGCCGGCCGCCAGGTGATGTCAGGCGCCCAAGGGGTGTGCGGATTATCCGGAGATAAGAGGCTTTGGCGTGGCAACCCTTTCCGGCCTCGATCGGTAGCTTGAGGGAAAGGCGGCAGCCGAAACTTCGGCTTTCAGAAATGCATCGGCAGGGGTACCGTGGCTGCGGGACCGCCTGGCCGATTGGTTCGCGCTCCGCACCAGCGGCGGTGGCGAATGCCGTGGGAAGCGGAGGGGGCCTCTAAATGGGTTTCAGCGTCTCGTGGCGGCAAAAAAGCTCGTCTCCACCCGATCCCGCAGCAATGCGATTTCGGACCACCAACGGGACAGATACCCGGGGCCGCCCGGGATGTCGCGTTTGAGTGCCCGGCGCTGGTCCGGGCATATATACCAGGTGCAGACCCAGGGCCGCGCCGGACGGGGGAGCGTACAGCCGTGGGACGTGAGATAACGGCAGCGCGACCACCAGCTCTGCCGCAGCTGACCGGGAGGCGGTTCCTGGCCGCTCAGGTGAATGAGGAGCAAATCCTTGAAATCCAGCCACACGCGGGCGTCCAGACAGCAGGGACGGGGGCAGACTTCGCAGGTTATGCCGGCCAGGGCGTCGAACAGATCGCCGGCCAGGCTGTAACGATGCAGAATACGTCCGGCCAAGTCGGCTGCCGGGCCGAGATTCTTTCTTGAAGCCCCAATCGTGGTTTGCAGGTTCAGCTGGCACTCACGCCACGTCGCCGCCGAAGCCCAGGGGATTTCACCGTCAAATGATTCCGTTCCGTCCAGAAAGGCCCCGCCCCCTGAAGGCACCATTGAATTTTCACCCGGCGTACTTTTCATATGTGAATCCTATCACACAAATCGCCACACAGGGATATTTTGAACACCGGGTGGACATCAATCAAGGCATTATTCTGTATGATCCCCATACATAAACAATCTTAATGCTTCCGGCGCCCAGAGGCCGGGATTGGTCTCCAGGCCCCGCCCTCCGGCGGGATTTCACATCGATCTAGCTATGTTTGAGGTGTTTAACAAACCGCAGTCCAACGGGGAACCGCAGGCGTAGCTCACGCTACGTCGGGGACGATCTCGTGCGCGAGAACGCCTCATGGGGAGCCCAGATATAATAACCGACTGCTTAAGATAAGGGATTCCGGTGCCCAGTGGCCGGGATTGGTCTCCAGGCAAGGCCGCAACCCATCGGGGAACCACAGGCGTAGCTCACGCTACGTCGAGGACGACCCCGTGGGCGAGAACGCCGCATGGGGTTCAATCCCGGCCACTGGGCGCCGGAATCGGTTGGACCCAACGATTGGTCGTCCCATCATAAAACCACTTGTCCGGAAACCCACGGCGCCGGTAAAAAGACGGGTTCTCGGCCCAGTCCATGAGGGCCTCGTATGCGTCGTGGATGCGGCGGAAGGCCCGGGCGTTGCCGCCCAGATCGGGATGGTGGTGTTTGGCCTGTTCCCGGTAAGCTTTTTTGACGATTCGGTCCAGGTTGGCCGAGTTCAGGGCCTCGGGCTGGATCTTGAGGTGAACCAGACTCTGGGCTTTCACCGAAGGCCGGCTGCGCTCCACGGGCATCACGTTCCGCACCGGGGTCGCCCCCTGGCGCGCCTGGTTCAACAGAAAGCGGGAGGCCAGGTATTTCTTGTTGGTGCGGCGCCGTTCGTCCCACCAGGCATTGCCCAGCACATTGGCCATGCGGCTGAAATCGTCGGCCGGCGTATCGCCCGGTCGGCGCGCAAAGAGGTAGCTGTAGATCTCACGAATCCCGTAGGGCAGAATGTCGAGCACGATGACACGCTCGTCGAAATGAAAGGTGGCGTAGCGGGTGTTGAGGGCCTTCAGGAGCCCGGTACGCACGTGCAGCTTGTAGCGCAGGCGCTGCCGGCAGGCCACCGAGCAGTAGCGCCGACGGTGCATGCCCTCCCGGGTCCCGCAGGACAGACAGGCATTGCCGTTGGCATGGGGTGCAGGCACGGCGGGCTGTGTCATGGTGCTTCCTGATGGCTCCCGATTTTAGGCGCTGGCAGTGCTTTAATTCCAGCAACCAATGGTTAATATTGTCTTCGGCCTTCCTTGGCCACTGGCTAAAACTGAC
>JASJCD010000098.1 GCA_030066135.1 Desulfobacterales bacterium | reverse complement strand
GGCAGAAAAATAGAGCGCAGGGTCAATGCCACCCCTTTTGCCTTTGGCATGCAGTCACGCATGCATCATCAAAGTGTACGGCCAAAATACCGCGTCCATGCGACTTATGCACAATATGCGCATGCTGACGATGCAACCGCATCGATCGAACGGGCGGCCGACAAATGGTCACTGAAAGCGATAGTTGGCCATCTGGTCGATTCGGCGGCCAACAAGGACCAACACTTTTTCCGCCCTCAAGGGGCGGAAATATTATCTTTCCCCGGATATGATTATAGCGGGATTGAGATTGTGAAATACAATGCGTATTTTTTTAATCCCATAATCAAGCCGTATAATCTACTGTGGGTCCACATTAGCGCGAATATCGATGCCGCCAAGAAAGACAACCGTTGGCTCACCGATGGGAAGCCTTTGACACGGGCGTTTCTCGTGAAAGACGACATCGGCCAAACGGAGACCCACATCGCTCTCTTGCAGACGCGACTTAACGCCATTGCCGGGAATATCAGTCCATGAACCCGAAAGTAAACCTGAAGGCCAAGCTTGCGGTGTTCGACACCCACTGGGAACCCAAGGTCGTCGGCGAGCTCAACGGTCAGCATGTAAAGCTGGTCAAATTCCAGGGGACTTTCGTCTGGCATTCGCATGCCGATCAGGACGAAATGTTCCTCGTGGTCTCAGGCCGCTTCGTCATGCAGTTCCGTGATGGCGATGTACCACTGGAAACAGGCGAATTCATTATCGTGCCCCGGGGCGTCGAACATTGCCCCTGCGCCGAAGATGAAGTGCATGTGCTGCTCTTCGAACCGGCGGGCACCATCAATACGGGCAACGCCGGCGGCCGTCGGACGGTTGTCAAGCCGGAACGCATCTAATCGCGCCGGGTATCGCTTCACCGGCAACCTGGCTCAAGAAATGGTTGCCAAATACGCCGAACGGTTTTATTGAGGATGAACGCACGCCTTTTTTCTATAATTGCCCATGATTGTAAGCCCCTGCACCCTAATCCCGTGGAGGGCATCCCTTCAGCCGACTGACCGCATGATCTTGCCCGAGCGTGCCGCGGTGCCACTGCCGCCCCGAGCTTCAATTCCACAACGCGAAAGGAGGCCGCCATGTTGACCATCACCCAATTGGTTGCATTTTCGATTTTTGACGGAATTCCAACCGATACCATGCATCGCATCGGTCAATTGGCACAGCGGCATGATTATGAGCAGGACGAGGTCATTTTCAGGGAAGGCCAGGAGGCTTCCCATCTCTACGGGGTGCTGGATGGCGAAGTCGAACTGAGCATTCTTTTCCGCGACCGCGTCATGCAGGCCGATATCCAGTACGAGGAATACGTGCACAAGCGGGTGGACATCATCGAAAAGGAAATTGTCATCGAAGTGCTCGGCCCTGGCGAAATCTTCTCCTGGTCGGCCTTCAGCGCCCCCCATCGGCTGACCTCAACCGCCGTCTGCAGTCGGCCGACGCAGGTTTTCGCCATCGAGGCCAGTGGCCTGAAGGCCCTGTTGGCCCAGGCCCCGGAGGTAGGCTACCTGTTCATGCAAACGGTAGCCGAAATTATCTCCCGCCGGTTGCGCAACCGGACCGACAAACTGCTCGAGAGCTGGTATGAAGCTTTTGACGTCGCCAACGTCTAAGGTCGCAAACTTACGGGGGGACGCCTGTCGTCGGCGGCCGGGGTCGCATCATTCCGATCGCCAATAGACGGGCGGGGTAAACGCCTGCGTGGCCAGGCGATCGGGCCAGATGCACTGGAACGCGGCATCGACGACCTGAAATACAAGCGGATCGAGCCAGTTCTGGCGTTCGTAGGCGCCCTGGCGGTCGAACCGCACGGGCCCGAAGGGCGTTTCCATATCGATCTCCTCCAGTGCGGCCCGAATGCTCTCCGGCCGCAGATCGCGCGCCTGGCGGAGCGCGGCGGCCGCCACCAGGACAGCACTGTAGGCCTCAGCGCCATGGTAATCGGGCGGATTGCCAAAACGTTCGATGTATTCTTCGTAGTAGGCGCGGGCCCCGGGGAAATCGGTTTCTGGTGCCCATAGGGCCGCCGTTATGAGTCCCTCTCCGTTGGCGGCGGATTTTTCAACAAACTTGTAATGCGTGAATCCACCGGCGCCGCCGCAGAGCAGGGCCCCCGCCGCCATGCCTCGCACCTGTTCCACCAGGTGAACCGCATCTTTCAGATAGGAAACCATGTAGACCACGTCCGGCGGGTTTGTCTTCAAGGGGGCCAGGATGCGCGCGAAGTAGTCCTTTCCCGCCCGCTCACGGAAATAGGGAATGATGGCCTTCAGCTCGATCTCGTTTTCACGGCAGAACCACATCATTTTCATGGCACCGCCTGTACCGTAGGGACTGTTTTCATAGACGATGGCCATCGAGCGCGGACTCACCTTTTCAAGGAGAAAAGCCTCCAGCCCGTTGGTATAGGCACTGGCCGGCGGATTGAGCCGGTAGACATGTGCGAGCTTCCGCTGGGTGATGCGATCGTCCGCCGCCGTGCACACCAGAAAGGGTATGGGGCGACGATTGGCCGCCATGGCCGTATAGAGGGTATTTGAACTGGAATAGCCGCCAATCAGCATGACCGCCCCATGGACGCCCGCCAGTTCGGTCACCGCCCGCTCGCCACCCCTTCGGCTCCCCTGATCGTCGGCCAGAACCAGCTTCAATCGGCGCCCCCTGACGCCGCCGTCGGCATTGACGGCTTCGATCGCCATATCAAATGAATTTTTCATCATTTCGGCATAGGCGAAGTCCTGCCAGTGGATCGCGCCCACCACGATGTCACCCGCAGCCAGGCTCACCCCGGCCGGCATGGCCGCCATTAGCATGCCCGCAATCAATCCGGCCAGCAGACCTCTAAGCATCGTCATCGCGTCCTCCTTTCACCCGCAGGGGGCATTGCGCCGGCGCCACAGCCTGCCGGCGGCGGCAATTTCCAGACAGTTCAATCGCACGCCTGTTGTCATCTACCGGGCCAGGATGCACTAAGGATCTCGGAAGCCAAGTGCCCTGACGTTGCCTTCAATCAGCAGGGTCAAATTTCAGCACTGGTGCGTCGCATTGCGGCAAGAACGGGTACGCCATGGAGATTGCGTTTGGCCGACGCACTTCACAAGAAGAAATCGCATGCTGCAGGAGGTGCAGGATACAAGCGAAAAAATAGCGGGAAGAGATGTCGTTTAAATATAATTAATAAATTTGGTGACCGGAATCAGAAAGTCAATCCTGCCGTCCCGCGCAAACAGGTGGCGAAACCCACGGCCCGTGAGATGACTTGGTAGAGATTTTGCAGATATTTCAATAAGCTTACGGGATCGAAGGCCCCGCCAGGCACATCCTGGCACCTTTTTGGGTAAAAGATATTTGATTTCAGATAATTAATTACGATTACCGATTTGAACCGTGCCAATCGGTTTGTGACGATTGGCGTATTAAATTGTACACATTGGCCGGAAAACCAATCTCCCGTTATCGCTACCAGGAAGGTGCCCCATGCAGAATCCAAAATACGATATCGTTTTCGAAGGCCGCTTTGTCGAAGGGGCCGACCCCGCGCGCGTCAGAGCTGTCATCGGCCGGACCTTCAAGATGGGCCCTGAAAAACTTGAGCAATTCTTCAGCGGCAGGCGCATCGTGTTCAAGAAAGGGGTCGACCTGCCGGAGGCACACCGCTTTAAAAACCTGATGCGCAAAGCCGGGGTCGCATGCCGTCTTGTGCCCCAGGACGTCATCTTGACGGACGGCACGGAATTACATCCGCTGGATCAAACGCGCCCGCCCGCCATGGAACCCGCCCGCGATCACGACGAAGATGAAACGACCGTTGACATCAAAACCGTCACACCGGCCATCATGCGCACGCGCTGGAAGCACCTCCCGTCGGTAAATGGCTTGCGCCTGTGGTGCAACAATTTTATGCGGCTGGGCGCAGACCTGAAAACAGCCTTTGAACGCCGGAAACCAGGGCGCATCGGCAAGCTGCTGGTGTTGCTTGTCGTTCTGGCAACCGCCGTGACCGTCGGCGTTGCAGCCATCTGGCACAAAGGCGGTCCCATGCCCGCCGACGCGGCTGTACTGGAAGCATTTACAGCCGGCTTCAACGCAGAGTTAATAGCGGTTGAAACCGGTCGGTCGCGGGCCGTTACCCATGCAACCATCGCCAAGCAGGTCATCGAGGACATGGGCTACGATTACGACCAAACGCTGCTTTACTGGCACTTCAACCGGGAACTGCCCCAGGACGCCCGCCTGCAGTCGATTCGCGACGACTATCTGATCGGGCCCTTGAACATATTGATTGAGCTCGACGCCGACCGGATGAAATCGATCATGGCGCCGGATACCTATGCCGCATTTGAAGAAACGCTGGGTATTGGTGAACATATAACCCTGCGTTCGATCCGCTTGCTCCGGGATTGTGCCCAGGGCACAACCCAGGTTTCACATGAGGCTATCATGGCCGGCTTTAACAAGTACGGCATCCCGGTTGAACCCGATTACCCGGAAATCGCCGTGAGAGAGGCCTTCTATGGGCTGAGCAGCCTTGGACTGATCCAGATCCATAAAAGGCGGGAATGGAAGACCAAACGGGTCGAAATCGAGATCCTCGACCGGGCGCAAATCGCCGACCAGGAGCGCAAACTGCTGCAGCGGGATGAGATGTATACCCGCTATACCCGGCGCCTTTAAGCCGGACGGCGGGCGATCGCCTTGAAAAAAGTATAGTGAAAGGTGCCCTGCCCGATGGTGGCCTTCAAATCTTCGATGCCCCGGCGCCAGGCGGCCGGGTCGATCAGCCCGGCGTCGATGGCGGCCTTTTCTACGCCCGATACCATGGCAATAAAAGTGCCCCGGGAAAAGCCCTCCTCCCACGCAGGGCGGCTGGGATCGACATAAACCACCCGGGGGACGACCCTTACGTCATCAAAGCGCGCCCCATGGAGCAGCGGATAGAGACGGCGGCCGATCAGGGCATCGCCACCGCAGGCGGCCTGGAGATCGATCAGGCAGCGCACCACGCGTCGGGCCATATGGGTCTGGGGGTAGCAGAAAAAAGAGCCGTGGTCGCCTTCGATCACGGTCAGGCTGCCGCCCGGCTTCAGAACCCGTTTAAGCTCCCGCAGCACGTTTTCAGGGTGGGCAAGGTGCTCGAGCATGAAGCAAACGAAGGCATGTTCGAAATGATGGTCGGCAAAGGGCAGGCGGGCACAGTCGGCCTGCCGGAATTGCACATCGGCGCCCGCCATTGCCGCCAGGCGCTTGCGGGCCGCCGCTAGGGAGTCGGCGGCGATGTCCACGGCGGTAATACTTGCGCCGGGGCTGCGGCACGCCAGGATTTCGGTCTGGGCGCCCGTGCCGCAGCCGGCCTCTAGCACCCGGCTGCCGGCAGGATAGCGGGTACCGTTGTGGAGCAGGTCCTCGAGGGTGCGGGCCTGGTCGTCCAGGCGATGTGATTCCGTGGGATCATAGCCATGCACATAGGAAGTTGCCACAGATTTTCTCCATTACCGGTTTAAGGAAGGCGCGGTCATGCCGCCCGGTCGTCGTCCCGGGAATATATAGCGTCGGATTTAAGCTTTTTCTTGTACGATCCTGCGGTATTTGCCCGGGGTGATACCGGTCAAACGCTTGAAATGGCGGGTGAGATGACTCTGGTCGCTGAAACCGGCGGCGTAGGCGGCTTCAGCCACGGACAGGCCGTCCCTCAGCATGGCCCGGACCCGGCGGACACGGATCTGGGTCAGGTAGGTGTGGGGCGGCAGTCCCGTCTGGCGTCCAAAGACGCGGATGAAATGGTAGGGGCTCAAACCGGCGACGGCCGCCAATTCTTGGATCGAAAGGTCCTCGCCATAGCAGTCTTCCAGGTATTCACGGGCCCGTTCCACCGCGCCGTTCTCGCAGCCGACAGGTCGCGGCCGGGGCGGCGCATCAGCATGGCGCCGGATCAGCAGAACCAGCATTTCCACAAATCGCGATTGGGCTTCCAGCCGGCCGACCCGTTTTTCCTCCCAATCGGCATGTAGCCCGCGGAGACTTCCGGCCAGCTGAGGATCGTGGAGGACGCCTTCCTGGAAGAATGGAAATCCGACCGGACGGTCACTGATGAGGTCGGCGACCTGCTGGAGCAGATCGGGCGACATGTAGTACATGCGGTAGGTCCAGCCGGAGGCGTCGGCGGCGTGGCCGGTGTGAGGCTCATCCGGATTGGCCAGGTTGATGGCCCCAGGTGAGGCCACCACATTGGCCCCACGGTAGTAAAACCCCAGGGCACCATCTTCGATGACACCCACGGCAAATCCGTCATGTGAATGGCGCGGGAACCGCTGGGTGACATAGGTCGCCCGCATCAACTCCAGCCCTTCGATGCCGGGTTGCCACAGTTTAACACTTTCCTTCACCGGTTTACGGTTCATTCCACCAACGTTGCTTTAAATCGGTGCCATGATACAAGCTGAGCGTCCAGGAGGCTGTTGGGCGTGGCAGCAGGCGGCGGTCCACAGGTATATACGTGGGGGAGGAACCGCTGCGGGCCTCGTTTCGATAACCACGCCAACCCCAATATCCTGATTCTATCAGCTTTGTCTACCATCATGCTCGTGCCGGCATCCCGGTCGAAGGATCCGCATGGCAACGGACCGCGATGATGACCGGGCATCACGATGGACCTTGCCTGCCCAGCTGCAAGCTGGTAGAACCGCAAACCGTCCAACGTTCTTCGACCGCCCATCTTCGCCATCGAGGATATGGTGACGAGACCAGAATACGATACCATCATTGTCGGTGCCGGCGCGGCCGGCGCGCTGTTGGCCTATGAGCTTGCCGGGGCAGGACTGAAGGTCCTGCTGGTGGAGAAAAAACGGCTGCCGCGCTACAAGGCCTGCGGCGGCGGCCTGACCCCACGGGCCCTTAATCTCCTGCCTTTCAGCATTCAGCCGGTCATCGAGGATGCAACCACGACGGCCCGCCTGCTGGTCAACGGCCGGATCGCCTTTGAGCGGACTTACCCACGGCCCATGGTCCATATGGTCATGCGCGACCGCCTGGATGCCTTGCTGGTGCAGCAAGCCATTGACCGTGGCGCCCATCTGGCCGAGGGCATTCGTTTTCTGAAAGCCGCCGGCCCACCCGGCCGCCTTGAAATCGAGACCACGGCAGGCATCTTCCGGGCGCGCTGTCTGGTGGGTGCCGACGGCGTTCACAGCCGAGTGGCCCGGCATCTCGGATTGAAGGTCGGCTACCGCACCATGACCGCCGTGGAGGCTGAAATCGTACCCAGTGGAGATCTGCTGGAACGTTTTCGGCATCGCTTTGACTTCGATTTCGGTGTCATCGCCCAAGGCTATGGTTGGGTGTTTCCGAAACGGCATCATCTCTCGGCCGGCGTGTTGACCCGACGCCCCAAAGCCCGGACCATCGGGCGCGAACTCCATCGCTACCTCCAGCGCAAAGGACTGGGGGCGGCCCGGGTCACAACCCTGAAACTGCATCCCATCCCCTATGCGCCCCGGGCGACCAATACTTACGCCGGTAATGGGGGGCTGGTCGTGGGCGATGCCACCGGCATGGTGGACCCCATTACCGGTGAGGGATTATACTATGCCTTTCGAACGGCGCAATTGGCTCAGGCGGCCATCCGGGCTTTCCTTGAACACCATACCGCCTTATCGGCATATGACCAGGCCCTGCGCCAGACGCTGGGACGCGAAGTACGCTATGCGGGCCTGCTGGCCGCCGTTCTCTACCGTCTGCCCTTGTTGAGCTACCCGCTGCTTTCACGTTTTGGCGACCGGATCGGTGCCAAACATATGGAAGTATTTGAAGGCCGACTCGATTATCCCGCGCTTTTTCGATATGTGGTGGGGCCGAGGGGCATCCGGCACTTGCTGACGAAAACCGGATCGTAAAGACACAGGCTGGCCCAATTGGGCCTGCGCCGACAGACGCCCATAATGCGCGGAAGGAAATGACCATGGATTCGATCGAGGAAAATACGGTTATTCAGCGGAAACGATCTTTGCAGCATCTTCCAACGCTTGATAGCATTCACCCTAGACAACCTGCGGGATGATGATAACCGTGCTGGACGTCAAATTCACAGGGTGACATCCCCTACCGAGCGCTTGTTGCGCAAAGCTGTCGTCAGCACGGCATGCGCCTTCAGACCAGCTTCGCCACCACCAGCGTTACATCGTCTTCAACCCCCTCGGTGGCGATAAAATCCCTGACATCGCCGAGAAGGGCATCGCGAATGCGGCGGGCGGACTGATGGGCCTGCTTACGTATTTGTGTACGAATGCGTTCGCGGCCAAACATGGCACCTTGCGGGTTGCGGGCCTCCGTGATCCCATCTGTATAGAGCACCAGGATGTCCCCGGGCACGAGACCGGCCAGGTTATTGGCGGGAAACACGGCGTCCGGGTCCAGCCCCAAAGGGGCAGCGCCCTCGCCCATCAGGTCTTCAAAGCGGTCTTCCCGGGCACGATAAAGAAGGGCGGGCTCGTGACCGGCCCGGACCCATTCCAATTGACCGTTTTGGGGGGTCACCTGTATGCCCAGCAGGGTAATGAACTGGCCCGATGCCATCAAATCCCTGGTAATCTGGCGGTTCACATCACCGATGATGTCGGCCAGCGGTCCGGGCGTGATGGCCCGCTGGCGAAGGGAGGATCGGGCCGCGGCCATGAGCAGGGCTGAGGATACGCCGTGCCCGGAAACGTCGCCGATGAAGATGCCCAGGATTTTCGAAGGCGCCGGTCCGAACAGGAGATAATCGAAATAGTCACCACCGGTTTCGTCACAGTAAATGCTGCGCCCAGCGAGGTCGAGCCCGGGAACACTCGGGGTCACGCGCGGCAACAGGGTCTGCTGGACTTCCATGGCCAGCTGCATGGCCTGGCGCAGCCGGTCGCGTTCCTGCTCGCGTTTGCGCAGGGCCCGTTCGGCCTGCTTGAGGGCGGTTATCTCTTCATGGCTGACCACCACCCGCACCGGGCCGTCACCGCCCATGCGCAAGGCGCGAATATAATACCAGTGCTCTTCGGTAAGGGAATGGCAGGGGTAGTCCAGGACGAATTCACGAATTTCCCCTCGCAGGACGGCCCGGATCCCGGCCGCTACCTGGCGGGCCACATCGGTTTCTTCGCCCTCCGTCTGGTCGCAGATCTCCAGATAATTGGACCCGATGGAGTCGTCGGGGCCCGCCATCTGGTTCTGGCGGGCATAGGCGCGCCAGGCCTGGTTGGTTTCGACGATGCGGCCATGCGCGTCCAGTATGGCAATGTTGGCGGACAACGAGTTGAGAACCGTCTGGGCCAGACGTTCTTCGCCGCCGTCACGGCAGCTATCGGATTTGGCGGGGCGTTTGTGCTCGGACAACGTCAGAACCTCCGTGAAGCCTTGTCAGAAGGAACATAACCGTTGGCCTCTCTTTGGCAACCCGCGTTTCCTCCGGGACGGCAGGAACGGGTGGCGGCCGGCGTGTCGGGCGCGCCCGTTGACATACCGACGGTATCCGTTTAGGTTCCGGCCGTTGCTGCGATAAGGACGCAAGCTTGCGCCCGGCCCGCGAATGACGTTGGGCGGGCGCAACGGACCAACCCGAACGCCAATTGCCGAGGACGTAGTGGCCTTGAACGCAAACGAATCGTTACCAGCGCATACACAGATTTTTCTGGAGATGGCCTTTCGCACCGACCGGCAGAAACCTCTGTCCCATCCCTCGGGTGTCGGGCAGAATGTCGGCACCTGCCGCGACCGGATCGAAATCCACGTGGCCATCAGCGGGGGGATCGTCAAGGAGGTGGCCTACCAGCTGGACGGCTGTCTCAACACCAATGCCTGCGCCAATGCGGTGGCCGAAATGGTCGAAGGGCATACCGTGGCGGCGGCCTGGGCGTTGACGCCGCATATGGTGGCTGAATTTCTCCGGAGCCTGCCGGCCGATCATTTCCACTGCGCCGAGCTGGCCGTGGGCGCCTTCTACAAGGCCCTGGCGGACTACCAGCAGAAAGGCGCCAAGGACTGGAAGGCCGCCTATCGGCCTTCGGATTGAGCCGCCGGGCTTTGCTCAGGATTCAGCCAGGTTGCGAACTCTTACCGCTGTTCCATATGCCGAAATCGTGCAGATTTCACGCTTGGAACCCTGCCGCTGAAAAGAACCGCAGTTGAAGCTGAGACCGATAACCGCATTAGCACCGATTTCCCGGGCCTTGCGCACCATGCTGTGCACGGCCACGGCCCGGTCCCGGGCGAAATGGGCCTCGATTTTGGAAAAGGCCGCGTCGAAAACCGCATCGCCGAACACGACACCAATATAGCGCTCGATCCGATAGCCTTCCAACTGGGGTGTCGTGGATACGATCAAATCGTCATCACCGCTTACATAAGGATACTTGATGGTTTGTTTTTCGCGGGCGAATCGACCCATGGATGACCTCCTGGCTTTAGCGATCGCGAGCGCGCATCCGGATCGGTTCGGGTGAGACGCAGGGGCGGGTAGGCCGTGGTATTTGAACGCCTGGTGCGCTCGCCGATACACCACCAGGCAGCATTAATCATGCCATTTTTGAGAATCTACCGGGGTGCATTGTCCGGGGCGCTAATATTCCTGATTTATGGCCGATTCTTGTTGCAGGCCTGTGGCCTCTGGTTTGCGGCGGCACAATGCACGAATCGCCTGTTGATTTCGTTGGCAGACCGCCGCCGGAACCGTCAAAGCGTTTGACAGGCTGCAGCTGGCGTCCATATCGCGTGTGCGCCACCCGTCGTCCGTGATAAAATAAAGGGATGCGATCCGAAATAACGGGACAGCACCTTCGATCGCCGCCCACGCCGGGCGCGATCGCGGCAGGGGTTTCAAAGCGACTCTTAGGAGGTCAGTACAAGTTTCGGCATACCAAAACTAAGTTATCGAGATCGCTTCGAATCTCCTTGACAGCCCAACCGATCTCGATTATAGAATTTTCCTTCGAAAATCGGTAGCATCAACCGGTTTTGCCGACCAACACGCAACCATGCCAAAGGGAGAAGATAGCCGCTTTCGAGGGGCTGGACCCTTGGATTCGCGATGTGCCGGAGCCGCCCTCTGATGAGGCTTGAGAAACTTATCGCCAAACATAAAAAGCAGATTCTGAACCAGTGGTTCGAAGTCTTGACCGGTACATACCCATCGGATACCGCCCGTTTTCTCAAAGCCAATCCGGACAGCTTTACCAACCCCGTTGGCGGCACGGCCCGGCGCAGCATGGAAACCCTTCTGGAAGCATTGATCAAAAATGCCCCCCCGGAAGAATTAACCCCCCTCCTGGACCCGCTGATTCGTATTCGCGCCGTCCAAACCATGTTCACCCCCTCCCAGGCCACCGCCTTTATCCTCGATCTTAAATCCATCCTCCACACCAATCTCGCTAATAAAATCAACGATCCGCAAGATCGCCTTGAAATGCAGGCAATTGAAAAGCGCATCGACCGCCTGCTGTTGATCGCTTTCGACATATTCGTCCGTTGCCGTGAAAAGATCTACCACCTCAAGGCCACGGAAGAGCAAAGCAAGATCTACCGTGCGTTTGCGCGGGCCGGACTGGTTCGAGAGAATATCGACGACCAGCCGGAAACCGGGACTTCAAAGTGATTTTAAATCGTTAATTATTAACGACGATCCCGGATCAGACGGAAAAGCAGGATCAGTAGAACGCCCGCTCACAGGCCGACCGGTTTAGACCGGTGGCAAGGCGGCGGATGATCCGGCTCCGTATTGAAATGGGATCCAAAAGCGAGGTAAAGGTCCATGAATGGTAAGTATCTGTATCCTTTCTTAGCCGTGTGTCTCTTGGCACTGATCGCCTGGGTCGGGAGCGACGTGTTCGGTCTTCGGCTCCTCTTCGGCGTGATCCTGCCATATGCGGCGGTGGTGGTCTTTTTCGTCGGATTCGTCAAGCGCATGCTGGACTGGGCGCGCTCGCCCGTGCCGTTCCGCATCCCCTCGACCGCCGGTCAGGCCAAAACGCTGGACTGGTTGCCGCAGAACAAGATCGACAGTCCCTTTACCACCGCAGGGGTCGTGGCACGGATGTTCCTGGAAGTGGTTACCTTCCGCTCTCTCTTCCGCAACACCAAGATGAAAATCAATCCGGATGGGCGCATCGCTTATGATCTGGAGGTGTTTCTCTGGTTGGCCGCCCTGGCGTTTCACTACACTTTCCTGGTGGTGCTCCTGCGCCATGCCCGTTTCTTCCTGGATCCCCTGCCCCTGCCTTTCGAGATCCTGGAAACCATCGACACCTTCGTCCAGATCGGCCAGCCCACGATCTCGCTGTCGAGCTTCGTACTGCTGGCGGCCGTGCTCTACCTCTTCATCCGGCGGCTCTATATCGCCAACGTCCGCTACATCTCACTGGCTTCCGATTATTTTCCTCTGTTTCTGATCATCGGCATCGTTCTGAGCGGCATTCTCATGCGCTATTTCTTCAAAGTCGATGTTGCCACGGCCAAAGAGATCACCTACGGCCTGACGACCTTTCAGCTGCCGGCCCTCGCCAAATTGAAAGAAGTCGGCGCTATTTTCTATATCCACATGTTCTTTGTAAGTGTGCTCCTGGCCTATTTCCCCTGGAGCAAACTGATGCATCTGGGCGGCATTTTCCTTAGCCCCACCCGTAACTTGGCCAACAACAACCGCGCCGTGCGGCATGTTAATCCGTGGAACTATCCTGTGAAAGTACACACCTATGAGGAGTACGAGGATGATTTCCGGGAGAAAATGATCGAGGCGGGACTGCCCGTAGATAAAAAGGAGTAAACGATAATGAGTGATCTACCCAAGAACGATGAGCTATTTTCCAAATTAGATCATCGGCCCTCCGGAGGCGGGGATTGGATGGACACCCCGATCGACATTCGACCGGGGATGTACTGCTATACGGCCAATCCGAAAAGCATGGAGACCCTTTCGGCGCCCAACGCTCGCAAATGGAACCCCATGGAAGAGGACTGGCTGCTGCCCGACAACTGGCAGGAAATCATCCACGAGGGCCTCAAGGACCGCCTGGAGCGCTTTCGGTCCCTGAAGATCTTCATGGACATCTGCGTGCGCTGCGGGGCCTGCTCCGACAAGTGCCACTACTTCATCGGCACCGGTGACCCTAAAAACATGCCGGTGCTGCGGGCCGAGCTGCTGCGCTCGGTTTACCGCAACGACTTCACCACGGCCGGCAAGATATTCGGCCGCGTGGCCGGGGCCCGGCCGATGACCCTCGAGGTGCTCAAAGAGTGGTGGTACTACTTCTTCCAGTGCTCCGAGTGCCGGCGCTGCTCGATTTTCTGCCCCTACGGGATCGACACGGCCGAAATTACCATCCTCGGCCGCGAGCTGCTCAACCTGCTGGGGCTCAATATCGACTGGATCGCCACACCGGTCTCCAACTGCTACCAGACCGGCAACCACCTCGGCATTCAGCCCCACGCCTTCAAGGACATGCTCGAATTCTTCGTGGAGGACATCGAGGACATCACCGGGGTGAACGTCATGCCTAACTTTAACAAGAAGGGCGCCGACATCCTGTTCATCACACCCTCGGGGGACGTCTTCGCCGACCCGGGCACCTACACCTGCATGGGCTATCTCATGCTGTTCCATTTCCTCAAGGAAAAATACGGACTGGATGTCACCTGGAGCACCTACGCTTCGGAAGGCGGCAACTTCGGCTTTTTCACCTCGCACGAGACCATGAAACGGCTCAACGCCAAGATGTACGCCGAGGCCAAACGCCTGGGGGTCAAATGGATTATCGGCGGGGAGTGCGGCCACATGTGGCGTGTGATCCATCAATATATGGATACCATGAACGGGCCGGCCGACCATCTCGAAGCCCCGGTGAACCCGATTACCGGCACGAAGTTCGAAAATGCCGCTTCCACCAAAATGGTGCACATCGCGGAGTTCACCGCCGACCTGATCAAGCACGGCAAACTGGATCTCGATCCCAGCCGCAACGACAATCTCCGGCTGACGTTCCACGACTCCTGCAACCCGTCCCGCGGCATGGGGCTCTTGGAGGAACCGCGCTATGTCATCCGCAACGTGGCCAAACATTTCTACGATATGCCGGCCAACACGATTCGGGAGAACACGTTCTGCTGCGGCAGCGGCTCCGGACTGAACGCCGGGGAAGACATGGAACTTAGAATGGCCGGCGGCCTGCCGCGGGCCAACGCCGTCAAGCACATGAATCAGAAGTACGACGTCAACATGCTGGCCTGTGTCTGCGCCATCGACCGCGCGGCCCTGCCCGATCTCATGAGCTACTGGGATACGGGCGCGGATGTCATTGGCGTGCATGAACTGGTGGGCAACGCCCTGATCCTGCCGGGTGAAAAGGAACGCGAAACCGATCTGCGCGGAGAGGACCTGCCGGGAAGGGAGGAAGAGGCTGATGAATGATAAAGGCAAGATCATCGCGGGTTTAGTGATATTCATCGTCGCTGCGACGAGCCCGTTCTGGTACAATATGTTTGTTCCCAAGACCCCCGCACCCGAGGTGGTTCTGACCGCCAAGGCCAAGGAGGCCAAGGTCTGTGTGCGCGACACGGCCTGGATGAAGGCCAACCACATGCAGCTTCTGGACGAATGGCGGGACACGGTGACCCGCAAGGCGGAAAGGATCTATGTCAATCCCAACGGCAAGGAGTACGTCATGAGCCTTTCCAACACCTGCCTGGACTGCCACTCGAACTATACCGAGTTCTGCGAGCGCTGCCACCAGTATGCATCCATCGAACCTTACTGCTGGGATTGCCATATCAA
>JASJCD010000097.1 GCA_030066135.1 Desulfobacterales bacterium | reverse complement strand
GCATTCTGAATTCTCCTCGCAGCTTCTAACCCGGGGAATAAGTAACCAGCGGTCAGGGAAGGGATTTTACCTGGCAGGCTACCGCACCCCCTCCGATTGGATCAGCCGACCTGCCCCGCAGCCGACACAATAGAACGCGCATGTCGGACACGGGGGCGTTTGTTCTGCAGGGTTGGGTCTACTGCTGCCAGTATGGATTGATAAGGTCCTCGAAGATGGTCATGGCCGCTTCGGACCCCATGCCGGTGGCGGTGACGATTTGCTTGTAGCCGCCTTCGACGTCGCCGGCAACATAGATCCCGGGGATATTGGTGCGATGCTTGGCATCGCGGGCGATATACCCATCTTCATTGAGTTCAATGCCGACCTTCTGGGCCAATTCGACCGCCGGTTCGTACCCGATGGCCAGAAAGACCCCGTCCACGGGCAAGGTGGAAAGCTCCTGGGTCTGGTTGTTGACGAGTTCAACCGCCGTCACGCGTTCCTCCCCCAGGATATCCTTGACCTCCGTATTCCAAAGCACGGGGATGCCGGATTCCTTCAGGTTTTTGGCCAGATGTTCCTGGGCCCGCAACTGGTCACGGCGGTGCACGAGGGTGACGTCAACGCCCATGTGGTAGAGGTGAAGCGCTTCGGTCACGGCCGAGTTGCCGCCGCCCACCATGATAACCTTTTTATCCCTGAACAGGGGGCCATCGCAGGTGGCACAGTAGCTGACGCCGCGCCCGCTCATACGGGATTCACCCGGAACCCCCAGATGGCGGTGGCTGGCCCCGGTGGCCAGCAGGACGGTCTTGGTCATGAACCGGCGCCGGGTGGTGAGCACCTCGTGCGGCGTGCCCGGTTTGATGTCGATGACCTTTTCGCCCTGAAAGATCTGCACATATTCAAGGGCGTGGTTGACCATGATGTCCACCAGGGTCTTGCCGCCCACCTGCGTGAAGCCGGGATAATTCTCCACGATGGGTGTCAGGGCCACCTGACCGCCCAAGGCGTCGGCCTCCACGAGGGCGGTTTTGAGTCCGCTGCGGACGGCATAGATCGCGGCCGTCAGCCCTGCCGGTCCACCCCCCACGATTGTCAGGTCGGTTTCAACGACCTCGGCATCCACATCGGGAATGAAAATCGTCTGGGGCTCGAGTTTCTGCAGCGAGCTCATAAAGACTTCCTCGGCCTGCGCACCCTGGCCGATCAGGGCCTCGTTGGCGTAGGCCACGGGCACACTGTGCGCCGAGTACTGCTGAGCGATGTCGGGTCGGCACTGGATATCGATCAGTTCGAGGGAAATCAAGTCGGGCCGGGCCACGGCCGCCTTGGCCCCGTTGACGGCTTCCTGGGGGCAATAGGGGCAGGAAGGGCTGATAAAAACTTTGACATTCCGGGGGCTATCGATCCGCTCCAGGACTTTCAAGGATTGATCGCTGGCGTTGCTCTGGCCTGATCCCACCAGAATCAGCAACTCCAGAAAGGTCCGGGCTTCTTCACCCATGGGCGCCCCGATCCAGCGGATATTGTATTTGTCCGGAGCAATCACCAGCGTGGGCGAAACCGTGACGTTGAGTTCTCGCGCTTTCTCGTGATCCAGTCCGTATTCCCGCAAGGTAATGCGGTCGGTCAGTTCGCGGAAAGCGCGGATGACCTGCCGGTTGGCCTGTGCGAAAACATCATCCTGCATTCGGTCCGTGAAGAGCAAAAGCTCTATATCGTTGGGCATTTGCGCAAAAGTAGCTCGCAGTTGCTGGAGAAAAGCTTCGCCGTCTTGCCGATTCGGTGGGGTTTGCGCTTCCATACCTGCCATTTCCATTGTTCGTCATCCTCCTTCATACCTTGTTCTCGTCTTGCTTCGCGGTAAAGCATCTGGCGCTGGATTGCATCTTGACTGCCGCTGTGATAGCGGATGGTTGCTGTTCGTAACGCCACTGTTGTATTGGTACACCCTTCACATAAAGGGGTTGGCTTTCAAAGTGCCGACTTAATAATAGGTACAGAAAAAAAAATGGCAACGATACCACCCAAGGTTATCATCGGCGTCATGGGGGGCGGCAGCGCCAGCGCCGAAGCGGTCGAAAAGGCCTACCGCTTGGGGAAGCTGATTGCCGCTCGGGGGTGGGTGCTGCTCAATGGCGGCCGCCGTGCCGGCATCATGGAAGCCTCCGCCCGGGGGGCCAGCGAGGACGGCGGGTTGACGGTGGGCGTGTTGCCCGATGACAACCGCCGCCACCAATCTCCCCATATCCAGATTCCGATCCTGACCGGCATGGGCAGTGCGCGCAACTATGTCAATGTCCTCTCCAGCGATGTCGTGGTTGCCTGTCCGGGCGGCGCCGGCACCATTTCCGAAGTGTCCCTGGCGCTCAAGCATGGACGCCCGGTGGTTCTGCTCGATTTCGATCTGGGCGCCATCTTTCCCGCCTATGTTGAAAGTGGTCAGTTGCAATGGGTGGCCACGCCCGAGGAGGCCGTGGCGGCTGTTGAGGCCTTTTTAAAACTTGCATCCTAAAACGCTTGCAGGCTTTCAGCTACTTCCTACCGGCGCATTATGCCCCCTGCCGCTGCCGCCAGATGGCCTCGGCCAGCACGAGATCATTCGGACGGGTTATCTTGATATTGGAGCGGTTGCCGCTCACGATAAACACCGGTTTCCCCAGACGTTCGACCAGCTGGGCATCATCGGTCCCCGTGTAGCCCGTCTGTCGCGCCCGTTCGTGGGCCGCCCGGATCAGGCCCAGCCTGAAACCCTGGGGCGTCTGGGCCTGCCAGATCGCGTCGCGCGGCAGGGTTGCGGCGATACTTCCGTTGGCGTGCCCCTGCTTCAGCGTGTCGGTAACCGGCACCGCGGGGATGCAAGCCCCCTTTTCCGCCGCCGCCGACAGGCATTTTTCAAGGAGTTCCACCGCGACCAGGGGGCGCGCCCCGTCGTGGATTAAAACCAGATCGTCATCCCCGCCGCGGCAGGCCGCAAGCCCGTTGAAAACACTTTCCTGCCGTTCACGTCCGCCGGAGACGAGGCGCACATGATCGCCCCACCCGGAAGGGTCGACCACCTCCCGGCGGCAGGCCGCCATATCGTCGTCTGCCACCACAAGCAAAATTTCTTCGAAATGGGCACTGCGCTGAAAGGTGTTCAGGGTGTGGCGCAGGATGGGAAGGCCGGCCAGAAGCCGATAGGGTTTGCGTACCCCGGCACCCATACGGAGACCTTTACCGGCGGCAACGATAACAGCCCAGTTCATGGGCGCAACCCATGGCATCGGTGATGCGAACGGTAAAGCAAGTCGCCGTGGCGGGTCACGCGTAACATTTGTCCCTCACCGCAGGTAGAGGAGTTCTTTGGGAAGGGGCACCCCTTTGCCCATGGTGTCCTCACCATAATTCACCCCGGCCAGAATCTGGATATCGTTCAAGGCGCGGGTGTCGCCTTCAAATGTCACTTCGGTGATGTTCTCCTTGTTGATTTTTCCGCCGGCCCATTGAATATCCAGAACACTGCTGGCATCGAAGCGATCACCGCCAATGCACAATTCGACCTGGCCGCCGTAATACTGCACGATTTTGGCCACCAACAGACTGGGCCGGCTGTGAAAGCCTAATTTAACGGGAATTCCCACGGTGATGGCGCCGCGTTCGATATTCTCGTTGAGGATCTCTTTGGCCAGCTCTTTGCCGGTATTTAAAAAATGACAGGCGTAGAACAGCCCGTAGTTGATGGTACGGTCCAGAAGCGTTTCAGGATTGACGAGCGCGTCCAGGCGCTCCTGGACCTGCTGGTAGATATTCTTGAAACTGGTGGTATGCTGGTGACGTTCGTAGAAGTGAAGGAGCCGCCCGATGAGCTGCAGAAGATGAAAAACCACCGAAAAATGGCTGCGCAGCTGTTTGAGCTTACGGTTGCCATAGCGATATCCGCCGTGAATCACATAGGAGTCGAAAGCCGACTGCAGGTTGTGCACCAGCATTTCGAAACGGCGGATCTGGACTTCATTGACCTTCTCCGGGACGATCGTTAAGATTTTCTCCAAAGGGTAGGGTTCGTAGAAACCAAGCTGATCGAATTTCTGGACGATGCTCAGGAATTCACTGGCAATCTTGACGATATGCTTTTTTTGAAGATCTTTGTTTTCATCGTCGATATCGTAGGCCAGCATCTCCGACGAGGCGATACTGGGGAATTTGGCGGGGTCAAAGCCCCGCGGGGGTTGCGCAATATTCAGCCGCTGGGCTTCATCCATGATGGCCGGCGCCAGGTTGACCAGGCAGGTATTTAAATATTCCAGCGTTTTTTCGCCCTGCACGGCGAACGCGTCCGAGTCGGGCAGATCGTAGAACACGAGCCGATTGGCAATATGCTTCTGCGAGTAGGCGCTCAGGCTGATATGGCGGGCGGCTGCCGTGAGCTCGCGGTAGTAATACCAATCCGTGTTGTTTTTGGCCCCGTGAAAGTCCAGAAAATCTTCCATCAACTGGGTGTTGCTGATAAGTCGGGAATAAAGTTTCTTGGTGAAAATCAGCCGGCGGTCGCGCGCCTCGGAGATGTAAACACAGCATTTGAGATAGTCATGGGAGAATATGCGGACTTTGTCCTGATAGGAGATTTCACCACTCTCTTCGACTTTCATGGTTCTTCCGATCGATTTCGGTTGGGGATCCCGTCTCTGGGATTCAGGCAAGCAAAAACGGCCAGAGCAGCCCGTAAGCCGAATTCTGTTTCCAACCCCGGTTACCCGAGGCCGGACGGCGATCATTCATCTGAGGGTGCCGGTTGCCCGTCACCTCTTGCGACCTACCCGGGAGCTCGGGCGGGCCGCCCTCAAGCGCTCCTCTATTTGGTCTTGCACCGGGAGGGGTTTGCCTAGCTTCCCCGGTCACCCGGGGAACTGGTGCGCTCTTACCGCACCGTTTCACCCTTACCGCGCCCTGCAGGCCCTGCGGGACGAGCCGGACGTGGCGGTCTACTCTCTGCTGCACTTTCCTTCGCGTCGCCACGACTCCGCGTTACGGAGCTCCCTGCCCTGTGGTGTTCGGACTTTCCTCCGGCACGCATGTGCCGGCGATCGCCTGGTCTGCTCTGACCGTTCATCTACCGTATGGTTTGAACGTCACGGGGGTGCAGGGCCGGTCGGTGTTCGTTTGACCACCGTCTGTCGCGCACCCCCTCAGGATCGATGTTTCAGGAATTATCCCAATAAAGAATTCTAAAACAGAAGGGGCATAATTTCAAGCTGTCGAAGCGCTGCAACTCGTTGTACATCTGCGGTGGGATGTTCATGTGGCAGGCCAAGCAGATCGCGTTTTTGACCGGTGCCAGCGCACGCCCGTCCGCGGTCTGATTCTTGACTTTAACAAACTTCTCCAACAGACGCGCATCGATATCCGACGCCATTTGCTCCCACTCACGGGTAAGATCGGCATGCCGCATCTCGCTCGTCGAGGCCTCCTGCCGAACGCTTTGGATGTCGCTTTCGACCTGCTCTCTGATCTGCGCCAGTTCCTGTTCCTTGGTGGCGATGGTCTCCGTCCTGGTTTCCATCTGTTCCATGCAGGCGATCATCTCCTCTTCGATCTGCGCTTTGCGGGCCCGGAGTTGCTCTTCTTCTTTAATCAGCGACTGGTATTCGCGTTCGGTCTTCACGGATCGCCGTTTTTCTTCGATTTTGGAGATCAGGGTGTCATTGGTCTGGATTTGGTCCTCGAAGTCGGCGTAGAGCGCCTTGTTGGCCTGCAGCGCTTGTTTTTCGTGTTCAACTTCTTCCGCAAAAGCCTCTAACTCGCCTTCCAGCTCCGCCACTTTAGCCGCGACGGCATCCAGGGTCCTCTGCACTTCGATCTTGTCGACTTCGATATTCTGCAGACTGATCAACATTTCAAACTGCGCTTGCGTAATGGCTGTCATGATACCTCGAGCGGCTCCTTCTTGATTTAACCGTATCGTGTTTATCCACACCGGCCATGTGACCGGCCATATGCGTAATCACATCGCGAAACAGACAGCGCCTGTGTCCGCAATGATCACCCCAAGTTCGCGGCGCGGGCACACGTCCCGACCAGGTATGGCAGGGCTACAGGGTCTGAAACGGCGTTTCTTCACTTTGCGCTTCCTGAACCTGCGCTGCCAGTCCTTTGTGTGCCAGCCATGCGCTCAGCCGTTGGGCCAGGTGTCCAACGATGATGCGTTCCGACTCAAAATGCCCGACATCGATGATCCCGCGGCCTTGGGCTTCGATTTCGCGGGCCTCATGATAGCGGACATCCCCGGTCACGTAGACATCGGCCGATGATGCCAGAAACAAATTGAGCAGACTGCCGCCGCTGCCGGAACAAACCGCCACCCCCCGAACGAGGTCGGGGGGTTGGCCGGCGTAACGGATGTGCGCCAGCCCCAGGCGTGTTTTGATGTCGCGCACCAGGGATTCAAAGCGCACCGCTTGCGGGAGTCGACCCACGCGCCCCAGACCGGCGTGGGTCTCGGACGCTATCGGCTGCAGGACGGTGACCTTTTCAAGCGCCAGCATCTCGACCAGGACGTCATTGATACCCCCGGGAACGCTGTCCAGGTTGGTATGCGCGGCCACAACCGCCACGCGCTTATCGATCAGTTTCTGGACAAGCGCTCCCATAGCGGTTGCCAAGTTGAGCTGGCGCAACGGGCGGAAAAGCAGCGGGTGATGGGTGACAACGACGTTGGCCCCGCCCTGGATGGCCTCCTCGATCACGCTTGGCGTCGGATCCAGGGCAATCAGGACGCGCTCGGCGGGCCATTCGGGATGCCCCACCTGGAGGCCGACATTGTCCCATTCCTCTGCCAAATGACCCGGAGCAATGGATTCCAACCCGGCTATGATGTCCTTCAGCCTGACCATCAAACGTTCTCCCGGGACAGCCGATAAAAAAAGCGTGGTTCAAAGTTGAACCACGCTGGCAGGGCTTTCGGGCCGGGGTCTTTGACAGACCACCGGCTTGCGTGAGCGCATCGGGAGTTGCGTCCGTTGAGTGGCAATGGCTTCTTTTTAAGCATATCAGGAGACCTTGTTACCCCATCTGCGCGCCACGCACGGGAAACTGTTTGGCGGGCAGCTTGGGGCCGCCGGTGGGCAGTGGGCCGCATCGCTTTATGGCAATCGGACCGCGTTACCGGCGCATGTTCTGATAAAATGGGCCCACCTGGGATCGAACCAGGGACCTACCGGTTATGAGCCGGTGGCTCTACCAACTGAGCTATGGGCCCACAATCGGCCCGCGCGGGGACCCGGAACCAACAGCGGCGGTCTTATGCTCGCGTGCGATCCGCCCTCGGCACGCAAACCGCTGATCGTTGCCGGCCATATCTCTTCCTCCCGCGCTGAAGCGTCATCTGTCCTATCTTTCCGCACCTTTTTTGTCAAGGCGTCCCGGCGGTGTGCAAATCGGATCGCCGGGTGTCCATGGCGGCGACCGGTACCGGCAGCGCGGTGCCGGGTGATCTATATCCATACGTGCATTTCAACTCTCGATAAAATGCTTCAGCTTCTTGCTGCGGGTCGGATGACGCAGCTTGCGCAAGGCTTTGGCCTCGATCTGCCGGATACGTTCACGCGTAACGGCAAAATCCTGACCGACTTCTTCGAGGGTGTGGTCGGCCTTCTCCCCAATGCCAAAGCGCATGCGCAGCACTTTCTCTTCGCGCGGCGTCAGGGTGGCCAGCACTTTGCGCGTCTGCTCGGCCAGGTTCAGATTGACGGCGGCATCGGAGGGCAGCATAAATTTTTTATCTTCGATGAAATCTCCCAGGTGGCTGTCCTCTTCCTCGCCGATCGGTGTTTCCAGCGATATGGGTTCGCGGGCGATCTTCAGTACTTTGCGGACTTTTTCCAGCGGGATCTCCATTTTTTCGGCGATCTCCTCCGGTGAAGGTTCACGCCCCTGTTCCTGAACGAGATAGCGCGATGTGCGGATCAATTTGTTGATGGTCTCGATCATATGGACCGGGATGCGGATGGTGCGGGCCTGATCGGCAATGGCCCGCGTGATGGCCTGACGGATCCACCAGGTGGCATACGTACTGAACTTATAACCGCGGCGATATTCGAACTTGTCCACGGCCTTCATCAGGCCGATGTTGCCTTCCTGAATCAGATCGAGGAATTGAAGCCCCCGATTGGTATACTTCTTGGCAATGCTGACCACGAGCCGCAGATTGGCTTTGGTCAGTTCGCTCTTGGCCAGTTTGGCCTTGAAACGCCCCTCATCCACGCTGGCGATGATGCGCTTGAGGACACGGTTCTTGGCCTTGATGGCCAATTCCTTTTCGGCGATTTTATCCTGGACCGCACGCAGCTCCTTGTAGAGCATCCCCAGATCTTTCTTGGTCAGATCACAACGCTCCTTGGCCCATTTGACGAAACGGGTTTCCGAAGTCAGGTGTATCCGCAACTCTCCGACCGGCGCATCGATCGTATCCGCATACATGCCGATGGCCTTGTTCATGGAGTCGAACCACTCGATCTGATTGCGGATAATACTCTCAACCCGGTCGATGACACTGCTTTCCAGGCGCCACTCCTTGAGCAGATCGAAGATCTTGACCGTACGGCGGTTGATGGCCCGGCGGATGCGGCGCTGCTCGTCCGGCTTGAGGCTGGTTTGGAACAATTTTTCGCGACGTTCACGGTTTTCATCATTGATGGCGCGAATGGCTTCGATGGTGGCGAGAAACTTGTCGGTCTGCTCGGATTCGTCCAGGAAGCTGTCCCCCTCGTCGATGTCCCGCAGCACGTACTTGGGCCGCAAGGCGCCGTTGTGGATATGCTCACCCAGTTCAAGGATGCAGTCGACGGCCGTGGTCGTATCCAGCAGCGCCCGCAGAACTTCCTGCTCACCGAACTCGATTTTTTTGGCGATCTCGACCTCGCCTTCTCGGCTGAGCAGCGTGACGTTACCCATTTCACGCAGGTACATTTTGACAGGATCGGTCACGGTACCGAAATCCGGCAGGCCGGAGTCGTCCGTTTTAATCTTGGCGGCCTTGGTGTCCTTGCCCTTGGCCGGAAGGCTGGCCTTTTTCTCATCGACCACTTCAATGTCGTATTCATCGAACATCATCAACGTATCGTCGATCTGGTCGGGCGACATCAATGCTTCCGGCAGCGCGTTGTTTATCTCTTCGTAGGTCAGATACCCCTGTTCCTTGCCACGTTTGACAAGCGCTTCCAGTGCCTGCATGATGGCCTCTTTGCCATCTTTGAGATCGGGCTTTTTGGGGGGCGCCGCCGCAGGCACTGCTTTCTTGATTGTTTTCGCGCTTTTCGCTTTCACAGCCGTCTTGGCGGGGGCTTTGCCTTTTGGAGCCGTGACTTTTTTCACGACTTTCTTGGCCGCTGGCTTTTTGACCGTTTTCTTTTTGGCGACCATCGGCTTTTTAACCTTGGCCGCACCTGTTTTCTTGCCTGCAGGCTTCTTGGCGGCTACCGCTTTCTTAGCTTTGGCTTTCATGGCCTTTTTGGGCGTCCTTTTTTTAATACCCGCCGCTTTCTTCGGTTTGGTGCTGGTATCATCTTTCTTGGCTGCGGCTTTTTTTGCCATAAAAAATTGCCTCCCACATACGTAAAAATTGGTGCATTAAATCGCTATAAAGGAGGTGCTGATCCCTTAGGACACCCCAAGAATCAGTCCACCTCCTTGGAAATTCCAACCGCCCCCTGCTGATTGCGGACACGAATGACCTGCTCCTGCTTTTCTTTCAAGAGCTGCTGTAGACGTTCATCGTCACGATCCTTTTCGGCTTGTTTGATCTGCGCGTCCAGCGGCGCAGATGCCTGCCGGCGCTTGGTCGAGACGAAATGCCGGATAATGCGCATACAGCCGCGGTAATCCCAATCCTCCTGCTGAATACTCAGCTGGGCTTTCAGTCGTCTATGAAAATCATATTCGGACGCGTCACCACTCTCCCCAGGAGCGGGGTGCTCCCTACCGTCCAGAGCATCCTGGCCGATGCCCCGCAGCACGGGGTCATCCAGCATGGCAACGATTTTTTGTTTGCGCATCTCCGGCAGAATTTCCGGAAACTGCAGCATCATGGCAACCAGTTGGCGCTCAATAGGGCTGCCCTGCGATAGGGCCAATCCAGGTTGTTCGGCCGGCGACTGTCGGCGCACACCTTCTCGTGCTTCGCCGGGTTTCGACCTGCCCGCCACCTGATTAATTTTCTCCAGAATGGCCGCCTCGTCGATATCGACCGTCTCCGCCAGATATTTGATGTAAATCGAGCGCGCACCCGGGTCGGTTAGCGCCGCCAACGAAGCGGCCATCTCTTCCAGCACCCGTATGCGCCCTTCCATATTCAATCCATGCCGGCTGACAGCCGAATCGATCAGAAACGTCATCAGCCCCTTGGCCGCCGCCGCCAGTTCCCGCAGCTTGTCCGCACCGTGCTTGAACAAGAAACTGTCCGGGTCGTGTCCGGGCGGTAGCACCAGGACACGGGCATCAACGAATCCTTTTTCGAACAGGGCCACACTCCGTCGGGCGGCCTTTATGCCGGCTTCGTCGGAATCAAATACCAGATAAGCCCGGCCGTTCTCTCCGACCAGGCCCTGCACCATACGGACGTGTTCACGTGTCAGGGACGTTCCCAGCGTTGCCACAGCTTCCCGGATGCCGTGCTGGTGCAGGGCGATAACATCAAAATATCCTTCAACAATATAAACCTGTTCGCTGCTTCTGCAATGGTGTCGGGCCACATCCAGGCCGTAAAGCGAGCGGCTCTTGCTGTAGATCTCCGATTCCGGTGAGTTGAGGTATTTCGGCAAGTCGTCGTTTAAGACCCGGCCACCGAAAGCAATGACCCGGCCGCCGGAATCGCAGATCGGGAATATGATTCGCCCCCGAAAGCGATCGTAGTGTCCCTGCCCGCTTTGACGACGCACCACGAGCCCCACCCGCTCGGCCAGGGGGACAGGCATGCGCTTATGCTTCACATAGCCCAGGAGGTGGTCCCATCCAGGCGGTGCATAGCCGATATTGAACGCCGTGGCCGTATCGGCTGAAAATCCTCTTTTCTTCAAGTAATCCCTGGCGACAGCGCCGATTTTATCTTTCCTCAGCACATGGCGAAAAAACTCCATGGCCAGGCGATTCAACTGAAACATCTGCTCGCGCTCGCTCAAACGCCTTTTCTGCTCGGGCGACATTTCACGGCGGGGCAGCTGGATCCCGTAACGCTCGGCCAGCTGTTTTACCGCTTCCGGAAAACTCAACCCCTGGTGCTTCATCAAAAAACTGAAAACATTGCCGCCCTCCCCGCATCCAAAACAGTAATACATCTGCTTGTGGTCGCTGACCGTGAAGGAGGGCGTCTTTTCGGTGTGAAAAGGGCAGAGCCCCACATAATTCTGCCCGGCCTTTTTGAGCACCACGGATTCGCCGACAATGTCCACGATATTGCAGGTGTCACGAATTTCGGTAATTTTTTCTTCGGGTATGAACGGTGCCAAAAAGCGGATCCTCCCTCCGGGTAATACAAATGGACGGGGAAACGGCAGGGAATTTTAGATGGGATGAAGCTTTATTAGACGACCTGTAACCGACAAATGAATCACGTTGGTTCCCTGAGGAGGATATGACCCCTTGTTAAACCGCTTCTGATATTACATTCGGGCATCAACGTCAAGGACAATCTAACCCTGAGCATCATTCGCCGTCGCCGCCGGCAATGGCCATGGCCGCCTTAAGATCGAGGGTCCCACTGTATAGGGCCTTGCCTGTAATGACACCCGTGACGCCATCGGCTTCAAGCGGTTTTAGATTGCGGATATCGTCCAGGGTGGACACACCGCCCGAAGCCACGACGGGAATCGTGACGGCCCGGGCCAATTGGCCGGTGGCCTCGATATTGGGGCCCGTCTGCATGCCGTCACGGTGAATATCCGTAAAGTTGATCGCCGCCAGACCACAGTCCTCGAAGCGCCGGGCCAGATCGATGGCCGTGGTTCCGGTGGTCTCGGTCCAGCCCTCGATGGCCACAAGTCCATTGCGGGCATCAATCCCCACCACCATCCGATCGGGAAATCGGCGTCCGGCGTCTTTCAGCAGGGTCGGATTGCGGATGGCCTCCGTGCCAATCACGATGCGCTCGACCCCCAGCTCAAAATACATTTCGATGGTGGCCAGATCACGAATCCCGCCCCCGAGCTGCAGCGGCACATTCACGGCTTGGACGATCGCGGCAATCACGGCGCGATTCCGGGGGGCCTTGGAAACCGCCCCGTCCAGGTCGACAAGATGAATGAGCGCGGCGCCCTGGGCGGCCCATTGACGGGCCATGGCGGCCGGATCGTCCGAAAAGACGGTCTCACGATCCATGCGCCCCTGTTCGAGACGGACACAGCGTCCGTTTTTGATATCGATGGCCGGAATTACGATCATGGCAGTGTCAACTCCTTGCAACCTTTTGACATCGGATAAGGGTCCCGCTAACGGCAAAGCGGCCGTCTATCGGCAGCGTGCTCCTGGAGGTGAATCTACGGAGGATTTCCAGTCGGATTTAAGCACAGGGGGAAACACCGTTTCAGATGGTTCCCTTGGTTGAGCGCACCCCCTCGATGCGTTCGTCCACCGCCACGGCTTGGGCCAAGGCGCGGCCCATGGCTTTGAAAACCGCTTCCAGCACATGATGGGGGTCCTCACCGTATTGGACATTGATGTGCAGGTTGAGCCCCCCGCGGGTGGCCAGCGCGCGGCAGAATTCCTTGGCCAGTTGGGGATCAAAGCTTCCGGCCGGACCGATCGCCGGCGGCAGGTTGAAAACCAGAAAAGGTCGTTTGGACAAATCGATGGTCACGGCCGCCAAGGCGTCGTCCATCGGGGTGACGGCATGCCCGAAACGGCGGATGCCCTTGCGCTCATCCAGGGCCTTATCGAGCAGTTCGCCCAGCACGAGCCCCACATCCTCGACCGTATGGTGATAATCCACTTCGATATCCCCCCGGGCCGTGAGGCTGATATCCAAAAAGCCGTGGGCCCCCATGAGGGTCAGCATATGGTCTAAGAAACCGATGCCGGTTTGGATTTCCGTATTGCCGTGGCCGTCCAGATTCAGGCGGGCCGCAATGCGCGTTTCCTGGGTATGGCGTTCGAGTTCAGCCGTGCGTTTCATCCCTTGTCCTTCGGTATGGTTTTATAAAGCCCATCTGGTTATTTGATCTAAAAGTGAAAGTTTGTACAATGGATAAAAACGACAAGTCAAGGATCCCGGGAAGTTCACCTTCCAACCCCCTAAAGAACGGAGACGGGCATGCGTGCATTGACAACCAGTGACCCCGAAGTGGCCGCACTGATCAGGCATGAAGAAGAAAGGCTGGCCGCCACGATCGATTTGATCGCCGCTGAAAATCATCCTCTGCCGGGGATTTTCGAAGCCCTGGGCTCGGCCTTTGCCGTCAAGGCGGCCGAAGGCTATCCCGCCGCTCGTTATCATGCCGGCTGCGCCCATGCAGACGCGTTGGAGGATCTGGCGATCAGGCGCTGCTGCGCCCTCTTCGGGGCCGAGCATGCCAATGTCCAGCCTCACAGCGGCGTGGCCGCCAACTGGGCCGTCTATTTCGCCGCTCTGAATCCGGGCGACCGCGTTCTGGCGATGCGTCTTTCCCATGGCGGCCATCTATCCCACGGGGCGGCCGCATCGGTGACCAGCCGCTGTTTCCAGTTTGAGCATTATGGCCTTGACCCGGATTCCGAGACCATCGACTACGACGCGATCAGCGATTTGGCGGCCCGGACCAGGCCACGCATGCTCGTTGCCGGGGCCAGCGCCTATCCCCGTCTGATCGACTATGCCCGGCTGGCTGAAATAGCCGCCGGGGTATCGGCCCTGTTTATGGTGGACATGGCGCATATCGCCGGCCTGGTGGCTGCCGGCGTCATTCCCAGCCCGTTGCCGCACGCCGATTATGTAACCTTTACGACTTACAAGACCCTGGGCGGCGGGCGCGGGGGGGTGATTTTATGCCGGGAAAAATATCGGTCGGCCATCGACCGCAGCGTCTTCCCCGGCTGCCAGGGCACGCCGGCCGTGAACATGATCGCCGCCAAGGCCGTATGTTTCAACCTCGCCGCCCAGCCGGATTTCCGCACCCGCCAGGAACAGACCGTCGCCAATGCCCGCTATCTGGGAGATGCCCTCACAGAACGCGACTACCGCCTCGTGGCCGGCGGCACCGACAACCATCTGGTGTTGATCGATCTGCGTCCTCGCGGCATCAGCGGCGAGCACGCCGAAAATGCATTAGCCGCCGCAGGTCTTTTCGCCAACCGCAATCCCCTTCCCTTCGAGAACACCCATCCCAACCGCTCCGGCGGTCTGCGGCTGGGAACCCCTGCCATCACCTCCCGGGGCATGGGGAAGCCCGAGGTCGAGCTTATCGCCGACTGGATCGACCAGTTGTTGCGCCAGCCCGACGACCCGGCAGTGCGCCGGTCCGTTCAGAGCGGCGTGGCTGAACTGACCCGGGATTTTCCACTACCGTGTTGAACGCACCGGCACCGGACCTGCCGGCGGGGTAAAACGGTTTTCACAAGCATTTAAGACAAGCGGGCGGCACGATACTGCCACCGATAGGCCCA